>JBGAJY010000005.1:0-66411 GCA_044224705.1 Saprospiraceae bacterium
CAATATTGGTCCAGCCACAGCCTGTAGGCGATGCTGCTGTCCTTCGCCGTGCCGATGGCGGCGAATTTCGTGGATGTCGTTTCCTGCTGTCCGATGCCCTGGGCAGGCAAGTCAGGGAGGCGCGTTTGAACGGCGCTGCTTATCACTTTGACCGGGATGAGCTGCCGGCCGGCGCCTATCATTTCCGGATTGAAAAAGGCGACGGGACATTGCTTGGGGCGGGCACCTTGTTGTTGCGATGAGTTCAGGGGCTTGTTTTTCGAAAAAGGAATTACTTTTCGCCACTTGCATCTGTTCGGCTCTTCATTTTACAGAAAACAACCATGTCGAAAACGCTCCTCCTCCTCTTCTGGATCATCTGGCTCCTCGACGTGCTCATGGCCCTCTTCGGCTACAATGAGTTCATGATGGGCGTCTTTGGCCGCAACGCCAGTCCTTCGTCCAAATACCTGGCTATGTGGACCTTTCTCCTGGTCATCGTGCTGCTGATCCTGGTGGGTAGTGTGTACTTTAAAAACCACGGACAGTCGATGATGGCCCTCATTATTGCAGCCATACCCGTGGTGCTGGCCCTGCCGTATGTGTTGTTTGTTGCCGTCATGATGATGGGCGGGAAAAACAACTGGCGCTGATCCATCCTTCAAATGATTTTAAAATCACCGGGCCATGTACTTTATCAACTACGCTTTTATGTGTCTTTTCGTGGGCGTTTATGTGTATTTTCAACTGACCGGCGCGCCGGTGCCGGCATTTTGGAATACCGCGAGGGTGTGGGTGAGCTGGGGATTTTTGCTTTGGGCAGGTTTTGAAGCAGGCCGCGTAATCCTCGACTGCATCCTTACCAACCTCAAAGGAGAAATGTCCACAGCCAACATGCTGAACGGTATGCTGATGGTCATGCTCAACATTCTGCCGATGCTTTTGATGTCGGTTTTTATGCTGAAAGAAGGGTATGCGGGCGAGTGACCAACCCGGGCCGGCGCCGCTTGGGGCCTCCTGATCCAGTTCCCGGAGCATGTTGATTTTTCCTGCCGGCCGATTCCGCTCAGGCAACAGCCATCCCGCACTCCATCGCGCATTGTTCGCAGGCTTCGGCGCAGGCGAAATAGGGGTCGTTCTCCACGGACAGTTTCCGGCATTCTTCGGCGCACATCCCGCATATGTGTGCGCACAAACGACACATTTCCACAGCAAATGGCGAGTGTCGCTCCTGCATTTGCGCACAAACGGCACATACAGCCGCGGCATCCTGACAAATTAACGAACACAGTTCGTTGCCATCCAATAGGGCGATTTCCGCACAGTTTTCACAGGAGGCGGCACAGGCTCGGCAGGTCTCGATCGTATTAAGGTGCATCATAACTCCTTGATTTTACGTGGTGAAGCGATGGTTTAAAAGTATTGGAGTCCCCGGGAGGCAGAAATGATGCAGGTCATGTTGCGATATGAGACAGGGTGCCTTGTCTTTCTTTTCTCAAAATTTTCTGACAATGTTTATTAAGATTTAATCCACATAAGCATCACCTTTGCCGCCTGAAAACATCCTTCTTATGCGCGCAAAGACTACTTTTCTCTCTCTGCTTCCTGTTTTCCTGCTACCGCTTGTGCCACTTAAAGCCCAGGAAGCCAGTCTGTTGGACTCAATTCCCGCCGATCCTTCCGATTACAAAAAACTCCAGATCGAAGCTTACGGCTCCATCAATTACCATCGTTTCGACTGGCAGATATGGCCTGAAAAGCGCGACGAAGTGGACTTCGAACGCGCCGTTATCGAAGGCTCCTACCGCTTTGCGCCGCGCTGGTCGCTGAACGCCGAACTGGAATTTGAGCACGGCGGCACGGGCGTGGCCGTCGAATTCGACCGTTTCGAAGAGTTCGGCGAATTTGAATACGAGGTGGAAAAAGGCGGCGAAGTCCGTTTCGAAGAGTTCAACCTGGACTGGGTCTGGGGTAAAAAACGTCAACACCGGATATCGGCCGGGTACGTCAAGGTGCCTTTCGGTCTCATCACTTTCCGCGACGAACCCGAGGAGTATTTCACGAACACCTTGCCGATGATGGAAAACACCCTGCTGCCCACCGACTGGGCGGAATTCGGGGTGCTGGCCAGCGGCAGTCTGGGCCGCTGGAAATACTACGCCGGCGCAGTGACCGGGCTTGACGGCAGCGCCTTCAACTCGGCCAATTTCATCAAACGCGGCAACCAGAAACGCTTCGAAACCGTGAACGCCGAAGACTGGGCGCTCGTCGGCCGGCTCGACTACGAGTTCGGCCACGAACAGGCCGTCGGCGTTTCGGGCTACTTCGGCAATACCCGCAACAACCGCCCCAAACCCGACCTCGCCGTGGATGCCTACCTGAGCCTGTTCGATGCGCACGTCGTGTACGAATGGTCGCCTTTCGAGTTCTGCGGACAATTGATTTACGGACAATTGCAGAACTCGGAAGCGGTCACCAACGCCAACCGCAACCTGTCCAACAACCTGAACGTGAAGCGAACGCCCGTGGCGCAATCGGCCCTGGGCTGGAGCGCGGAACTGGGGTTCGAACTTTTCGACGTGCTGCCCCGGCACCCGAACGGCGAACTGATCATTTTCGGTCGCTATGATTATTATGATTCCATGTTCCGCACCGAGGGGCAGGTGGTGGACAACCCGCGCTGGGAGCGCAACGTGATCACGGCCGGCGTCAATTACCAGCCGCTGCCGCAGATCGTTCTGAAAACCCAATACGCCGTGGAAAAACTCGGCATCCCGTCCGCCAACCTGCAAAAAACCTTTTCCGTCGGTTTAGGATTTCATATTCAATAAATGCCTTACAGTCAATATTTTATGAAAAAAAATCTCACACTTTTAGCCTTGATTTTCGTCGGCCTGTCGGCTTGCAAAGACGAAGAGCCCATCACGCCGCCCGGCGACTATTCCGCCATGTTGCGCACCACAGGGGAAGACGTTATTCTTCAAACCTACGCCGACCTGGATGAGAAAACGAGCCTGCTTGTCGCGGCCCTCACCGCGCTCGAAACTGCCCCCACTACCGCTCATCTCGATGCCGCCCGCCAGGCTTGGCGCGATGCGCGCAAGCCCTGGGAACAGGCCGAGGGCTTCCTGTTCGGCCCCGTGGATCAGCAGGGCATCGACCCGGCCATGGACTCCTGGCCGGTGAACGAGGTGGACCTTGAAAATGTGCTCAATAGCGGCAATGTGCTCACGAAGTCTTTTATCGATCAGCAGGAGGGTACGGTCAAGGGTTTTCACACCATCGAGTACCTTATTTTTGGTGTGGACGGCAACAAGGTGGTTGCCGATTTTGACCAACGCGAATTTGAATACCTGCGCGCCTGTGCCGAAAGCCTGAAAGGCGAAACGAACAAACTGTATACGGCCTGGGCCACTTCGGGGGGCAATTTTATCCGGAATCTGCTGCAGGCCGGCACCGCGCAGAGCATTTATCCGAGCCAAAAAGCGGCCATCCAGGAAGTGGCGAACGGCCTGGTCACCATCGCGGACGAGGTGGCCAACGGCAAGATCAACGATCCTTTTACCCAGCAAAACATCACCCTCGAAGAAAGCCGTTTCAGTGCCAATTCGAAGGCCGATTTTGCCGATAATATCCGCAGCATCCGCAACATCTATTTCGGCGCACTGAATGGCGGCCATTCTCCGGAAAGTATCCACGGCATTGTGGAAGAAAGAAATCCTGCCCTAAATGCCCGCATCGATGAAGAGATAGACGCTGCGATTGCTGCCATTGAAGGTATTCCGGGCACCTTTACGACCGCCATTTTTGACCAGCCCGCCAAGGTGCAGGATGCCCAAAACAAGGTTCGCGACCTGCTCGAAACCTTGCAAAGCGACCTGCTGCCTTTTGTGCAGGGGTTATGAATCAGGAAGACAGAATGAGGCGGGATTGAAAGGGTTTGACGCGGCAATCGACTTTGACCTTTTCAATCCTTCTCCGTTCTGCCTTTAAAACATTTACCCAAACCATGATACGACCATTCATTTTTCTTACCGCCTTTGTCCTGCTGGCCGCCTGTCGAAAGGACAATACCACTCCTCCCGAGGACCTGAGTGCCGAGTACCGGCCCGGTGGCGCCACCACCGTGTCCGGGTTTTTCAGCGATGGTTTTGAGCAACCCTGCGCCAACCTGACGGCCGATGAAGTGGCGCGCCACCTCGATGGCGACGTAGCTTTTGAGGCCATTTACGTCACCGCTCCGGCGCAGGTCAACAGCGGCCTGGGGCCGCTTTTTAACCAGAATTCCTGCGTTTCGTGCCACGGCCGCAATGGACGCGCGGCATTCCCGGCTTCGGAAGAGGATCTGGGCGGCTTACTGCTCAGGTTGAGTATGGAGGGCGCCGGTTCGCACGGAGAGCCATTGGTCCTGCCCGGATTCGGCGGGCAGTTGCAAACCAAAGCCGTTTGGGGCGTGCAGCCCGAAGCGCGGGTGAGCATTCAGTTTGTCGAGCGGGTACGCCAATTTACCGACGGTACGCCGTACACCTTGCGGGAGCCGGTATTTACCCTTAGCGACCCTTATACCACCTTGCCGGCGGGTTTTTTGCTTTCTCCGAGGCTCGCACCTCCCGTGTTCGGATTGGGGTTGCTGGAAGCAATTCCTGAAAGCAGTATTGTTCAAAAAGAAGATCCGAACGACGCCGACGGCGATGGCATCAGCGGTCGCGCCAACCGTGTCTGGGATATTGAAAATGAGGTATTTGCACTCGGTCGTTTTGGTTGGAAAGCCGGCCAGCCATCCCTTGTTCAGCAAACCGCGGCGGCTTTTTCGGGCGATATGGGCGTGACCAGCCCGCTTTTCCCGGTCGAATCGTCGGCAGGCCAGCCGCAGGCCGATCCATTGGCCGATGATCCGGAAATCGGTTGGGAAGGGCTGCGCCTTGGGGCGTTTTACACACAAAGCCTGGCTGTGCCGGCGCCGCGCGAACTGGAAAATCCGGAGGTCGCTGCCGGCAAAAAACTGTTCCACAACGCCGGCTGCGCCAAATGCCACACCCCCAGCCAGCAAACCGGTTCTTTATCCGAAAATACTTTCCTCGCCAATCAGACGATCTGGCCCTACACCGATATGCTGCTCCATGACATGGGCGAAGGCCTGGCCGATGGCCGGCCTGAATTCGGCGCCAACGGTCAGGAGTGGCGCACGCCGCCGCTCTGGGGTATCGGCCTTACCCGTATCGTGAACGGACACGACAATTACCTGCACGATGGCCGCGCACGGTCCTTGCTCGAAGCCGTGTTGTGGCACGGTGGCGAGGCCGAGAAAGCGCGGCAGAACGTAGAAAAAATGAGCGCTGCGGAGCGGGAGCAATTGATTCGTTTTCTTGAGGCCTTGTGAACCCCGGACCTGACAGGTCAAAAACACCCTGCTACTTTTTAAAAAGGTCCAGTTTTCGCACCGTCAAGCCTTTGTTCGTCAGGAACTCCACCAGGGGAGCGGCGGCGTCTCCGCCTCTTTCGGCATGATGCAAAAGGGTCAGTCCATGTGGGCCCGGCGCATGGAGCAGGGTCGGGAATTTGTCCAGCAGCGCCTTCACCAGCTCGACCTCCCCGAGCATGGTGTAGGTAAAAATGTCGGCCCGGGCGCCATTTTCGAGGAAAAACTGCACGATATCCTTGCGGCCGACATGCGAGGCGCCCCCGAGCCCGGTTTCGAAATCGCCGCCGCCGAGGTCCCAGGCGGCATTTAAAAGGTTGGGTTCATTGCCGAGCATTTCACGGACGCGATCGAGATCGTTGTGCGCCTTGGCGACGAATTCCCGAACGGTTTCAGGGGTAATTTGCGGGGGCTTCACGGGTTGCTGGGCGATGACCTTTGCCGGCGACCAAAGTATTCCTGTCGCCAGGCCGGAGAGTGAAATCCGGAGAAAGTTTTTGCGATTCATAGACTGGATGAGTGTTTGAAAGGGAGAGTTGTTTGTCTTCAAAATTGTCTGAGCTGCCGGAGCGGGAGCCAAAAATTAGGCAAACAACTGGACTGAAGGCGCGAAGACCCGGCTTTTGACCTTAAAAGGCGCAAGAGATTTGCGCAATTCCACTTTTTTAAAAAATCCGGGCGATTTTTGCACGACCCCATTCGCTGCCAACCTGTTTCATTCCGACATGCGACAACTCATTCAAAACGCTTTTTCTGCCAGCATTGCCACCAAGCAAGCTGTGCTGGCCGACCCCGTTTTTTTATCGAAAATAGAAGAGGCCGCCAACCTCATGGTGACGGCATTTCAAGCGCAGGGAAAAGTACTGTTTTGCGGCAATGGCGGCTCAGCAGCCGACGCCCAGCACCTGGCAGCCGAGCTCTCCGGGCGGTTTTATACCGACCGGCCGCCGCTGTTCGCCGAAGCGTTGCACGTCAATTCCTCCTTCGTCACGGCCGTGGCCAACGACTATGGCTACGACGAAGTGTTCGCCCGGATGGTGCAGGCCGCGGGCCGCTCAGGCGATGTGCTGGTGGCCATTTCCACCTCCGGCAATTCGCCCGGCATCCTCAAAGCGATTGAAAAAGGGCGAGAGGCGGGCATGCGAATCATCGGTTTTACGGGCGCTTCCGGCGGTAAAATGCGCGAGGCCTGCGATGTGCTGCTCAACGTGCCGTCCTCCGACACCCCGCGTATTCAGGAAACGCACATCCTGATGGGGCATATTTTGTGCGAGATTGTTGAAACAGAATTGTTTGGCTAACCTGTCAGACTAAAAAGTTACCCACATGACACCCAGCTGGAACGGCGTGTATCCCGCCCTCACGACCCCCTTCACTGCCGATGGCGAATCGGTGGACTATCCTGTTTTTGAAAAAAACCTACACGCCCAGCTCGATGCCGGCGTGGACGGCGTCATTCTGGGCGGCACGCTTGGCGAAGCCAGCAGTCTGCTGAACGAGGAGAAATACGAGCTCGTACGCTTCACCGTCGACAAGGTCGCCGGCCGTGTGCCCGTAGTGATGAATATTGCAGAGCAAACCACCCGCGCTGCCGTGGCCGCTGCCCGCGAGGCGGAGCGTTGTGGCGCCGCCGGCCTCATGCTCCTGCCGCCGATGCGGTACAAGGCCGACGACCGCGAAACGCTGGTCTATTTCCGCGCGGTGGCCGAAGCGACCATGCTGCCCATCATGATCTACAACAATCCGGTGGATTACAAGATCGAGGTCACGCTGGATATGTTCGAGGCCATGATCGACTGGCCGACGGTGCAGGCGGTGAAGGAAAGCACCCGCGACGTGAGCAACGTGACGCGCATGCTCAACCGTTTCGGCAACCGGTTTAAAATCCTTTGCGGGGTGGACACGCTCGCCCTGGAAAGCCTTTTCATGGGCGCCCACGGCTGGGTGGCGGGTCTGGTAGACGCATTTCCGCGCGAGACCGTGGCCATTTTTCAACTGGCCAAAACCGGCCGGTTCGAGGACGCTTTGAAGATTTACCGCTGGTTTTTACCGCTTTTGGAGTTGGACATTCACCCCAAACTCGTGCAATACATCAAACTGGCCCAGGCGGAAGTGGGGTTGGGTACGGAGTACGTGCGGGCGCCGAGGCTGGTGCCGGAGGGAGAGGAGCGCGACGCCGTGCTGGGAGTGATCAGGCAGGCGCTGGCAGGCCGGCCGAATCTGGGGTGACCATCGCGGCGTGTGCTTCGGGTTATTGAAAACTGAAAATATAAATCCGTTCCGTCTGCGAACGAAAGGTTTTATCTGTAGTAATCGGCGGGAATGCAAAACAAAAATTACCCGCGTGATTTGTAGGTAGATTGTTGATAAATTCTACCTTGCAGTATAAAACCAAATTATATGACCCTGCCACCTGATTTTTATACTTTCCCGGATGGCCGGGAGAGAATCGGCCGTGAAATAGCCCAAAGGCTCAGTTTCAATCGAAACAAGTCGACGGCCGAATCAACAAAGACAGACAAATCTGTTATTGAAGTTTTATTCATCGGAGAAATATTCAAGGAAGACCTGTTTTACTCCTGGGTGGATCGGTTGCCGGACTCGATACAAAAGGTTCGTGTAACCACTATTTTTAATAAATATTCCTTCTACAGCCATGGCAAGGTAGTGCACCCTTCGGAACGGGTTATTGAAATAAATCAAGAGATAATAGAAGGTTATTTAGACGATGATAATTTTTTTAAACAGCTCCCCTTCTCCCATTTCGACCTGATCGTTTGCTGTTTTGAATTGCACTTCTGTTTGAATTGGCGGTGGGCGCTGTTTAAGCTGCTTGAACGATTGAAAGAAGGAGGCAGTTTTCTTTTTGTCGACATTACTGAAGACTTCGAATTTTTTGACGGGAATTTTAAGAATAAGAATTCCGATGTCAGGTTCCTCGACAAAGGGTCGGATCTCCTGCCTTTGGACGCGTTCAAGCGTTTTATGATGAAGTTCGATGAATTAAGATCGGAATATTTCTACTGGAAACCAGCCATCAGTACTTCTAATTACCAGGTTCTGGCCGAACAGATCGACCCGTTTTTCCAGGAAGTTCAGCGATTGGGGGATGAAGATATTACCGAGGAAAAAAGCAGGCGATTCAGAAATACAGCGACTTACGAGCTCAGTATAGAACAGGTTCTGGACTGGCTGAAAACCAAGGCAGACAACAAAGTCCCGCTGAGTTATCTTCGAATGGGACTGTCTTATGACAACAGGATTAAGATCGCCTATGATTTGGAAGACTGGATGAAGCAAAATCCGGACATGCGCGGAAAGGAAAAGGTGACCTTTAAAATTGAAAAGGGCCTCCGGGTTTACCTGGCTTCCGGGCTGATTACCGAAAAATTGATGGGTTTCAACGGCTGGAGCTACAAGTCATTCCCGAAGGATATTCAATCCATCAACGACAGCAATATTGGTTCGTTGGCCAGGAAGGCTCTGGACCTGATGATCAGTCACGGCTTTTTCATACCTGACCGCACATTATATGCTGCTGTCCTGTCGTGGCAGGATGACCATGAAGGATGGGATTATCCGATACACCTGATTCTCAATGAAAAACTCAATTATGAAGAAGACCCTGAACGTAACTTCATCGGCCGAACGGTACAATCATCCCAATTGGCAGACCGGAGGATGCGCAGCCGGTTTGCGAGGTTAATTTTGCTGGAGAAAAAACAAAAATATTCCGGACTGAAATCATTGTTTAAAACGTTGCCTTATAAATTCCAGGTCGTCATCCGGCTCTCCAAACATCCGGAATTGGAATATAAGGCTGATAAATTTGCCCTAATCGAGGACGAGGGATTGGTGCCGCAAAACGCCATACGCTACAGGTTAAACTTTGACTCAAAGAACCAAATCAAGCGCTTAACCATACTGCTGCACTCGGATTTTAATGCTGTCAGGGAAAATAAGGTTGACCTGAAGGGTTACGAGGAGAAATTAAACCAGCCAGGACCGTTTGAAGACCTGATATCTGTACCCATAAAGCCCGGATTATTACGGCGTTATGTGATCACCGACCAGTTTGCGGATTTTGTAAAATCCTTCGATGGCGGAGAAAGTGAGAACGTGGAGTCGGAATTGATTGGAAAACCCATTCTTTATCAGGATAATGACGATAGGCAGCGCCTTATGCAGGCTTTGCGGCTCGATGAAAATGGGTTCGAGCAATTGTTGCGTGCGTTGGATGTGATCAAAAAATTCCAGTTGCGCGAGCCAGGTTTCCAGCTGTCCCTGTTCCCTTCGGGGGTCATTCAGCAGAAATCCGATCTGGTGAAAGGATTAGGCGGCATCCTGATCTATGAAAAGACAGATCCGCTTGCCCTGGGCACGGAAAGCGACGAGGAACAGGCCTACCTGGAATTGATTTTTTCCCGCAATCGCGCCATTGTGGAGGCTAACAACCTCATTTTTTACAAGGTGGGTATAGTGAACGCTCACCAGCACAATTTTAAAAAACTGGCTTTGCAGGCTGCAATTGCCAACGTTTTTGCGCGTAATGGCTCTCACGGGTTGGGAAGTCACGTGTTACCGGCGGTGGCTGCACTGGCTACTTCTTCCTTAAAGGATGACCAGATACTGTTCAGTTATATCCAGCAACGACTGGATTTTATCGCACAGGCTACTGCGGGTTTCCCCAGATGGACGTATCCATCCTGGCTCATTAAAGATGTCTTATCCCGGTATTTCAAACAAAAACACCTGCTGAGCAATCTTGCAGCCTCCGAAAACCTCGGAGCATTCGAATACGATAATGGTGAGCAATATAGTAAAATACAATTTGTGATCCGGAAACGGCAGATGATCCCACTGGGTGCGGATGAGGATATTCCCAAGGAAGAAGACTGGAACCACTTTGCGGCAAAAAAAATGCTGGATGACAAATTGGAAAATACAGTTTATGCCACGCTGGAAGATAAATTCTATGGAATAGTTGTCAGGATGACCTTAGCCGAATCGGGCGAGGTCAACTATGGCGCGGTAGATATATTGTTTCATAATTCCGCTATCACCTGTCTGCTGACCAAACCTGCAGAAAAAATTTACCAGCCAGGCGACCGGCTTTTGATCCAGGGAACGCTGCACCGGGATCTTTCGGACCCCGACCACCCCAAATACTGGTTTAATGACGGCCGGATCATTGCCGAAAGTAAAATTACAGAATTGATAGATGAGAAAGGAGGAGGCGTGTTGAGCGAAGATGTCCAGGTTGCAATTCCGGGAGGAATCGTTGGCTACCAGGCTTTCTATTCTATTCTCGAGAATGCTATTCGCAACGCAGCCAAACACAATTGGACAAAATTACTGCACCCGCCTTCGAATCTGATTCTCACTATTGAAATAGATGAGCGCCAAAACCAGCACTACCATATCTGCCGGATATGGACGAACTCCACCAACATGTTGGCGAAGGATGGACTATGGTCTCCGAGGCCTGATTTCGGTTTTACGCAGGAGCAAATACTGGATCCGGAAAAAGGGCCCAATATTTTGAGCCAAAACCTGAATAAATTCATTGCTGAGAACCTTATAGATAGGGATGGAAGAATGTCGAGAAACAATCTGGGTATGGCTGAAATGAAAATCGCAGCCGGATTCCTGTACAAATACGGGCTCTTGGCTATCGGCTCTCTGGACGAAAAAAATCCAGCCCTGTTACACCGGACAAAGCCGGAATACGGCATTTTCAGGGCTTCCGATATATGGGAAAGAGACGGGAATGAGTTGATTCCCAGATTGGGGTTTAGGTTTAAATTGCTCAAACCGCGGGAAATCGTTTTTATCACAAACGATAGCCTTCTTGCAAGCAGCATGCAAATCCCTTCGGTGACCTTCGCCGATCTGCCTCGTGAAATTGAGTCAGGTAACCTCGATTATGAATTCTGCTTGTTACATCTTCGTCTGGAGGACCAGCAATCATCTACCCATCCTCTACTTTCGGATACAAGCCGTAATTTCCTGGGCACATTGTTCGCTTACCTTATCGAAGTCTTTGGCGGCACTACCGATGACCGCGACCCTGTCGGGACGGATCATCCAGGTGAAATAAAAGTAAGCAACCTCCAGAAACTGATGGAGTTTATAGAAGATTACCCTTATCGGTTGATTCTTGTTTATCCCAAAGAGCGCCTTGCTGATTACATAGCGCCGCTTATTGAAAAAATTTATCTGGGACAAAGTACACGCGAAAACAAGGAGAATACAATCCTTCGGTTCCGGGAGTTTGAAGCCTGGATACAAGGGATGTCTATGAAAACCGATCTCGTGTCTGCCGAAATGCGAAAAAAGCTGCGTTTTATACAAAAACGAATTTACTGGTGGGACGATGAGTCATTCCGACAGGCCTGTGCCCAAAAAGGAACGGATGGCCTGACTTCAACGGAGATGTTCAAATTAAGGGTATACCGAACCTGGGTCAAATTATTCGAGGGCAAGGGCTGGAAATATCAATTGTCTGTAATCAACGAGGACAAAAGCGACACTTCGGATATGAACATCTTTCAAATGTTTAAAAATGAAAGAACAGCGCTTGTCGAATTGGTTATCGCTTGCCTGGAGCAACAGCGTGCATTGTCAAATAATTCCACCTCCTTGTCCGGTAAGCAGAAAATGCAAATCAGGGAGAAACTATCCGGAAACCTGCCCGGTGGCGAAAATAAAATCCGGTCTTTTTTGGGGGCATGGCTAGACATGATAAAGGAGGACTACCCGTTTGAAAAAAAGAATAGCGTGGTCAGCATTTTATATGACTACCTCGAGGATCGGATCAAGCATTTGTCCAGATCGGTTTCGACGGTGCCAATCTGCCTCCGACCCGGAAATAAGCCTTTTGATGAGAAATTCTTTGGCAAGGACATCAAATGGGATGAGGATATGCTCGAATCTGGCCGCCAATATTCTTCGGATCGGATAAAAACAATCTGCTATAAAAGGCATAGTTCGGAAGACAAGGGAAGTCATGTGTACTTTGAGCACCTGACGGGCAGTAAAATATCCTATGCATTATTCCAGCATTTGCCGGAATCGACCTACCTGAAGCGGAAATTTCAGATGCAGCTGGTTGAAAATGCCCTGATGACCGTACTCATTTTGGATGAGCGCATCCTGCATTTTGTCAACGATGAAGAATTTCGAAATGCAACCTATTTCAACCAGGTCAATATTGCTATCGTGCGGTATATCACAAAAGGCAATCAGACTGTTTTCCCTCAAAAAAGCGCGGTTGAATTTAAAAACGACAGCCAGAAGAAACTTGTTGATATCTACATACAGGTTAAAAAAAGAGAAGACCACAAACGAAACAGGCCTGAAGGCAGGAATACCAAGTCCAGGAAGCCGCGTTTGCGGACCGACCATCTGCACACCGAGCCTGTCGATCTGGATCACTTTCATTTGTTTTTTGAATTGCCTGAAAATACCTTGATGCCGGGCAGCGATAACGACAAATTCCGTATTTCAACCATCATTCTGCACCATACTTTGCTGGAGAGCCTGTGCGAAAAGGATAAAACCCAAATGGATAATTTTATCAATGCGCTGAAATTGCAAATTCCAAGTGTCATGATCACTTCCGGGCGCGGAAGGCCTCAAAACTTGCCCGAGCTGGCTCGTTATCTCCCTTTTTCGCACCTGGAAAGCCATTTGCTCCAAAAATACCCGGACAAGTTGCTGTTCAGCCAGGCTATTTTCAAGGCTTTGCATTGGAAATGGTACCACGAAACCCACGAAAGTTAATCACACGATGTTGCAGCCAGTGTACCTTCTGATCTCACGGATTACATCAAGTGCCGAAAAACTGGAAAGCTTTGGAGACTTCTACTCGAACTGGACGCCCGGCAACGACTGGAAAATGCCATGGATCGACCAGCTCGGCCTTCACAAAGCGGAACACAGCGCATGGCTGGATGGCGTTATGTTGCCGGCTATACCCGAACTGGCTTCCCTTTGGGAAACTATATTAACAACCGGCGACGAAAATATCCCGGCCAACTGGTTTGAAGCGTCAGCGTTCGCGCAGTTTTTAGTCAAATTGAGGTCGCACCTCGGAAAAGTACCGGATGATGCAACACCTGTGCTCCGCGTGCTTGTCCATTTCGGAAATACCGTGAGCCACGTAAAAAAATTCTACAAGCCCCGCCTGCTCCAATATCTGGAGCATCATAATCTGGCTGGCAGCGTCGAGATATTTCCCTATTCAACAGGTGAAAACTTCGACGGTATCCTATTGAGAGGCAGCGAATTCAATACAAGGCAGGGCGAAGCTGAGCTGATTCAAAGCCTGGATGCGGAAATCGGCCGTCTGCTGGAGCATTCTTTCTTTCAGGAAATCAATCAGGAAATGGAAGAAAAAGTAAAAAAACGATTCTTGAAACTGGTTTCGGACAAAGCCTCTCCTTCCGATTTGAAAAAAATTCTCAATAGAATCGAGCAGCGCCACAAACGCAAAATCAACTGATCCGATGAGCGCCCTTCTTTACCACGTACAACCGCTCCTGAGCACCAATGCCGCAGAAAACTATCTGGGCATTGCAGGAAGTCCGACTGATGAGAACCTGAAAGAAGTTGCGGCGGAGATCAGCAGACGCCTCAAAGAAGACGGCAGGTTTGAGCCCAACGCTGATGCCCCGCAGATTGTGCTTTTGCTGGCCCCCGCTGGCGATATCAGGAAAGAAGTAATCGATGCCCTGGCTGAAAAAACCCGGGAACGTGTCATACAAGCGATTGAAAGTAAGCCGGGCAAGGGTGCCGCAGCCGAAAATTCCCGGCATCTTGTCCCTGTGCTGACCGTAGGTTTGATCGACTGGATGGACGACTACAGGCCGAGGATAAAAAACGGAAAAAATACCATTCAAAATTTGTCCATGGGCAACCCTTATGCCCGGCATGGCGATTTCGACCCGCGCTACCGGTTTTTGAACAGTAATATCTGGTTTCGGTACGCTCCTGTCATATTTCCCAAAAACGCCCCTGATAATGACGGGCTGGATGCAGTGCGCTACGCCTTGAAAGAGGTTTCGAGGTTTTACAGAGAAGGCGCCTACGACACCAAAGTCGCCCATGAGTTCCTGGAACTGCAGTTGCGCCTTTTGCTGCAATCCCACCTACGGGTTGGCAGCACCCATTCCAAGGTGGTTCCTTTTGCATTTTATTCGGATACTATCCTCTACAGCGAAGCATTAAAAGAACTGCGGTACCTCGAAGGCATCAAATGGAGAATTCTCATCGTAGACGACCAGGCGGAGGAGGCTATTGAACGCCTGGAAACTACTTGTCCTTCGCCTGAAAACGCCATCCAGTCAGAAGGCCAGCCGGACGCGATGAGCAAAAGACAGTTCGTTCAAAAACACCTGGAAGCTATCGTTCAAGACGCGAATGGGACTACCCGCGAGATTCAATCCGACAACTTTCTATGGTGTTGTCGATCCACGCTGGCCGAAGGGTTCGAGGCCGTTGTCAACCAGCCGGAAATTCATTATGATGTGATTATGCTGGATTACTTTTTTAAAGGGGAAAGATCTGGCCGGCAAAATCAGAGCGGCTTCAGCGACGACAAATCCGGGGAGCAATTAATCGCGGAAATCGTTCAGCAGTTGCGAAAAAAAGACACCGACAGCCGGCAACTCCTGGGGCCCTTGAACAAACTTTTCTTTTTTTCCATATCCGCGTACGGATCCGCCCTTGAAGAAAAACTGCAGCATCTCGCCATCCCGCAAAACGATCGAAAGTGGCTTTTTTCGCAGGGCGGGCACCCGATCTGTACGCCTTATTTGTTCCTGTTCCGGTTCTTTTCCCTGCTCCGGCAACAGGTGGAGGAAGTGGCGGAAATCGACTTGTCCAAGGCGGGCAGCGCACCCCAGTCCAAACTGGCCATTCTGCTAAAAAAACTCACTTCCGATGGAAACTTTGACCCCCAAAAAGCCCTGGATCTGTTTCCCTCTTTTGTTGAACTGGGCGCAACTTTTAAAAGACTTTCCAATTTCAGGAAACAAAGTGTATTTGCCGACTCTGCCCTGAACCGGTACTTTTTTGGATTAACCATCGAACATTGGAACAGGTTGCAGCACCTGATTTATCTGCTGACCTACGGCACGGAACAGGAATACTGGGAAATGCGTGAAGAGTGGAAACACCTGAACCAGCTGGCCGAATTCAGCGCCGGCAACAACCACGCTTTGAATGTCATCGGCACATACATAGCCGATCTAAATATACGATCATGAACACTGGGTACTGGTTTTTTCCCGATACAGTTATCCTTTCCGAATCCAGACATTCTGTGTTTCGCTACAAGCGCGTGTCGATAACGGAAGAACATTCGACCAGCCTGGATTTTCCGGTCTATGTCGCTCTCGAACCCGACCAGATCAGGTTTTTTTTCGATGGCAACGAGCCTGGAAACAACAGGCACCATCATTACTGTGTATTGTCTTTGCCGTTGAAGCGACCGGAAGAAGTAGAAAGCAACCTCGCGTCGGCTTTGCGGGAAGAAATACGCGTTGACCCGGAATCGTACCGCCACATCCTGCCCGGGGATGCAGATCAAACCCAATCCTATTCGTATCTCCACAATACCCTGCCGACCAATGCATACCCTGTAACACACCAGTTGTTTCAGACAAAGATGGGCTCCTGGCAACAGGAAACCCTGCCCATTTGGGTGCTGCTGCTCGATTTTTTGTTCGACCTCCGGCATTCGACAGTATTTCAGCGTTATCCGGCCTTCAATGAACTGCTCAATACACTGGAGGCCGATCCCTTGCTGCATGCCCTGCTGAAAAAATGCGAGTACTACTACTGCCAACTGCGCTATCAGGAAGACAAAACGGCCTGGAATAATGCCGATAATACCTTCAAACCATTCAAATCAAAATTGTTGCACGCCAGTTCCAACGAACTTCAGGAGGCTGAGAAAAAGTGGCTGCATTTTATTCTTCGCGATCAGGATAACCACCCTCCCGAATTCGGAGAAGGATGGCTCTATCCGTCGGAACAGGAGCTGAGGGCTGTGCTGTTCAATGATGATATACATAAAAAGCATATTTTCGATCGCAGCATAATTAAACGCGTTTGTAATAAATGGCCTCCTCAAAACAAGAAAGTGTTCTGGCGCAGCGAATGGATAGTAGATCACATGAACCTGGTGTCAAATGGCGAAGAGCAAATTCATCCTCGGCAAACCAGGGAAGAAGTCTACCGGTTTTTCATCAGTCGGTTCGGCCTGTTTGCCGCTTGGCGGTTTTTTGTTTTGAACCTGAGTTGGGGCTGGATTTTTTATGTGTTGCTTATAGCGCTGATTGTATTGGAGGTTTGGTTTGGTCTGAACGATGAACTATTTGGTCTTTTTGCCTTGCCAGGTGCGTTTTTTGGACTTCTTATTCCGTTTGTTGCCTTTGTTCGGGTGGTTGCCCGTTATGCTTTTAAGTTAGCGCGCCGCATTTTGAACTGGATTGAACCCGGGATTATCCGTGATTGGAAACAAGCCGAATCTTACAGCTTCGCCCTCGCATTGCCCAACCTGACACTGGGCATACTGGGCGGCTGGTTCGCTTTGATGCCATTTGCCGAGGAGGCCTGGGCTTTGAACCTCAGCGTTTCGGACACTGCTGTCACGATCGGATTTATAGGGCTGATGTCATTTTCGTTAATGGTAATTTTCAACACAATCAAGACGTTAGTGCCCACGCTTCCCGGGTTCATTTCAGTGATACGAAGTTCAAGCGTACTGTTTGCCGGAATCAGTTTTTCACTTTGTTGCGGGTTAGGTACAATGGGCTTGCTGGGGCAAAGTGTATTCAACGACCCGCTCAAGTTTCTGCCGCATGAAAGACAGGCGGACAAATTGAACGATTTGAATGCAATGAAGGACAGTATTTATTCGGTGATATTCATGCTCGAGGAGATGAAAGACTATTTGCACTCCCAACCGGATTCCATTCAGGCGGCAATATGCGAAACCGCTATTCAAGACGCGGATAACGAGGTTTGTTCACTGTACGCCAAATTCCTGCCACAGGAAAATCATTTTTGTGGCGGATTGGCACCCGCCATCAATAAATACTGGAATGATGCAAAAACCTCTGCAAATCCTGACTCAACGCTCTGTTTATGCATCTATACCTGTAAGCAGACATGGGATGCAGCATACGATCGGCAGAGAAAAGTTTATGCCCATGATTTGATCCGTTCATTAGAAGAGCAGGAATCGTTCTGGCTTTGCCCCAACAGTCTCGATTGCCTCCATTTCCCGGTAAGGGGCAACAACCACAACCACTGTATTTTCTTCTTCCCCCGCCTCCTCCTGATTTATTCCGCCATCACGTTTTTCATCGGCTTCTTCATACAGGTGACCATCCAACGGCTGGGCTACAACCAACCGGTCTGATAAGAAAAACGGCTGGGCTAGGGTTTGATCCCCGACCCAGCCGCTCAAAAATTATTTCCTGTGCCCACTAAAGTATCGTCTCCTTCGTCGCATCCAGCATTCGCCTGCACTCCGCCAGATCGCCCGACTGGGCATACACCCGCAGTACCGGTTCGGTGCCCGATGCACGGATCATGACCCATTTTTCGTCGCCAAAGACGAACTTCCAACCGTCGAGATCTTCCACGCTCTGGATTTTGTACGAGCCGAAAGCCTTGTAGGAACGGCTGTTGCAGGCGGCGATCACAGCCTGTTTCTGCGCTTCGGTGATGTGCAGGTCGTCGCGGTCGAAGGCGAATTTGCCGACTTCCTTGTACACTTCTTCTACGAGACCTTTTACTGTTTTCCCGGTTTTGGCCATGAATTCGAGCACCAAGAGGCCGATCCACACGCCGTCGCGTTCCGGAATGTGCCCTTTGACGGCCAGGCCGCCGGATTCTTCACCGCCCACGATCACGTCTTCCTTGGTCATGATTTCGGCAATGTACTTGAAGCCGACTTTCGTGATCTCGTATGGGAGGCCGAATTTTTCAGCCATTTTTTTCAGTTTGTCGGTCACCGAGAAGGTGAAAACGACTTTGCCGCGCAGGTTTTTGTATTTGTACAGATACAGCAGCAGGATGAGCAGCAGGTGGTGGCTGTCCACAAAATTGCCGTCTTCATCGTACATCCCGATGCGGTCGGCATCGCCGTCGGTGGCGAGGCCTGCCGTGATTTTGGGATTCTTTTTAACGGTATCGCTGAGCAGCGTCAGGTTGCGGTGGATGGGCTCGGGCGCCTGGCCGTGCATTCCCGGGTTTTCGTCGCAATGCAGGAAAATGGAGCGGGGCAGGAGTTTGCGCACGGCGCGCTGGCCGGCGCCGTACATGGCATCGTAGGCGAGGCGTCCGGCGCTTTGTTTGATGGCGCTCAGGTCGAAGTTCTTCTTCGCATGGCGCAGGTACATGGTTTCGAGGTCGGCGTCGGCGAAGAGTTTTTTCTGCGTCAGTTCGCCCAGGGTGGGCAGTGATTTCAGCGAGCACGCTTCGGGAATAAGTTTTTCCACCTCGGCAATGTCGGCGGGTATCATCGGGCCGCCGTAAGAGGCTTTGAGTTTGAAGCCGTTGTAGGAAGGCGGGTTGTGGCTGGCCGTGATCACGATGCCGAGGTCCGCTTTGAGTTTCACGACACCCAGAGAAACCATCGGAGTGGATACGAAGCCCACTCCGGCGTGCACTTTGATGCCGTAGGCGCCGAGTACGCGGGCAGTTGCGCTGACGAACAAATTGCCGCCGAAACGGTAGTCATGACCGATAACGGCCTTTTTCATTTTGCGTGCTTTCATGAACAAGGCGGTCGCCTCGGCCACGCGCATCACATTCTCCACCGTGTAATCGTCGGCGATGATGGCACGCCAGCCGTCCGTGCCGAATTTGATCGGAATTGCCATGGAACGAAATGATTTTGATTGATTCGATTGATTCGATTGAAATGATTGATTCGATTGTGTGATTGATTCGATTGAGGCGTACTAAAAATGGTGTTCAATAAGATGGTAAGGCGGGCAAATTTATTCGAAAGCCCCTTAGCTTTGCCATTCTTCTGAAACGATTTCAAATTTTCCCCCACCCAATCGAACCAATCGAATCAATCGAATCAATCGAACCAATCGAATCAATCAAATCAATCGAACCAATCCAATGACCGACTCCTACCGCCACAAAGGTTTGCGCAAACGCCTCGTAGATGCGCTGCGACGGCGCGGCATCCGCGACGAAGGCGTGCTCTCGGCCATGGGGGCGGTGCCCAGGCATTTTTTTCTCGATAAAGCTTTTGAGGAACATGCCTACGAGGACAAGCCTTTCCCGATCGGCAACAAACAAACCATTTCCCAGCCGTACACCGTCGCCTACCAAACGGCTTTGCTGGAAGTCAAAAACCGCGACCGGGTGCTCGAAATTGGCACGGGTTCGGGCTATCAGGCTGCTATTCTGGGGGCCATGGGCGCCCGGGTTTTTACCGTGGAACGTCAGGAGGCCCTTCATCTGCGCGCCAAAGAGTTGCTGGACAAAATGGGTTTTTCCAACATCCGCTGCTTTTTTCGCGACGGCATGAAGGGCCTTCCGGAATATGCACCATACGATAAAATCATCGTCACCGCAGGCGCTCCCGTAGTGCCCGGACCGCTGAAAGAACAACTCGCCATCGGCGGTATTCTGGTGATCCCCGTTGGGGAAGATGTGCAGTACATGTACCGCATCACCCGTGTATCGGCAACCGAATTCCGTGAAGAAATACTGGATGCCTTCCGGTTCGTGCCCTTTCTGGAAGGTTTACAGAAAAAAAAGGAGTGAGGTGTCAATGGCCTCCCACGGAACCGCCCAAAATCGCCAACAAAAACGATTCTATCAGAAACATGCCTCCGGCAAAGCACATTTGCAACACGATCCCAAAGGCCGTGCGATACCGCCTGCGATACAAAGCCGTCGGCAGGCAAACCAACAGAATTGCACCTAAAAGGACCAAGACAAGGGTGGTATATCCAAAAATGGAGATGAAATTCTGTTCCGTCCACGACCAGTCCCGGATAAAAATGGCTTCAAATTCCAGAGACGTACCCAGAACCCCCAAAGCGCCAAGCAGCCAGCGCAGCCAACTTGTTTTAAAGTAAACGTCCAGCATCTAAGGGGGCTATGTTTGTTGTCCGTTGTTCAGCAAGACCTTCAACACCCCGTATCCGACCAGTAAAATACCCGACAACAACACTGAGATGCCGAACGCCGTCACAAACTCGTGCGGCTGCCGCAGGGTATTTGCCAGATCGCGCAGCAAGGCGAAAGGATTGGTCGCCAGGTCCCAGGAGTTCCAGCGCTGAAACCGCCCGAGCCATACGCCGAAGCCACCCAGGCCGATCGCGCAGCAGAGCAAAAGCCAACTCAATCCTGCCGAAAACCAGCGCCGCAATACGTGCTGAACCTCATACAACGACAACAGCCCCAGCAACAGCCCCGTGCTCGCCGTGGCGAACAACAAGGTCATGTCGTACCACACCGGCACCGGCAGCCGCTGGCGCAGGTGCACAAAATCGGTGACGATATACGGTGCATTCGGGAAAAAGACCAGCCACAGCGCCAGCCAGCCGAACTGTATTGTTTTTCGGACGCCGAGTCGTGACAGCCGCTCAGTGCGCAAAGCAGCCAGATAAGGCACCCAGGCCAGGAACAAATTCCAGCCCAGAAACAGGTAAGTGCCCTGTACATTCCGGGTGGATATGAGCTCGTCCAGCGAACGGATAGCCGTCAGATTGGACCAGTTGAAATACATGCGGCCGAACAGGAGCAGGCCCACACAACAGCTGGCCAGGGCGAGCATCAAAAACAAATTGCGTTGCTGCTGATCCCGGAAATAAGTGGATAAGAATTTCATGATCAATAGGCTGTAAGATTGTTCAGTCGTCGTCTCGACCCAGTTTTACGAGTGCTTCCAGGGCATCCAGATGCGCCCTGAACGCGGTGCGGCCCGTTTCGGTGGCCGCGTAAGTTGTCCGCGGTTTGCGACCTACAAATTCTTTTCGCACGGTGATGCATTCCGCCGCCTCGAGTGCTTTCAGGTGGCTCGCCAGGTTGCCATCGGTCAGGTCGAGCGCCTCCTTGAGGGTATTGTACTCCACCCAATCGTTCACCACCAGAATGGACATGATGCCCAGCCGGTTGCGGTGATCGAA
This sequence comes from Saprospiraceae bacterium, assembly GCA_044224705.1. Taxonomy (GTDB): domain Bacteria; phylum Bacteroidota; class Bacteroidia; order Chitinophagales; family Saprospiraceae; genus M3007. Next base: position 21,574 of record JBGAJY010000005.1, read on the forward strand.
AGCAGGATTGAGTTGAGTAATAATGTTTTTCATGTCGGCGTGCCGTCGTATTTGAGGTACATCCAGGCTCCGTAAAAAATGTGCATCAGCCCGAAACCGATGGCCCAGAGTTCGAGGCCCCGGCCCAGAAAAAAGACGCCGAGCAAACCGAGCGCCGTTTCGGTCAGGCCGAGGTATTCGATGTCGCGCAGCGTGAATTTACTGCCGTTCACCAACGCCATGCCGTAAAAAACCAGCGTAGCCGGAGGCACCAGCGCCGGCAGGTCCCAGTACAGCAAACCCAGGCAAAAAATGCCGCCCGCTATCAAAGGCACTGCGAGGGCCGCCGCCAGACGCCGCGAAGTATGGTCCCATACCCGGGCGCTTCGCCGCCGGGCTTTCCGCCATGTGAAAAACAAACCGCCCGCCAAAGCAGCCAGCAACACCGAACCCCCAATGAGCAAAAAGGCCATTTTGTAGTTCATTCCCCATTTAATGGTGTGCAAAGCGCGTACAAAATAGTCGCCCTCGTCGCCCGCAAAGGGCGTCATGCCAAGAAAAGCATACACTGCCGTAGCGCCCGCCAACGCACAGAGTCCGGCCCAAACGCCCGACAAGCCGCTCAGGCTCAAAAAACGGCTGTTGCGATCCATCAGCGCGCGCATGGCGGCCAGGTGTTCAAGATGTTGTTTCGCGTCTTCGATCATGGTTGGTTGCGATAAAGAACTTTGTGTGGCAAAGTTAAGTATTTTGAATGGACCGCCGAACAGACTGAAGTTTGTTTTTATCCGTCAAAAATCCGCATTCCTGTATTCGTCAGCCGTCAATCAAAACAAGCCCCCACAAAGCCCGTACCTTGCCGCCACATTCCCACTTTTTTTGAAAAATGTTGATTTACGGTCATCATCCCGTTGTGGAAGCCATCGAGTCCGGTCGTCCGGTCGAAAAAGTTTTTTTCCAGCAAGGCCTTCGCGGCGAGATGGAAAAGGAGATCCGGCACCTTACCAAAGCGCACGACATCCCTCTGCAGGTGGTGCCGCGCGAACGTCTCAACAAAATGGTACGGGGCAACCATCAGGGTGTCGCCGCCTGGCTTTCGCTCGTCGAATTCCAGAACCTGGAAGATGTCGTCCCGCATTTGTTCGAACGGGGTGAAATACCCCTGCTCCTGCTGCTCGACGGCGTCACCGACGTGCGCAATTTCGGCGCCATCTGCCGTTCGGCGTTTTGCCTCGGCGCCCATGCGGTGATCATTCCCACTTCCGGCGCCGCGCCGGCCAACGAAGACGCCATGAAAGCCTCCGCCGGCGCCCTGGCCAAAGTGCAGCTCTGCCGTGTAAAAAGCATGTATTCCGCCGTGGATTGGCTCAAAGCCAGCGGCATACAGGTGGTCTCTACCGCGCTCACCGACCGATCTGTTCCAGTGTATGAAGTAGATTTTCGCCTGCCCACCGCTATCCTGATGGGCGCCGAAGACACGGGCGTAAGCCCGAAACTGCTCAAAATGTCCGACCAGGTGACCCGTATCCCGCAGGCTACCGATTTTGACTCCTTCAACGTAAGCGTCGCCGCCGGCATCGTGCTGTATGAGGCGCTTCGCCAAAGAACTTAACAGGAACAGATGCACGTTTTTACCGATCAACTGGACCGGGACGTGTCACTACCCGGGTGGCCGCCGCAGCGGATCATTTCGCTCGTACCCTCGCAAACCGAGTTGCTGTACGAGCTGGGTTTGGAAAACGAAGTGGTCGGAATCACCAAATTCTGCGTTCATCCGTTGCACTGGTTTCGCGAAAAAACGCATATCGGTGGCACCAAGACCCTGAATTTTCAAAAAATAGCGGCGTTGCGCCCCGACTTGATCATCGGCAACAAAGAGGAAAACGAATTCGGACAAATCGCCGCCCTGGCCGAACAATTCCCCGTTTGGCTCAGTGACGTACGCACCCTGGAAGCGGCCTGGGACATGATGCGCCGGATCGGGGCCCTGACGGGCAAAGCCACACAAGCCGCGGATTTGGTGCAGGCCATTCAGGCTGAATTTTTACGCCACGGATTGCCGGCTACGGACTCCGCCCACCCGGGCATCCGGGCCGCCTATTTTATTTGGCGCAAACCGTGGATGGTTGCCGGCGACGATACGTTTATCGACGCTGTGATGCAGACGGCCGGTTTTGAAAACGTTTTTGCAGGCCTCGGGCGGTATCCGGAAATCTCGATGGAACAGTTGGCTGCGGCTCAGCCGGAGCATATTCTTTTGTCGTCCGAACCCTATCCGTTTGCCGAAAAACATGTCGGCGCCTTCCTCGAAATTTGCCCGCAGGCGAAGGTTCGGATCGTGGATGGCGAGCTGTTTTCATGGTACGGCAGCCGGCTCCGGTACGCGCCGGCTTATTTGTCCGACTTGCGAAAAGTCATTTTTGACCAAAAATGACGCGCCTCCAGCCAACCTTTTTTTAAAATTGACCTTCTTTGAGGCAAAATCTATCACGCCTCCAGTTTTTAAACATGAAAAATCTGCTACTTACCGCCTTTGCCCTATTGGCTATCTCGGGTTTTTGTCAAAGCCCGAACCTGCAAACGGAGTCTTCCGGCAACCGCCGCGCGGGCGAAATCCTTGTGCAACTCGAGCCGAATCAAACCTTCGACAAGGTCTTCGCCGGGCAAAGTTTTTTTGTCCTGAAAAATGTTGTGGCGCCGGATTGGCACATCCTCTTGCTTGGTTTTGACGAGCAACCCGGCCAGGGCGAAGCAGCCCTGAACAAAGTAAACCGCCTCCCCGGTGTCCGGGTCGCCCAGTGGAACCACGAAGCCGAGTCGCGCGCCACGCCGAACGATCCCAGCTGGGCCTCCCAAACGGATATGACCCTGATCGGCATGCCGCGGGCCTGGGACGGCTCCACCGGCGGAGTGATGTACACCCGCGACAGCATCCGGGGCGACACGATCGTCGTGGCGGTGCTGGAAGAAGGTTTTTTGATCACTCACCCCGATATTACGCCCAATCTCTGGCACAACTGGGGCGAACATCCGGGCAACAACTTTGACGACGACGGCAACGGCTACGTGGACGATTACACCGGCTGGGATCCCGTCGACGGCGCCTCCGGACCGGGCAATACCGCCCCCCACGGCACCTCGGTTTGCGGCATCGTCGGCGCCCGCGGCAACAACAACCTGGGTGTGAGCGGCGTCAACTGGAACGTCAAACTGATGGTGATGACCCATTCGGCCAAGTTTGAATCCGACATCGTGGCCGCCTATTATTATGTCGCGAAAATGCGCCGCCGGTACAACGAATCCAACGGCAACGAAGGCGCCTTCGTCGTGGCCACCAACGCCTCCTTCGGGATCGACGGCGGCAAACCTGCACAACACCCGCTCTGGTGTGCCGTGTACGATTCGCTCGGCAGGGTCGGCGTGCTGAATATTGGCGCCACGGCCAACAGCAACGTGAACGTGGACCTGGTCGGCGACATTCCGAGCACCTGCCCCAGCCAGTACCTCGTCGGGGTGACCAATGTCGTGGCCTCTTCCGATGTAAAAAGCATCAGCGCGGGCTATGGCGCGGAGTCCATCGACATCGGCTCGCCGGGCGACGGATCATTCACCACGGCCATCGGCTCCGGCGGGACGGCAGGGTATGCCAATTTCACCGGCACATCGGCTGCCACGCCGCACGTCACCGGCGCCGTGGCCTTGCTGTATTCGCTCGACTGCCCCAGCCTGGCCGGCGACGCGCTGAGCAATCCCGCCGCTTGCGCCCTTCGTTTTAAAGAACTGTTGCTCAAAAGCGCGACGCCGAACTCCAGCCTCGAAGGCATTACCGTCACCGGGGGGCGCCTCGATGTAGCAGCCGCAGCCGATTCCGTGCGCGCTTCCTGCGGCGGCTCGTCCGGGCCGCTGGCTATTTTCGCCATCCAGCCCAACCCAACCCGCTCGACACTGGAGCTCCGGTATGAAACGCCCAATTTCGAACCTTACACTTTCCGCGTGTTCAACATGCTAGGACAATTGCTCTTCGAAGACGTGATCCATCCGGAACAATTCGGCGAGAAATACTACCGCTGGGACGATGTAAAATACCTTCCCGCAGGGGTGTATGTAGCGGCTATTACCCAGGGCCGCGCACGAGTAGCAAGGAAATTTGTGAAAATTTAAAATCCTGTTTGGTTTTTCAGGCGCTTGCATTCTATCTTTGCAGCCCGAAATCAAAGGGGAATGGCTCCGTAGCTTAATGGATAGAGCATCTGACTACGGATCAGAAGGTTAGAGGTTCGAGTCCTCTCGGAGTCACCACATTTTTCAAATGCCTGTCTGTCTGCACTTTAAATACCAAACGACACCGGGCATTTTTAACGCCAGGCTGCTTTTAGCAGTTTAAAATTCAGAAAGAGTCATGCCGAAAGTTTGTGATTTGACGGGAAAAAAGCCGATTACCGGCAACCACGTGTCGCACTCCAACCGTAAGACGAAGCGCCGTTTTTACCCCAACCTGCAAACGAAGAAGTTCTTCATGCCGGAAACGGGCGAATGGGTGACGCTCAAAGTGAGCACCTCAGCCATTCGTACCATCAGTAAAATGGGCCTCTACGCTTACATCAAAAAACTGGAGAAAAAAGGCGAAATCGTCTTCCACTCCGAGCCGGCCTGCTGAACCGGAACGATCCTCAGCACACAGTCTTAATATCCAGCTTAATATCCAGATATGGCAAAGAAAAGCAAAGGCAATCGCATCCAGGTGATCCTGGAGTGCACCGAGCACAAGACCAGCGGTCTGCCCGGCACCTCACGCTATGTGACCCAGAAAAACCGCAAAAACACGCCGGAGCGCATCGAGTTGAAAAAATACAACCCGATCATGCGGAAATACACTGTGCACCGCGAAATCAAGTAATTTCCACTTATTCAATCACTTAGGTCATGGCAAAGAAAGTATCCAAGAACGCCCGTGTGGCCCAGCGTGCCGCCAACGCCGGCTCGGGTAAAGACCACGTGAAAGTGGTAAAAGCCGTCAAAGACCCGGTTACGGGTAAATACACGTACAAGCAAATGATCGTGCACAAAGACAAGGTGAAAGACTTTTTCGCCGACGTGAAATAAGCGCGCGTTGCTGCCGCAATGCAAAAGGGGCGTACTTCCGGTTTCCGGGAGTACGCCCCTTTCTTTTTCGCGCAGGCGTATACAGATGTTTCACGCAGACGTTCGCAGACCTTTCCGCAGACGACCGCAGACATTAAACTCATACGCTCACCACTTCCAGATTTTGCAGAAATATTTTCTGCGGTCGTCTGCGGAAAGGTCTGCGAACGTCTGCGTGAAACATCTGTATACGCCTGCGTGAAACATCTCCGCGGAATTATTGCTTCGACAAGCGCCCGCTAAACACCTGCCCATCCACTTCTATCCGCCAGGCCAGGATGCCCGCCGGCATGGATTGAACGGGCAAGTCAATCAGTTGATAACCTGCGGTAAGCGACCGTTTTTCCTGCCAGACCTTTTTCCCGTTCGCATCAAACAATGCGAGTATTGCCTCCGCAGCTTCCTCCGTACGTAACCCGATTTGGGCGACCTGATCGCAAGGATTGGGAAAAGGCGCAAAAACTTGGATGGCCGTGGCGGCATTCGTGCCCGCAGGGGAAAAACGGAGCGCTAGGGAGTGTCTGGCTCCGGCGGGCGTATAGGCTTCGGGGGCAAGTTGCTGTGCATCCAGTTGGAGCGCTTCGGACAACAGGGTTGGCTGTAAAGCTTTGACTTTCAGTTCAAAAACAACATCCCGCTTGCTGATGGCGTGCTCCGAAGCATCAAACCAAACAGCGCGCAAACTGCCGTCCGGAGAGAGGTAAAAGTTGTCGTCGGGCAGATTGTCCACGCCTTCGATGGTCAACAGGCGCGGGTCGGAACGCAGGGCCAGCTGCCAGCCGCTCAGTTCGGCCTCGCTGTCCCAGCGGACGGGCACCACCGCCGTTTCCCCGGCTGCTAGCCAGCGGTCCGGCACATCGAGGGTCAGGGCTGAACGGTCTTCCACGTCGTCTCCAACGAAGGAAGCCGACAGGTTGGCATCGCCAATTTTGATACCCACAAAATTCAGGTTTTGATAGGCAATGTCGTCGTTCAGGCTGGCCAGCAGGATTTGATAAGTGTCTTTGACCGTGGATAACAAGCCGAAATCGGCCGGGTTAGGTACCGGACGTATAAATCGCCACGAGGTATTGGCCGGGAAGGAATCATAGATGCCCAGGAGTAGTTTGCGGGTCTCCACGATGTCGAAAGTAGTAACTGAATTGCTTTTGTTTACATCCGAGCCCAGCCATTGATAAATGTTGGTAAAAGGATCAACGCCTAAAATATGTTTGCTCATCAGCACAAGATCGAACGTGGAAACGCCGGCTTTGGGATCGCCGAAGCGTTCGGCGCGCAGGGTGGCGCGGTACTGACCGCCAAAAGGCAATTGGGTGGCCATGAACGAATAGCAGGAGTCGGTGGAAATTTTGGAGATGTTTTTGGTCACAGGCGGCTGCACCCCGGAAAGTGATTCCACTTTGCCGCGTACGGTATATTCGGTGAGTTTTTTGTTTCCGGCGCTGCGCGCGCAGCCGCTCATGCCGAGCTCGCCGTCGGGGTTGCATTCACAATCAGTGCCGTTCAGCTGCACGAGCACATAATTCTGGCAAATGTTCATGAGCCCGTTGCCGTCCTTGATCCATATTTCCACGAAATTCAGCCCGATGTCGCATTGGTTAAAGGTCACTGTGTCCTGGTTGGGAAATCCCGTGCCGGTACCTGCTTCGCGAATGCCGAACTGGAGTTGATTGTTCGGGGTGCAATTGTCCGAATAGGTCAGAACAAACTGGTCGGGCGTAAAACTCGTCGTACAGGTAAGAGGGTCGATATTTTGTGTTAAACCATTGATACACAATAAATTCGGGGGTGTGCAGTCCTTTACGGTAAAGAGATAATTGCAATTGGCAACATTGCCGCAATTGTCCGAAGCGCGCCAGTAAATTCGGTGTGTGCCCTTCGGGAAAACGCCCATGCAGGTGTCGTTGGCCGAGGTGACCTCGATGCCGCCGTTGTTGTTCAGGTCAATTTTGTAGGAATAATCCACGTCGCTTCCAAAAAAGCATCCTGTGACGGCTTGCTCCGTCATCATCACGGTACCCTGCGTGCAACCGCCCGGGTCGATGCAAAAGGTCTGGTCCGAACAGGCGGAAATCCAGGTAATGGATTGGGCAGGCATACGGACCGCGAGTGCCGACAGCAAAAGCAGGCTAAGTGTAAACCGATTCATGCGATGGGATGGACTTTTTGACAACGATCAGTCTGGTCGACTATGGCAATTTGATTTTACTGCAAAAATTGAACCCTTTCCGACGGTTCTGTCGAAAAGGGTTCCAAAAAAATGAGTTTTGACCAATCGCGCTATGCAGCAGCCTTGCTGTGCCTGCTTTTTTGCCAATAATAAACAGGAATGCCCAGTAACACGATCGCTACGCCCGGCCAGGTGTTTTCAGGTGCTGTGAACAACAAAATGGCACAAACTGCCCCCGCCAGTACAATGTACAGGATGGGCAAAAATGGATAAGCAAACACCCGGTACGGCCGTTCGGCATCCGGCTCCTTGCGGCGCAGGATAAAAATGCCGCCGATGGTGACCATGTAAAAAAGCAGGGACGCAAAGGTGCAGTACGTCAGCAAGGCGCCATAAGTGCCTGACAAACAGAGGACACTGGCCCATGCCGCCTGCGCTGCGAGGGCAAAGCCCGGTACATCGTGACGGTTCAGGGTGCCTGCTTTCTTCAGGAATAAACCTTCCTGGGCCATCACGTAATACACTCGTGCGCCGGCCAGTATCAGGCCGTTGTTGCAGCCAAAAGTGGAGACCATGATAAGTCCTGCCATGATGGCTGCCGAGAGTCCGCCGAAGATCATGGAGCCTGCGGCGGTGCCCACCCGGTCGTTGGTGATGCCGTTGGCATAGCCCGCAAACTGGATGCCCTGGCCCGTGGCGTCCACTGCCGACGGGTCGCCGTGCAGCGGCAAAAGGGCGAGGTAGGCGATATTAGCCATCAGGTACAGGGCAGTCACGATACACACGCCGAACAGCAGGCTGAGCGGGATATTGCGGCGTGGGTTTTTCATTTCCCCGGCCACAAAAGTCACGTTGTTCCAGGCATCGCTGGCGAACAGGGGCCCGATCAGGGCGGTGCCAAAGGCCATCAGTAACCCGAAGCCGACCAGCGGACTGGTGACCCATTGGCCGTTCTGAAGGCTGGTTTGGGTGGCTTGCCAGGGTGCCTGCCAGTTTTGAGCGAACGTGTCGGTTTGCAAGCCCACGGCCAGGCCGAGTACGATCAGGGCCAGCAGGGCCAGCAATTTTGCCGAAGTAAAGACCAGTTGGATGGTTTTTCCCGCCTGCAGGCCTCGGCTGTTCACCAGGGTGAGCAGGCCGATCATGGCAATGGCAAAGAGCTGTCCCGCTGAAATGGTAAAACTGCCGATTTGCAAGAGCACGTTTTGCGGGCCCAGCACCGGGAAAAAATAGGCCGTGTATTTGGCAAAAGCCACGGCCACGGCCGCGATCGTCCCAGTTTGAATGACGGTGAAGACCGTCCAGCCATACAAAAAGGCCGGAAGCTGGCCGTACGCCCGCTCAATATACACGAACTGGCCGCCCGCTTTGGGCATCATACCCGCCAGCTCGCCGTAGCTCAGAGCCGCCATGATGGTAACGACACCGGCCACCAGCCACAACAACAGCATCCAGCCCGAAGAACCTACCATGCGGGCACAATCGGCGCTGACGATAAATATCCCGGATCCGATCATGCCGCCGGCGACGAGCATCGCGCCGTCGAGCAGTCCAAGAGAGCGTTGTAATTGGTGCTCGTTCGGATCAGCCATTGTTCTGGTTTTGAAGCTTGCTGTGGAATCGGCTGTACGTAAAGTAAATCACGAGGCCGATCACCATCCAAATAGCAGCGGTCAGCTGGGTTTGTGCATCCAGACCGTAAATCATGGCCGCACAAACGATGATGCCCAGAATAGGCACCAGTGGCACCAGCGGCGTGCGGAAGGGGCGTGGCGTAACCGGATCGGCGCGACGCATGATCCATACGCCGGCACTCACGAGTACAAAGGCGAACAGGGTGCCGATACTCGTCAGGTTGCCCGCAACAAAACCAGGAACGAAAGCCGCGAACAATCCAACAAAGACAAACAGAATCCAGTTCGATTTGTATGGCGTGCGGTACACCGGGTGCACTTCGGAAAATGCCTTGGGCAACAAACCGTCGTTCGACATGGAATAAAACACGCGGCTTTGCCCCAAAAGCATCACAAGGATGACGGAGGAAAAGCCTGCCAGGATAGCTACGGTTACCAGTGTGGCCAACCAGCCATACCCCGTCATCGCTTTTGATATGGCATAGGCCACGGAGGCTTCGCGCCCTTCGCGAACGAAATCCGTATAGGGAACCAGACCCGTCAGGACGTGCGAAAACAAAATGTACAACAGCGTACATACGAACAGCGAACCGAGGATGCCAATTGGCATGTCGCGGCTCGGGTTTTTGGCCTCCTGCGCTGCCGTAGAAACGGCATCAAAACCGATGAACGCAAAAAATACGATGCCTGCGCCCGCCAAAACACCGCCCCACCCATGCCGGAAAGCATCAGCGTAGCTGTACGGCGTGCCGTCGGGCTGGACGGCATCCGGCGCGTCGGCCGGGATCATGTACGGCGTATGGAACGCAGGGTTGATGAATTTCCAGCCCAGGAAAATGAACATCAGCACAATGGCTACTTTGATAAAAACGATGACGGCGTTCACTGCGGCCGAACCCTTCGTGCCGCGGATCAGCAGCATGGTTAATGCCAGCAAGATGACCAGCGCAGGTACGTTCATAATGCCCGTGTGCATGGTGCCATTTATCAGCGCCGATTCGAACGGCGAATGACACCACTCGTAGGGTATTGCACCTCCGAGCAATAGATTTAGATATTCACTCCAGGCAATGGAAACGGTAGCGGCGCCCAGTGCATATTCGAGCACCAGGGCCCAGCCGATGATCCAGGCGACCATCTCGCCCATCGTTGTGTAAGCATACGTATAAGCGCTTCCGGCGATGGGGATCATGCTGGCAAATTCTGCATAGCAGAGCCCCGCAAACAAACATCCGAGCGCTGCAATCAAAAATGAAATGGTGACGGCCGAACCGGCATGACCGCCGGCGGCAGCCGCCGTACGCACAAACAAGCCTGCGCCAATGATCGCGCCGATCCCCAGGGCGATAAGATTGTATGCGCCGAGGGTGCGTTTGAGGCTTTTTTCCGAGTCGCCGGCTTGGGCCAGCAACTGCGACAAGGGCTTTTTCGCCCAAAGATTTGCCATAGGGTAGTTGTAAAATTTTAGTTCATGAAGAAGATTGTCCAGCGACGAGGGTCGCGTTTTTGTGGCGGGAAAGATAGCATGGATTTTGAAATCGACATTTTTCATGGCGGCTTTTCCACCATCAGCCAATTTTTCTCTTTTCGCAACAACCGAAAGGAAACGGCAATTTTCCCGCACCTGCGTTGCGGGTTTTCCGGCACTTTTGTGCGCCGAAACTGCGTTTCCCAGAGATGACTGTTTTTATTTCCCGCGAGCTTTCTCCCGATTCGGATTTCCGGCGCATCCTCACAACCGCCGGCTGGCAGCCCCGCGGGATGTCGCTGGTGAACCTTACTCCGCTGGATTTCGATCTCCCGGCAGAGCCGCCGGACTGGGTGTTTTTTGCGAGCGCGTTTGGGGTGAAGTGTTTTTTTGAAGGGACGGGCAGTTCATCTCCGGAAGGCATATTTGGAAATCTTGTTCGCTTCGCCGCCCTCGGCCCCGCCACAGCCGCCGCCCTTTCCCAATACATCCCTGAAATCCACTTCGTCGGTACCGGCGATCCGGGGTTGACAGCTGCGGAATTTCTTTCCCTGGCAAAAGGTCAAACCATACTTTTCCCGGCGGCAGTGAACTCCCGGCGCAGCGTGGCGGATTTGTTGGAAGAGTATTGCACGGTGTCGCACCTGCCGGTTTATGAGAATACGCCGCTGTCCGGAGCACCATTTCTGCCGGAAGATGTGCTGGTGTTTACCAGCCCGATGAATGCACAGGCATATTTGTCCAGACACCGCCCGGAGCAGAAACAGACACTGATCGCCATCGGCGCCACGACCGCACAGACGTTCCGTGCATTTGGCGTGAGCGACTTTATGATCAGCCCGGAAGCCAGTGAAGCCGCATTGGCAGAATCTGTGCTGCGCAGCAGGACTTGAAAACGCTATTTTTGCCCTCGCTTAAAACAGGCAACAGCAAAATGGCGAAAAAACCCACATATTCGAAGTCCTCCCAAAGACCGCAATCCAAACCCCAGGCGCGTTCCACAACCATCCGTCTGACCGAACACGCCTCCCGCTGGGAGCCCGCCGGATGGCTGTGGTATGCTCTGATTGCGTTGGCAATCACAGCATTGTGTTACATTCCTTCTTTGAAGAACGGCTTTGTCAATTGGGACGACGACCCGAACATTACGGAGAATCCGAACCTGACCCACGTGGGCAACGGACAACCCTGGGGCGAGACGATCAGCAATATTTTCAGCATCGAAAAAGGAGCGGTAATCGGCAACTATAACCCCCTGCCCATCCTCACTTTTGCCATCGAGAAGTCCATAGGCAAGGGTAACCAGGACCCCTGGCTCGTGCATTTCGACAATTTGCTGCTGCATTTGCTCACCGTATTTTTTGCCTTCCGGCTCCTGACACACCTCGGCATCGGCCGATTGGGCGCTTTGGCCGGCGGACTGCTGTTTGGCATACACCCGATGCGGGTAGAGTCGGTCGCCTGGGCAACGGAGCGCAAGGACGTGCTGTTTGCCATGTTCTTTTTTGCCGCGCTGATGTATTATGTCCGATGGGTGAAAACGGAGGAACAAAGCAAAAAAACGGGCCTTTACGTCGGCATGCTGGTGCTGGCCTTGTTGTCGCTGTTTTCAAAAGTGCAGGCAGTCACCCTGCCCCTGTCGATGCTGGCCATCGATTACCTGCTGCGCAGGCCATTTTCCGTAAAAACGGTCATCGTGGAAAAACTGCCGTTCTGGCTGCTTTCCCTGGCATTCGGTCTGATCAACCTGTACACCCTCAAATTGCAGGGCTCGACTAACGACGACATCACCAATTTCAACATATTCGACCGGCTTTGCATCGGGGCGTATTCGTTCTGTGTGTACCTGTTCAAACTGGTGGTGCCGTACCCGATGTCGCCCTTGTACCCTTATCCCAAACCCCTGCCCCCGCAGGTGTACGCGGCGCCGCTGCTCTTCGCAGCCATCTGGGTAGGTGTGTACTGGCTGTTCCGTAAAGAGCGCCGCATGCTGGTTTTCGGGGTGCTGTTCTTTTTTCTCAACGTCATGTTCCTGCTCCAGGTGCTCGGCGCCGGGCAGGGCTACCTGGCCGACCGCTTCACTTATGTGCCTTATTTCGGCTTTTTTGCAATCGTGGCATGGCTGGTCGACCGCTACGGAACGCAGGAGGGTACTCGAACAGCAATGCTGGGCGGGCTGGGCGTCATCTTGGCCGCTTACGGCGTTTGGACGGTGCGGCAAATTGCCGTCTGGGAAAACGGTGAAACACTTTGGTCGCACGTGATCAAATATGAAGGCAAGTCCAATTCCTTGCCGTACTGGAACCGCGGACAGTATTACCGCTCCAAAGGGGACTACGCCAAATCCCTGCAGGATTACTCACAGGCCGTCACGATCAATCCGAAAAACCCCGAGCTGTTCAACAGTCGCGGGAAAACCTATTTCGACATGGCTATGTCTGGAAAATACCCCAAGCAGGAAGCCGAATACGTGCAAAAAGCCATGGACGACTATAACGCTGCACTGCAAAACACCGACAAAGCCAAGCCAAAACAGCGCGCGGAGGTTCTTATAAACCGTGGCGCAGCGCTCGGCGCGCAGAAAAACTTCCCCATGGCGCTCAAAGACCTGAACGAAGGCATCGGTCTCGACCCGACCAATGAGAACGGTTACCTGAACCGCTCACTCGTTTATTTCAACCTGGGGAAATACGAAGAGACCATCGCCGACTATACTTCCTACCTCAAATACGACCCTAAAAACGCGAATATCCACTACGAACGCGGCATGTTGCGGCGCAGCATGAACCGCAACCAGGAGGCCATTGAAGACCTGACCACGGCCATCAAACTCGATCCGTCCCTCGCATTGGCTTACCTCGAACGTGCCCGGGCTTACGCCCAGGCAGGCAACCACGCGTCTGCCCAACAGGACTATCAGCGCGCCCAGCAGTTCAAAATACAACTTACCCCGCGGGATATGGAGTTGATGAACGGGAAGTAAAGGGCAAGAGGCAAAGGGCAAGGGGCAAAAGGCAAGAGGCAAAGGGCAAGAGGCAAAGGGCAGAAGGCGAGGGGCTTATAAGAAAAAGCAAATGAGTGATTTATGGCAGCAACAAATTTCAAGGAACTGAGTGCTTACAGGAAAGCATTCGATCTGGCTATGCAGGTATTCGAAATTTCAAAGAGATTTCCGAAAGAAGAGACTTACTCACTTACCGACCAGATCCGCCGGTCTTCAAGAGCAGTTTGTGCTAATTTATCAGAGGCATTTCGCAAAAAAAGGTACCCTTTGCACTTCATATCCAAATGCACGGACAGTGATGCAGAAAATTCTGAAACACAGGTTTGGCTGGATTTTGCTTTGAAATGTAATTATTTATCGCACAACGAGTATCAAGCACTTCACACCGAATCTGAGGAAATTGGCCGCTTGTTGCATCATATGATTTACAATCCCGATAAATATTAATTTTTGCCCCTTGCCTTTTGCCCCTTGCCTTTTGCCCCTTGCCTTTTGCCCCTTGCCTTTTGCCCCTTGCCTTTTGCCCCTTATTTCCCGTACCTCCGTCCGCGCATTTGCAGTACCCCCAGCATGGCTTCCTTGATAATTTTCAGGGACATTTTTGAAACCCCCTTTTCGCGATCCTTAAAGGTGATGGGCACTTCGTGAATGACGAAACCCAGGGTGTGGGCCGCGTATTTCATTTCGATCTGAAAGGCGTATCCGATGAAGCGGATTTTATCCAAATCCATGGTTTCCAGCACCTTGCGCCGGTAGCAGATAAAGCCTGCGGTGGGGTCGCTCACGTGCATCCACAGGATGGCCGAGGCATACATCGAGGCGCCTCGGGAGAGGATGATACGGTCGGCGGGCCAGTTGCGGACATGGCCGCCGGAACAATACCTTGACCCTACGGCCACGTCGGCGCCTTCATCGCGGCAGGCGGCCAGGAGCCGTGGCAGGTCTTCGGGGTTGTGGGAAAAATCGGCGTCCATCTCGAAAAAGTACTGGTAGGACCGTTCCAGCCCCCAGCGAAACCCCGCGATATAAGCAGTCCCAAGACCCTGCTTGCCCTTGCGTTCCAGCAGGTGCAGGCGCGCCGGCCATTGGTTTTGCATGCCGCGCACGAGACCGGCCGTGCCATCGGGGGAGCTGTCGTCCACGATCAGCACATGGAAGGGTTCGGGCAGGGCGAATACCGCTCCGATGATCGCTTCAATGTTTTCGCGTTCGTTGTATGTGGGAATGATGACGAGGGAGGACATGGCACAGGTTTCAGGTATCAGGGTTACAGGATGTCATTTCCGGCGGTTGCTTTTTTGGAACCTGGAGCCCTGAAACGTGGAGATTTACACCGCAAAAGCGATGGCGAAAGCCAGCACCGATGTGATGAGGCCGTACATGAAAATATTGTAGCACCAGCTGAGGTATTTGTATTTTTTGGCCAGAACGATGCCGAGGAAATACAAATCGCGGCTCATGGAGCTGTATAGAAATTCGGGGTCCTTCAGCATTTCGTTCACGCCCCACTGAAATTCCTCCAGTTGCATGTTGTAAAAATTGCCGAAAAAGAGCAGGTTGGCCTTGCGCTGCCGGATGGCTTCGCGGTCTACCTTGCCTTCGGTCACTTTCGGACGGGTGCTGAGCGTGGCGTAAATCATGGAGCCCAGGCAGGTCAGGGTGAGGATGAGGGTCGGGATCGCCAGTTGATAGAAAGATTTGCCTTCGCCGTCCAGGATTTTGGGCAGCAGGTTGCTGACGAGGATGGAGATGACGATGGCGTTGACCGAAAGCATGAGGTTGGCCTTGCTGTCGGCCATGGAACTGAGGTTGGTGTGTGTCCGGTAGGTGGTGCGGTACATGGTTTCGACGCCTCGGCCGAAGCGCGCCATTTTGAGTTCGTTTTCGCTTTCGCGCAGGATTTTGTCGAGGTCGGTTTTCTTTTCTTTTTCATCGAGCAGGGCCAGTTCCTGCACCGTGGGTGCCTTGTCGGGATTGAGGCGGCGTTTTTGTTTCAGCAGTTGCTGGATGTGTTTGGCCTTGCGTTTGTTGAACAGGTCGCTGGCGACTGCTGTGTGGTAGTCGTGGTTGAGCATAAAATTGAGCTCGAAATCCACCCAGTCCGAATCGCTCATCACCGTTTGGCGGGTGAGGGTCAGTTCCTGGCGCAGGCGGCTGGTCCGGTCCCAGTAGCTTTCCATGCCGAGGTGGCTGAGATCGGCGTCGCAGATCACTTGTTCGAGCAAGGTTTCGGGTCGTTGGGGCACTTTGGTGCTGCGGATGCAGCCGAGGAGGATCGCAATGTCTTCGTCGGATATTTTTCCTTGAAAATATGCCTTGGCGTAGTTACAGCTTCGCTCTTCGTGGTCTTGGGGGCCGTGGGAGTAGCCGGTATCATGAAACCATGTCGCCAATTGGAGCAACATCAGGTCGTGTTCGTCCAGCGAAAATCCTTCGCCGATCATCCGGACTGCCGCGACGGTTTGCAGGGTATGGTCCCAGTCGTGAAAGACATATTCCGTGGACACTTTTTCAGCAAAAAACTCCCGTACATAGGCTTCGGTTTCCTGCAACAGTTGTGCGGCATTGACAGTGGTAGTTGTCATATTTTTTTCAAAGATGGCAGGCAAAGGTAAGGGAGTTTACATGTCTTCTGCGGGGCCTGTGGGCCTGCTGCAGTTTTTTCAAAGAAAATCAACATCCACCGCGTAAGGGTAGGTCATGAGGTATTCCAGCGCTTTTTCCACCGGCAAATCCTGAAAAACCACTCCATAAAGCGTGGAGGTGATCGGGACGTGCAGTTTGTACTGGCGGGCCAGTTGCCTGGCAATTCGCAGGGTTCGGACGCCTTCGGCCAGTTCGGGCATGTTCTGGCGGATTTCCTCCGCCGATTCGCCTTTGGCCAGCCGGGTGCCGAAAGTGTAATTCCGGCTGTTCACGCTCGTCGCCGTCGCCACCAGGTCGCCGATGCCGGCAACGCCTATAAACGCCTGACTGGAGGCGCCAAGTGCCTTGCCGAAATAAACCATTTCCGCCAGTCCGCGCGCGATGAGCAGGCCCTGGATGTTTCGTCCGAGGCCGAGCCCTCCCAAGACACCCGAGCCGAGCGCCACGATGTTTTTCAAAGCCCCTGCCAGCTCGGCACCCAGGATGTCGTAGGATCCGAAAACATGGAATTTCTGGCTGTTGAGGGCCGTCTGGCCGGCCTGGATCACTTCCCTGAAACGGCTGCCCACGACGGTGGCGGCGGGTTGGCCGGCCATGATCTCCGCGGCGAGATTGGGCCCCGAAAGGCACCCGACACGCACTACGCTGCTTTCTTCCTGCACGACCTCGCTCATGGTGCGCACGTTGCTGCGCGTCACGGCGATGCCGGGTTTGGTCAGGTCTTCTTCTTCCAGGTCTTTGAGGTCAAATCCTTTTGTGCCGTGGATGATGATGTGGTGTGGTCGCAGGTAGGGGGCCAGCGCCTGCATCATGCGCCGGAAGCTGGTGGAGGGAACGATCGGGAAAATAAGGGTGCAGTGTTCCGCCAGTTCGCTCAGTTCGCTTGTGGCCGTTACCCGCGGCGACAGGGAGACGCCGAGGTGCATTCGGGTCCGGTTGATCTCCTCAACGGTCTCCTGTTTACGGCTGAACAACAGTACGTCGGCATTGCTGGCCAATAAGTTGGCCACGGCGGTGCCGAAACTGCCTGCACCCAAAACGCCGACCGGATTAAACGGTGATTTCATCGAGTTGTATTTTGAAAGAACAATAGCTGAATGGGGTTATAATTCATTGGCTTTCAGTGTTTTTTTCCATAATTCTTTTCCGTTGGCGTCGTGCACGGCGATTTCCATCTGCCGGTCGGTTCGCGGACCGCTGAAACGCAGGAGCGCGAAGTTGTGCTGCGTCACGATGGTGCCTTCCACGCGCAGGGCGTTCTGGGTTTTGGTAGCGGCGTCGGTAAAAGAGCCGGCTGTGAGCGAGGAGGCAGTGAGGTCGTACACCCAGTTGCCGTTGGCGTTTTTGAGCGCGCTGAGTTCGGTGAAATGCTGGTCGCCGGTGAGAAAGATCACGCCTTTGATTTTTTCGCGTTCGATGCGGGCGAGGATGGTGTCGCGTTCGGCGGGGTATAAGTTGCTGAATGTTTCGCCGCCTTTGTTGGTGGAGAGCAATTGTCCGCCGATGGCCACGATCTTGAAGGGCGCCCAACTGTTGGCCAGCGACCCGATGAGCCAGTCGATCTGAGCCTTGCCCAGTTGCGTGCGTTCGCAAGTGTTGCAGTAGTTGGGGGAGCGGAAGTAGCGGTCGTCGAGCAGGAAAAAATCCACGTCGTTGTACTGAAAGTAGGTGGTGCAGCCTTTTTGACCGGGCAGTCCGAAAGTCGGGTTGCCCCAGAAAGCGCGGAATACCTCCCATGAATCTTCCTTGTGCACCCAGTTGGCGTCGCTGTCGTTGGGGCCGTAGTCGTGATCGTCCCAGATCGCGTATTGGTTGGTATTAGCCAGGAAAGGCTGCAGTTCTGGAAGGGAGCGGGTGTGGGTGTAGCGGCGCAGCATGCCGTTGCGGGTGGCCCAGTCCGGTTCGCGGGTGTAGGTATTGTCGCCCAGCCAGATCATCAGGTCGGGATGCTGCTGATAAAGGCTGGTCGTAATTTGATAATCAGAGCCGTAGGGTTTTCCGGGGCGGTCGTATTGCGGTTCGTTGATGTAAAAACAGCTGCCTGTGGCGACGGTAAATGCCGGCGGATCGCTGCGCCAGCGCCAGAGCGCCTGCGTTTTGAACGTGGTGGGATAGGGCAGCGTCACCTTGCGGCCATTGATGCGCAGGCGGTAGCCGTAGCTGCGGCCGGGTTCGAGTTCGTCCGCGATACATTTAGCCGTAAAACCCGTGTTTTTTTCGGTTTTGACCTTGTCGGTCCGGTGAATGACGTTGGGGGTTTCCAGGTCCCAGTAGTCAAACTGGACCGTGGCGGCGCGTTTGGTTTGCGCCCAAAGCAGGACCTCCTTGAGATCGGCATAGCCCAACATGGGCCCCGACTGGAGCAGCGACCGCTGCGAAAAGCCCGAATCTGGTGTTAAAAAAAAGCAAAGGAAAGCAACTGAAATGCTGAATCGGAGGGGCATGGCAAGGGCAATTGTTGAGCCGGCGAAAGTACGGGAAAAGGTCGTTTAAACTTTTTTTTAGCAAAAAAGTCATACTGTCACCCAACCATTTCAGCACGGCCTGCGTCGTTAAAATAAAAATAAAATTCTCCAAAAACCTTGGATTATCCAATTATAAATCCTTACTTTGAAGCAAATAAAAAAGGAGGTTCGCTATGATGACCCGCACAACCACGTTCTTATTCCTCCTTGTCCTTTCCTGCTCTGCCGCTGCCCAATCTTCCGGCAAAACTTTTTCCAAGTCTTTCAACACGGATGGAAAAATGAAGGTCGCTCTCGATTTACCGGGCGAGGTGGATTTAAAAGTTTGGGACAATCCGTCAATCCGCATTGAGATCAGCGTCACGTTGCCTGACGGCACCAACAGCGCCATGCTCAATGAACTGGCCAACGTAGGCCGTTACAATCTGGTCGCCAAATCTGAAGAGGAGTTGCTGCTTATCACAGCCCCTAATTTGCAGCGCCAGGTCAAAGTAAAAGGTCAGGACTTGAAAGAATCGCTGTCTTTCGTCGTCTACGTGCCGAAAAAAATGGAGGTCGAGATGCGCAACGCCGCGTTGCTGGCCGCTTCCAAGAACAAATAATTCCAGCGATACCAGGCTGCGAAACACTACTTATTGCCCGTGCCGCATGAGCGGCCGGGCAATAATTCTTTAGCGGAAACTGCGTTTTTATCAAAACACAACAGGCATTCCCGAACTTTGTCCCGAAAAATTACTGAACATGCCCTACCGCCTGCCCATTCTGCTGTTGTTCCTGTCGTTGAGTCTTCCGGCATCCGCCCAAATGGAACGCACGATCTACCAGGTCTTTGAGGTGGATTCGGTGAAAACCGTTTCGCTCGACCTCGCCGACGTGTACGACATTTACAGCTGGGGCGGCAGCAGCATCCTGGTCGAAACCAACATCAAGATTTCCTTCGCCTCGCCCGACATCCTCGATTACCTGATCAAGGAAGGCCGCTACGCCATTGCCATGGATACCCTGGCGCCCGACGCCATGAAGATTTATACCAAAAATCGCAACCGAAAACCCATCAAAACCCCCAACGGGGTATGCACCGAAATCCCGGATGCCAAAATTTTCGTTCCCGATACCTTCATCTGGACCGACGACAAAAAGACGCTTACCCGTAAAACGCAGTGATTTTTATTTTTAAACCACATGAAGGACACATAAAGGGCATATGAAGAAAAGGAAAGTGGATGCCCCAATGTATGAGGCGCAAAGTGAGGTTAAGCATGGAAAGCCGGACGTAACCCGCAATCTTTCTTACCCTTTTTCTTCATGAGCCTTTTATCTGTCCTTCATGTGGTTTAAAACATCCTTCAGTGGTAACCCAGTTTCCCGATAAATACGGGACCTCCGACCCATGCCTCACTTAGTCGAACTCGTTGTCTCGCCCGCCGAGCGCCATGACGCCCGGCTTTTGCTACAAAAAGCCGCCCGGCAAACCGGCCTTTCCCCCGGCGCCATTGTGCACATTCAAATCCTGAAATCTTCACTCGATGCCCGCAGCCGTAACCCGGTGTTCCGCCTGCGCGTTGAGGTATATGGCCCGGGTGAGGTTTTTACCCCCGAACCGGCTTTGCTATCGGGTTATCACCCCGTGGACGGCAGCAGGAAGGTCATCATCGTCGGAGCCGGACCGGCCGGATATTTCGCCGCTTTGGAACTGCTGGAACGCGGCATACGGCCCATCGTACTCGACCGCGGAGAAGATGCCCGCACCCGCCGGCGCGCCCTGCGCGACATCCAGCAGTTCGGCATCGTACACCCTCACTCCAATTATTGTTTCGGCGAAGGCGGCGCAGGTACGTACTCGGACGGCAAGCTGTACACCCGCTCGGTCAAACGCGGCGACATCCAGAAAGCCCTGCGACTGCTGGTGGAACACGGCGCCAAATCGGACATCCTCGTTGAAGCGCACCCCCACATCGGCTCCAATAAACTACCTGGCGTGGTGCAAAACCTGCGCGCCACCATCGAACACTTTGGCGGCGAGGTGCATTTCAACCAATACGTCTCCGATTTTTTGATCAAAAACGGCCGTATGGTCGGTGTTGTATCCGAAAACGTCGGCCCGGAAAACGCCGGTGCAGCTTCTTCCTCCGTCCATCTCGCCGACGCTGTAATCCTTGCCACCGGCCACTCCGCCCGCGATATTTACCGGCTGCTGCACGCCAAAAACCTGCGCCTCGAAGCGAAACCGTTTGCCCTCGGCGTTCGGGTGGAACATCCACAGGCGCTCGTCGACGACATTCAGTACCGCCAGAATCCGCGCGACGAACATTTGCCGCCGGCGAGTTACAGTCTCGTATGCCAGGTAGGTGCAAGGGGCGTGTTTTCTTTTTGTATGTGTCCCGGTGGGCTGATTGTTCCGGCCGCCACCGCTCCAGGCGAAATCGTGGTGAACGGCATGAGTATGAGCCGCCGCGATTCGCCCTTTGCCAATTCAGGCATGGTGACTGCGGTAGAAGCCGAAGACCTGGCTCCCTGGGCAAAGCACGGGGTTTTTGCGGCACTCGAATTCCAGCAATCGGTAGAGCAACGCCTTTTTGCCGCCGGCGACGGCAGTCAGAAAGGCCCGGCATTGCGGTTGCCCGATTTTATTTCGGGAAAATTATCCGCCGATTTGCCGGCCACGAGTTACATCCCCGGACTTTATCCCGCTCCGCTGCATGAATTGCTTCCTGCATTCATCTACCAGCGACTGCGCGAAGGGCTGAGCCAGTTTGGCAAAATGATGCGCGGGTTTTACACCCGCGAAGCCAATGTCGTGGCCACGGAGAGCCGTACCAGTGCTCCGGTTCGTATCCCGCGCGATGCCACAACGCTCATGCATCCCGATGTGGAAGGCCTATTTCCCTGTGGTGAAGGCGCAGGCTATGCCGGGGGAATTATTTCTGCTGCGTTGGATGGGCAAAATGTGGCGCGGGCGGTGGCAGTGTTTTTTGAATAGGGTTGTTTCAGGAGGGTTACCACGATTTTAAAAGGATTTACCAGGATGGAGGGCAGGAACAAACCAATGCTCTCCATCCTGGTAAATCCTTTTAAAATCCTGGTAACTCTATTCAAAAATACCGAACCCCGGAAGCCCGCGGATAAAATCCGTCAGCGGTGGCGTGTGCAAATCTGCCAAATTCACTTCGTAGGTGTCGGTGTAAAAAGTGAAACTGGTGCCATCAGCCCGGATGCGTGAAGCGCCTGAAGGAAACAATTGCCCCACGACCCCCGATCTTATTTCGTCTTTTCCCACAAAACCGACAAACGACCCGACAAATCGCCCGCCGGCTTCTTCGTGCAGGTTGATATGGAAATAGCAATCGGTCAGCGAGCCGGGACGGTTGAGTTGGGAGGCGGGGATATTGAGCACGTAACCCCTGCCGAAACGATTGGTTTTTCGGCGCATCGTTTTGACATCAAAGCATTTATAGACGCCGTCCACGAACAGTTCGAAGTCTTTTCCCCAATCCTGCCCGTCGTCGGCGCCGAAAGACCGGGACGGCCGCTGCAACTGGTAGGCATCGGCAAATAACACCTCGCCGAGGCTGCCGGTAAAGCGCAATTCAACGGTGCGGGCCTGGTGGCCGGTGCCGTCCCAGATGTTCGGGATGCGGTGGTGCTGCATGGAATATTCCACCAATTGGCGGGCGAAGGCCACTTGTTCGGTCGTAGCATGAATTTGGAAAAAGGCCCGGTGTCGCATAGGAAGACAGGTTTGACGGGTCCTAAGATAAATTTCGGGACGGCACAGGGGGCTGGTTTTAGGGTGTTGCGCCAAAAATTTATTTCAATTTTTCGTTGAATTTCCACGGCATCAGCCGTGGTCCAACAAGCAATTTTAAGGTCGCCAGGCCAGTTTTTTTGCTCTTTTGCCTGCCTTGGCAGCATTCCTGAGGACCATTTTTAGTGGTGTCGCCAATTTTTGCAAATCTTGTCCGGTTCCTTGTTGACCTGCTTTTACTATGACAAAATCTTTTTCGCTGCTCGCCTTAGTCCTGTTATTACTCTCTGCCTGCGCCGATCGCCACAACCAAGTCTCCGAAGAAGGGGAAGACCATTCGCCTTCCAAAGCAGGCGAAGCCTTGCGCACCTGGGCTATGGCGCGGTTGTTCCCCGACGGCCATTTTCATACGGAACAATACGCCGAAGCCCTCACGCAAATGCGTCTGGAAGCCAGCCTGCGCAGCGGCTTCAATAACACCTGGGAGGCCCTCGGTCCCAAAAACATTGGTGGGCGCACTTTGTGCCTGGCAGTCAATCCGCTGGATACCAATATTTTATATGCCGGCAGCGCCTCGGGCGGAATTTGGAAAAGCACCACAGCCGGCCGCGGCGCGACCGCCTGGATGCGCCTCGAAACCGGGTTTCCCGTGCTGGGCGTGAGCGCTATCGCTCTCGATCCGGCCAACCCGGACGTCGTTTACGCCGGCACCGGAGAAGTGTACAATGTGGAAAATTCAGCCCCCAATGTCGCCTTTCGCACGACCCGCGGCACTTATGGCATCGGTATTTTAAAAAGCACCGACGGCGGACAAAGCTGGTCGCACAGCCTCGACTGGACCTACGGCGACCTCCGCGGCGTGCAGGACATCAAGATCAATCCGCTGCGCCCGGCCACCCTTTTTGCCGCCACCACAGAAGGCCTGCTGCGCAGCCGCGACGCCGGCGCCAGCTGGCAAACCGTACACGCCCAGCCTATGGCCGTCGACATCGAGATCAATCCCCTGGACACCAACATCATTTTCGTGACCCACGGATCCCTGAACGACGACGCCGTGAGCGGTGTGTACCGCTCTGTCGACGGCGGCGATTCCTTCGAAAAACTGACCAATGGCCTGCCCGAATCATATTCGGGAAAAACCCTGTTGGGCCTTTGCCACAACCAGCCGAACATCGTGTACGCCTCCGTAGCCAACGATTTTAACCAGCAGGGCCTCTACCGCTCCGAGGACGATGGCGACTCCTGGGAACTGGCTAATCCGACGGATGTCTGTACTTACCAGGGCTGGTATTCGCACGACGTGGCTGTGCACCCCAACAACCCGGACATGTTCATCTGGACAGGCATAGACGCCTGGTTATCGACGGATGGTGGCGCTTCTGTTGACAAAAAAACCTACTGGGCTGCCTGGTATTTCGGTCAAACGATCGCCGGCGAGCCCGAAGGGCCTCCGCATTACGTGCACGCCGACATCCACCGCGCCTACTGGCTGGACAACGACCCGAACAAGGTTTACGTGGTCACCGACGGCGGCATTTTCGTTTCCTACGACGGCGGTACCAACTGGGAAGGCCGAAACGGCGGCTACCAAACCCAACAGTTCTACGCCAATTTCGGCAACTCCGCGACCAACCCCAACCTCGGTATCGGCGGTATGCAGGACAATTCCACCGCCATTTTTACCGGCACGGGCAACTGGACCCGCGTGCTCGGCGGCGACGGCGAATGCGCCGCCATTCACCCGCTCGACGATCAGATCATGTACGGCTCCTCGCAGTACCTCAATCTCCGCAAATCGATCAACGGCGGCCAGAGTTTCTACGGCATCAGCCCGGGTTGGAACGGCGAAGCCACGGCTTTCAACGGCCCTTTCGAACTCGCGCCCTCCGATCCCAATATCCTCTACGCCGGCGCCCAAAGCCTCTGGCGCTCCGACGACGGCGGCGAAACCTGGAACACCGCCACCCAAAACCTGTTTGCCGATGGCGATTTTATCGTCAATATCGCCGTCCATCCGGCCAATCCTGATATCGTTTATTGCAGCACGGCGCCCGCCCAAACCGCTACAGCCCGCGTGTTTAAAGTGACTGCCAACGCTCCTTTTGTCACCGAATTGACGGGCCTGCCCAACCGGATGTGCATGGACATCGCCTGGCACCCCACGAATTACAATATCGCCTACGCAGTGTTCGCGGGTTTCGGCGCGCCGCACGTGTGGCGCACCACCGACAGCGGCGCCAGCTGGCAGGCCATCGACAACGGCCTGCCCGACGTACCCACCAACACCATCCTCGTAGATCCGCTCCTGCCCGACCACCTCTACGTCGGCAATGACTTGGGCATCTGGCTCTCCACCGACGCCGGCGCCTCCTGGTCACTCTACTCGGCCGATGCACCCAATGCCATGCTGGTGATGCACCTCAGCGAAGCGCCGGACCGGAAACTGCGCGTGGCGACTTACGGACTGGGCGTTTGGCAAACGGAAATGCAGGGCTCGGTGGGTACGCAGGAACTGTCGTTTGAACCTTCCGTGTCGCTCGCGCCCAACCCGGCTGCCGAACTGACGACCTTGCGCTTTACGCTGCCTGACGAGGCAGTGGTTTCGTGGCAAGTTGTTGATATTCAGGGTAAAATGGTGTTTCAAAGCAGCCGTGGGAAAAGGGCTGCGGGCGATTATTCCGAATCCCTGGATTTGCACAATTTGCCCGCCGGGACTTACGGCGTAGTGCTGGAAGGGAAAATAAAAGGGAAACAATTTCGGGTGGCGCGGGTATTAAGCAAGCAAAAATAGGCGCCAATGGAATGTTATTTAAGCAAAGCACCCCTCCCGGTACAGCCTGTCCATTCTACCTTTATTTACCTTTTTTAATTTCACAACCCGTAAAAATGATGTTCCAATCACTGATCAAAACCTCGTTCATCCTTTCCCTTTGCATCTTTTCGGCTTGTAAAGACAAAGCCAGCGATCCCGAAATTCTGTTCAAAAACCTCAGTCTGACAGACGAAAACGGACAGGCCTTGTCCAGCCCCGATCCCGACGACTGGCGCACGAACGACGCCTGGTTTCCCAAGGAAACGGCGTTGTTTGCCGGCATTCCGGAATTGCCCATCTGTACTGAAGATGCCGACGTGGAAGTGTATGACGCGTATCCCAATCCGGCCCGGAATTACTTTCACCTCACTTTCCGTTGCCGGGCCGGCACGCAACTGGAATTACGGCTGGTGAACCAGGATTTCGAAGTACTACGCTCGTTCTCCCTGCCCGGTTTTGCGGCCGGTTCCAATACGGTCTCCATCCAGGTAGACGACCTTCCCGGCATCAATGGCCAAACCCTTCGCCTGTATTACAAACTGCTCGACGGAAATTGTGAATTCCGGGGTCACGGCGATATTCTGGTGCAGTGATCCGGTAGCCCGGAATTTATTCCGGGCATATCCTGCCCGGAATAAATTCCGGGCTACCAGAAGAATTTTACTAAAATCGTCAGGCTCCACACGATAATCATCAGCCCTACCCCGATCAGCATTTTCCGCACGGGCAACCGGCCCACCAAACGGGCCGCCAGCGGCGCGGCGGCCACCCCGCCGACCGTCAGGCCCAAAATCACCGGCCAGTGCCGGATGCCGATGACGGCAAAAAACGTGACGGCGCTGGCGAGGGTCACAAAGAACTCCGACAGGCTCACCGAGCCGATCACGTAGCGCGGCGTTTTGCCTTTGGTGATCAGTGTGCCCGTGACCAAGGGCCCCCAGCCGCCGCCGCCGAAGGAGTCGAGAAACCCGCCGATGCCGGCGAGCCAACCCACTTTTTTCACTTCACTTTCAACGGTTTGCGGGAAAAAAGCGCGGTACAAAATGCGCACGCCCAACACCATCAAATAGGCCGCCAGCAGGGGTTTTACAAATTCCGCCCCACGGCCGTCGAGCCACGACAGCAAGAGCGCGCCGGCGATGGCGCCCAGCACGCCGGGGAGCAGCAGCGCCCGGAACAGGTCTTTTTTTACATTGCCAAAGCGGTAATGACTATACCCCGAAGCCCCCGAAGCGAACATTTCGGCCGTGTGGATGGAGGAGGAGACGGCCGCGACGGGCACGTTCAGGGTCATCAGGCCCATGGCCGCCGTGATGCCGTAGCCCATACCGAGGAGCCCATCGATCAGCTGAGCAAAAAAACCGACCGCAAGGAAAGGCCAGAATTCGGGCGCGATCTGCTCGTTAAGGCCCGTCATGAAGACGATATTTGCCAATAACAGTACGCCGAAAGCGCTGAGGGCGGCCGTAGCGATTTTGCGCCAGCGGCGCCCGTCGAATTTTTCCAGGCCTTCGGGTCGGGCGGCCAGTTTGCGCGTTACGTGGTTGAGAATGCGCACTTTATGTGAAAAATCGCCTTTCAGGTGCTCACGCAGGGCGTGCAGATTTTGGGCCACATCGTCGAGTTCGTCGGGTAGTGATTCGTGCAGGGTTTCCTTGACGCGTTTGGCGAGGGTGGGCGATTTGCCGTTGGTGGAAATCGCGATTTTCAGGTCGCCTTTTTTCACCACCGAAGACAGGTAAAAATCGCATAGTTCGGGGGTGTCGGCTACGTTGGCGAGGATACCTCGGGCGGCGGCGAGCGACTTGATCTGCCGGTTGCGGTGCGGATCGTCGGTGGCGATGATGACCAGTTGTTTGTGGTCGAGATCGCGGCGCTCAAAGGGTTTTTCAAAAATTTCGACCTCGGGGAAAAGGGCGGCGTATTCCCGTATTTCGGGCAAAACCGTCTCTCCCAGCAGCGTCACTCGCGTGGCCGGACTGTTTCTGAGCACGGCCCGGAGTTTTTCAAAACCGACGTTCCCGCCGCCGACGATGAGCACGTCGAAGTGTTCCAGTTTGAGGAAAACGGGGAAAAGGGTGTTGCCGGTGGAGGCGGTAGTTGACATGGTTGGCTGTTTTAAACGTGAAAATCCGTTCCGTGCGTTGTCGTTTGTACCCAGCCTTGCCGTACGGCAAAATCGCCGAAACGCTCGCCGGGTTCCCGGTCCCGGGCATACGCCGAAAACAGCGGCGCAAGTTCCCGCAGAATCCCGTCCTCGTCCAGCATTTCACGGTAAAGTTTGTTCAACCTTTCGCCGTTGAAGGCTGCGCCGAGATAGAGGTTGTACTTGCCCGGGGCGCGTCCCACAAGCCCGATTTCTCCCAGATACGGGCGCCCGCAACCGTTGGGGCAGCCGGTCATGCGGATCAGGATTTCGTCCTGTTCAAGGCTGTTGGCTTTGAGTATGAGGTCGATTTTGTCGATCAGCGAAGGCAAATACCGCTCGGCTTCGGCGAAAGCCAGCGTGCAGGTGTTGAGCGCCACACAGGAGATCGAATGGAGCCGAAGTCCTGTTTTTTCCAGTTCGGGCAACACCCGGTATTCTTCCAGTATTCTGTAAATCAGCGATTTGTGCTCCGGCGTAATCCGGCAGATCATCAGGTTTTGATTGCCTGTGAGGCGGAAATCGCCTTCGTGGATGGTCGCGATTTTAGCCAGAGCCGTTTTGAGCAGGTAGGTTTTTTCGGTGGTTCGGATATCTGCCACGCGGCCGCCTTCAATGAAGAGCATGACGTTCCAGGTGCCGTCCTCGTTCTGCGACCAGCCGTATTCGTCGCCCGAACGCTCGAAGCGGTACGGCCGCAGCGGCTCGAAAATGCATCCTGCGCGGCGCTCCACTTCGGCTTTGAACACGTCCGGACCCACCCGGTCGATCGTGTATTTGAGCCGTGAAAATTTGCGGTTCTCCCGGTTGCCCCAGTCGCGTTGGGTGGTCAGGATGGCTTCCAGGACGGCCAGAAGCCGGTCTTTCGGCACAAAACCGAGCAAATCGGCGAGGCGCGGATAGGTGTCGGGCATCCCGAAAGTCATGCCCATGCCGCCGCCTGCCGCGACGTTGTAGCCTTGCAAAACGCCGCTCTCAGCGATGGCGATGAGGCCCACGTCGTTGGCAAAAATGTCGGTGTCGTTGTGCGGCGGGATCGCGAGGGCGATTTTGAATTTGCGGGGGAGGTAGGTTTTGCCGTAAATCGGCTCCTCGTCGGGCTGCGAGGTGATGGTTTCGACCAGTTCGCCGTTGAGCCAGATTTCCTGATAAGCTGTGCTGCGCGGCGTAAAATGCCGTGAAATTTCCACCGCATCGGCCAGCACGGCAGCATGCAGGGTCGATTGGGCGGGGTTGGGATGGCACATCACGTTGCGGTTCACGTCGCCGCAACCCGCGATGCTGTCCATTGCCACGGCGTTGAAGCCGCGGATCGTCGCTTTGAGCGCGCGTTTGCGGATGCCGTGCAACTGGATGGCCTGGCGGGTGGTGAGTTTGAGCGTGCCCGAGCCGTATTGTTCGGCCAGGGCGTCGAGGCGCAGCCATTGGGCGGGCGAGAGCACGCCTCCGGGCACGCGGATGCGGATCATGTAGGAGAACAGCGGCTCCAGTTTTTGCCGTTTGCGCTCGGCGTCGAGGTCGCGGTCGGTCTGTTGGTAAAAGCCGTGGAACTTGATCAATTGGGTATCATCGGGAGCGAAGGCGCCCGTGATCTCGTTGCCCAGGCTTTCGTGCAGGGTGCCGCGGAGGTAATCGCTGCCTTCTTTGATATGCTCAACTTCGGAGCGTTTCGGTTGTGACATGGTGTTCGATGATGCTTGGTGGTATTGCTGGACATTGCTGGCGCGAGGCTTTGCCTCGTGCCTTCCGATTCTGTCGGGCTGAGCCCGACTAATTCTTGGCACGAGGCAAAGCCTCGCGCCAGCGAAGCCTCGCGCCAGCAATGCCCCGCGCCAGCAGCGCCTTGTGCAGGCAAGTGGTTAAAGAAAATATTTTAGAAGACCGGCGGCTACGCTGACGCCGATCCAGACCATGAGATTTACTTTAAAAAAGTGCAAAGCCGCCAGTGAAATGACCGCCCAGACCAGGGAAACCCAGGCCACAGCCTGCTGCTCCGGAAAAATGACGGCCTTGCCGAGGTACAGGCAAAGGCTCAGCATGACGCCGGCCACTGCCGCAGTGGCAAATTGCAGCACCGATTTCACCGCCGGATTGGCGTGTGTCCGTTCGATGAGCGGCGCACCGGCCAGCACGAACAGGAACGACGGCAGAAAGGTGTAAAACACCGTGGCCGCCAAACCGGCCGTCGCGGTCAGCAGCGAGCCATCGAAAGTGTGGTAACCCGCCATGAACCCCACAAAAGCCAGCACAATGATCAGCGGCCCCGGCGTGGTTTCGCCCAGCGCCAATCCGTCGAGCATTTCGAGCTGACTCAGCCAGCCAAATTTTTCGACGCTCACCTGCGCCACGTAAGGCAGCACGGCGTACGCGCCGCCAAAGGTGACCAGGGCCGCCTGGGTGAAGAACAGGCAAAGTTTTTTCCAGAAATCAAAATGGGGCGCGAAAGCGAACAGCAGCCCAATCGGTAGGGACCATAACAACAAAGCCGTAGCAGCTTGCCGCGCCAGCCTGCTCGCCGAAAATGTACTGCCGGGTACCACCGAACCCTGATGAATGAGGTACGACGCTTCGTCGTAGCTGGCTTCGGGTTCGTTGTTTTGCCTTGATTCTGAATGTTTTGAAGTAAAAAAGTGCTCGCCTGCACCTAAAAAAATCGCTCCCAGAATGATGAGCGGGAAAGGCATTTTCAAAAAATAAATCGCCGCGAAAGCAGCCGCCGCGACGGTGTAATGCAAGGGCGTTTGCAGCGATTTTTTACCAATTTTGACAATAGCCACCACGACGAGGGCCAGCACTGCGGGTTTCAGCAAATCAAAAACCGCCTGAATGGCCGGCGCGTGACCGAAGCTGACGTACAGTATGCTCAGTCCCCACAGAATGACTGCCGAAGGCAGCACGAACAGGATGCCCGCCGCCAGTCCGCCGCGCGTGCCGTGCAGCATCCAGCCGGTGTAGGTGGCGAGTTGCTGCGCTTCGGGGCCGGGCAGGAGCATGCAATAGTTGAGCGCGTGCAGGAATTTGGCGTTGCTGATCCAGCGCTTTTTATCCACGAGAAAATCGTGCAGGATGGCAATCTGGCCTGCCGGTCCGCCGAAGCTGATAAACCCAAGCCGCAGCCAGAAGGCCAGGGCTTCGCGGAAACTGGGCGGTGGTGGAGCGGGTGTTTGCATCGCGCAGGAAGTGCCGGGTTAACGTTTGTCGGGCGCCTTTCGCCAGTCAAAATTGTGGAAATAAAAGACCCGGATGGCGTGGATGTTTTTGAACTGGTCGCCGCTGGCCTGTTGCTGAAAAACATTCAGATAGCCGCCCTGCAACTGCGAATGACCCGTGATTTGCCAGGCCAATCCCGCGAAAAACCGGTTCTGATCGAAGTGGTTGTACACGACGTTTTTTCCAAAAGCAATGTGCGCTTCGTCGTTCAGCAACAACTGCAGACCGCCGGGTTCGAAGCCCTTTTTCGTCAAGGGGATAAAGGCGGCAAGGTTGTAGCGGGCGCGCCAGTTGAATACGTAGCCCTCATCCAGTTCGCTGTTATTCAACACCTTGCGGCGAAAACGCTCCTCCAGTCGCACCCAGTTCATGATCCGCAGCCGGGGAAAGCGGCTGAACCACTGCACCTGCTGCCAGGGCCGGTGCTCGGGCCGGCTGATGTCCTCGTGGCCTTCGGTCGGAAAATGGTTGATGAAGGCGTAGCCGGCCGTGAGGCGTACGTCTTCGTACAGGTAATACGTCAGCCCCGGCCGGATAATGGCGAGCGAAGGCTCGTTCAGGAAATCGTCTTTGAGGCGGAAATGCCCGTCGAACCAGAGCCCCCAGCGCTCGCTCAGCCGCGCCTGACTGAAAAAGCCGAGCCAGGTTTGTTGGTCGGTGCTGATGGTTTTTTGGGCGCTGAGCAGCAAGGGAAGTAGTGCTGTAAAAATCGTCAACTGAATTCGCATGATGGAAAAACGTAACCACGGAGACACGGAGGCACGGAGAAATCCTCTCCGTTGCTCCGTGTCTCCGTGTTGAATTGTCAAAAATTATTTGATCACGGTCCCGTCGTAGGTCACCGCTACGTAGTACAGCCCCCCGATCGTCGGTCCCGCGGCATACTGGAAGTAACGCTGATTGAGCAGGTTGGTTCCGCCGGCCTTGATCGTCGTGTGCAGGGCCGGCAGCCGGAAATTGACCTGCGCGTCCAGGGTGTGGTAGGCCGGTACGGCGCCGTCGGCCAGCGGGCTTTGCCAGAGGAAGGCGTCCTGCCAGCGCCAGACGACGTTGAAGCCCACGTTTTTGGCCACTTCGCGGTTGGCGAAAGAGACATTGGTCACGTAGCGCGGCGTGTTGAAAGCCGTCACGAACACATCCTGTTGCGTATTCGCCGCAATATCGTTGAAATTGAAATTGGCGGATACGGTGAATCTTTTCCAGAAATTATAGGTCACGCCGAGGTTGGAGCCGTAGCTGTAATACGTGTTGCGGGCATTGGTGAACACCCGGTAGCGGTCCTGCTTCGAGCGCGTCAGCATGTCGAGTACCGAGGCGTCGGTGCCTACGCGATCGGTTTTGGGCACGGCCACTTCCACCTGGCCCAGGAAGCCCTCGTAGATGTTGTAGTACGCCTCCCAATCGAGCGAAATGCGGTTGCCGGCCAGCACCGAGCGGTAACCGACTTCGAAAGCATTGATGTGCTCGGGCTTGAGTGCCGGCAGGTTGGCAATCACGAGTTTGTCGCGGTTGGCCAGTGCGGCTTCCTGCTGCGCTTGACCGCCTGCGACGGCGGTATTGACGGCGGCGAGGAAATTGTCGATAGAGCTTAGCGTGTACGAATTATCGTTGTAGCCCAGTCCTTCGTTCACCCGTGCCAGCCCGCCGACGCGCCGCACGTTGCCGTTGTTGACAAAAGACAAGGCCTCGAACAGCGCCGGGAAGCGCCAGCCGTTCTGGTACGACGCGCGGAAATTGTGCCGGTCGGCGGCGGTGTACACCACGGCGATACGCGGGTTGATTTTCGGATCGAATACAGGGTTGTAATCCACCCGGAGCGAACCGGTGAGTTTCAGTTTTTCGTCGAACAGCAGTTTGGTGGCCTGCCCGAAAGCGCCGGTTTTGCCGTAATACTGGTTGTTGCCGCCGGGCTGGGTGCGTTCGGCCAGGGGGCGGGAGAAATCCACGAAGTTGTTGCCGTCGGGGATCACTTCGTACAGGCGGGTATCCACGCCGACCTGCACGCTGGCCCATCGGATGCGCTGACCGATATTCCATTGAAAATCAGTGTGGTACAGGTTGCTGCGTTGTTTCAGCCAGGCGCCGCCGGTTGCGGGTGCACCGGGTACGTTCACAGCGATGTCCCAGTTGTTGGTGCCGGTGATGGTGTTTTTCAGGGCGTCGAATTCGGGTGTTCCGGGCTCCACTCGGCCCTGGTCGGCCACGAGACGGGCCTGCTGAAAAGCTTGGGCCAAGGGCACGTCCTGGTTGATGGCGTCCTGCAAGGCGGTTTTAAAACGCGCGCCCCACTGGCTGTTCGAGCCGTTGTTCAGGTCGAGGTTGTCGGACAAAGGTTTGAGGTTGTAGGAATCGCCCGTGCGTTCCTGCGACACGTAGGCGCGCACGAAAAAGTCGGCGCCGCGCAGTTCGAGGCGGTGGTTTTGCACGGTGACGCCCGTGAGTTGCACCTTGTTGCCGCGCTGGAAAACGCCGTCCATGAGACCGAAACGGTAGGTGTAGGAGAGTTCGAGTTTGTCGTTCAATTTATAAAAAAGGCCGGCGTCGGCTTTGGCGTTGCGGACGGTCGGATTAATCAGGTCGCGTTCCCAGTAGCCTGTGCGGCGCACGTTGAAGGTCTCGTTGCGGCCCTGGTACAGCACCGACACAGCCACGTTGTTGTTGCGTTCGTCGCCGTAGCGGTTCCAGAGGTCGGCGGCCGGGTTGTCGGCGCCGGAGAGTTCGGGGAAGCGCGGATTGGCTGAATTTTTCGCCTGCGGGTTCTGGTCCGTACCGTTGTTGGAGAGCCAGTCGGTGCCTTGCAGGTAGGAAAAATTCACTTTGAAAGCCCAGCGGTCGTTCCAGGCTTTGGCATAGCGGATGGCCGATTCGGTGAGTACGGATGGGTCGTAATCGGTACCGTCCACGTGGTTGACGCCCACTTTTTGGTACACGCTCAGGCCCTGGTAAGTGAAAGGGCTTTTGGTGGTCAGGTTGGCCATGCCGTTCACGGCGTTCATGCCGTAGAGGGCCGAGGCGGCTCCGGGGGTGATCTCCACCCCGGCGATATCGAGTTCGGTGGGGCCGATGGCGTTGCCCAGCGGCACGCCAAGCGTTGCCGCCTGCATGTCGACGCCGTCCACGAGTTGCATGAAACGGAAGTTGTTCGGGATATTGAACCCTCGGGTGTTGGGCACCTTGAACGTGAGGCTGGAAGTGGTCATTTGCACGCCTTTGACGTTTTCCAAAGCGTCGTAAAAGCTCGGCGCGGGCGTCTCGCGAATAGCCCGGATGTCGAGTTTTTCAATGGCCACCGGCGATTTCAGGATGCTTTCTTCCACACGGGAAGCCGACACGACCACCTCGCGACCCAGCAGGGCCTGGGTGTTCAGTTCTACGGCCAGGTGTTCGCCGGCGCTCAGGATTTCGACCTCTTTCGGTTCGAAACCGATCACGTTGAACACCAGCGTGAGGGGAAATTTTAATTTGGTTCGAAGGGAAAAATTGCCCTCGCCATCGGACAGGGTACCGGTAACGGAACCTTTGACCGACACGCTCGTGCCGGGCAAAGCCTGTCCCGAACTTTGTTCGCGCACGGTGCCGCTAATCACGATCACGTCTTCCTGCGCCGAAGCCACGCTGGCGGCCGCCAAAGCGGTGAAGACGATCAGAAACAGTTGGAGAAAATGTTTTTTCATGGTTAATGATGTGAGAGTGTGTTGAAAATTTTGACGGTCAGGTAATTGCTGCAGTGGCTCAATACATTTTCCAAAAACCTGGCAGGATTAGTTCAATACACGTCTTCGAGGTAGCGCCGTTGTTTTTTTAACTGTTGGAAATAGTCGTCAGCTTGTTCGGCAGTCTGGCCGCCATGCACCTGAATGATCTGGCGGAATGCTGCACGCACATCGGCCGCCATCCGGTTTTTGTCGCCACAGACATATACCTGCGCCCCCGATTCGAGCCAGTCGAACACTTCGCGGCCCTGCTTCAGCAGTTTGTGCTGCACGTACACCTTTTCCGTGTGATCGCGGGAAAAAGCCACGTCCAGGCGGCTCAGTATGCCTTTTTTCAGCGCCTGTTGCCATTCAGCCTGGTATAAAAAATCGGTTTCAAAATGCGGATTGCCGAAAAACAGCCAGGATTTTCCCGCAGCTCCGGCGGCCTCGCGCTCCTGCACAAAAGCCCGGAACGGCGCTACACCCGTGCCCGGACCGATCATGAGGATGGGCGTGGCGGGGTCGGCCGGGAGCTTGAAATATTCGTTGCGTTCGATGAACACGCGGGCTTTTTCCCCAACGGCCAGCGCATCGGGCAGGAAGGTCGAAGCGACCCCGCGTTTTTGCCGTTTGCCCGCGGTATAGCGCAGGGCGCTGACGGTCAAATGCACTTCATCGGGTGCGAACAAGGGGCTGGAAGCGATGGAATACAGCCTCGGTTGCAAAGGCCGCAGGATGCTCAGCAGCGCTTCGGCCGACCAGATGTCCGGAAAATCGCGCAACAGATCGGCCAGGTCGTGGCCCCAGGTGTACTGCCGCAGTGCTTCGGCGTCGGTCAGCAGGGCGGCGAGTTTGGGCGCGCGGTGGCGGGCGTGCAGTTTTTCCAATACGTCGCGGGTGATCAGCGAGATCTCGGTCCTGTGGCTCAGCGCCTCTTCCAGCGTCATTTTTTCAGCTTGCCATTCGACGTGTTCCTGAGCGGGCAAAATGCTCGCTTTCAGCACTTCCCGCACCAGTTCAGGCGGGTTTTGCGGAAAAATACCCAGGGAATCGCCGGGTTGGAATTGCAGCCCCGAGCCTTCCAGCGACCATTCGAGGTGCCAGGTTTCTTTGACGGAGCCGCGGCCGTTGAGCTGGATTTTTTCGAGGAGTGGGGCTGGGAAGGGGTTTTTGCGAGAGCCAAGCCTGGGTTCCTGTGCAAAAAGGGGCTCAGTTCCGTTGCCCCTCTCCAAAGGAGAGGGGGAGACTTTCGCTTGGCTTTCCGAAAAGGCTAAGCTGGTGCTCTCCCCCTCTCCTTTGGAGAGGGGGCCGGGGAGGCCATCGATAGGGGACCCGGCGTTAAGGCCTCGAGCACGGCGTCAATCCACTCCTCCGCATCCTCCTCAAAATCCGTATCGCAATCCACTCGCTTCGTCAGGCGCTGCGCGCCGAGTTGGGCCAGATTTTCGTCAAAATCCCGTCCGGCTTTGCAAAATAGCGGTAGGAGCGGACGCCGAGCGCCAGCACAGCATCGCAGTTCGGGCACTTTAGGCGCCCGGGCCGAGTGTAAAAACTGGTGCAGGGTTTCCGCAGCCACTGGCGGCTCTCCTTCTCCGTGGGTGCTGACGACTATGAGCAACCGCCGTTCATTTTTCAGCAGCTGCGGCATGTAATCATTCATGTCCGTGAGCGCCGCTTCGAAACCGCGTTCACGTATGGCGTTCGGCGGCTCGTTTCCGTCACGGACTTGCTGTTGCCGGTCTGGGAGCCGTACAGGACAGCTCCTGCTGCGTTCCAGTTGCCGGCCCGACTGTCGCGGGATGACAGGGTTGCGGGCGCGGCTTGGCCTTTGCCGACCGACACGCCGTAGAGGTAGCCGCTGAGCCAGAGCTGCTGCGTGGCGTCGAGCCGAGTTTTCGCAGCAATACTTCTTCGAAGCGGGGGAGCGAAGCGTGTAAGGTTGACATACCTGTTGAATATGAGATTGTGGTATTTGATCAACAATCATGTAATCGTCCATCGTCAATTAAACGGTATCAAACATCCGCTACCAGATCCGCCAAAATCTGGTCCAGGTCATAGGACCGCAGCCCCACCACCTCGCCCAACACGATGACGGCCGGGGATCCGATACCTTCTGTTTCAACTTTTTGGACAATGCTTTTCACCGTGCCGAACACCGAATGAGCCGTTGGCAAGGAACCGTTTTGCAAAACGGCGACGGGCAATTTGCCTTTGCCGGCTTTTTCAAACTCGGCGGCGATTTCCGGTAGTTTGGACAATCCCATCAGAACCACCACCGTTGCGTCGGATGCGGCGGCCTGGCGGATGTCGGGCGACAGCGAGCCGTCGGAGGTGGTGGCGGTGACCACCCAGAAGCTCCGGCTCAGGTCGCGGTACGTTGCCGGAATGCCGGCCATTCCTGCCACTGCTATGGCGCTGGACACACCGGGCACATATTCGGTGGGAATGCCTTCTGCTTCCGCGTAGGTCACTTTCTTCAAAACCCCGGCCGAACACGAAGGGGTCGCCGCCTTTGAGGCGCACGACGTGGCCGTGGGTGCGCGCCAGTTCGACGATCAGCCGGTTGATCTCGTCCTGACCGCAAGCTTTGTAGCCGCGGCGTTTGCCCACGAAGACCAGGGGCGCTTCGAGGGGCGCGTAGGCCAGCAGTTCTTCGCTCACGAGGGCGTCGTACAGCACGGCGCCGGCGTTTTGCAGGGCGCGCAAACCTTTGAGGGTCAGTAACTCAGGATCGCCGATGCCGGCGCCCACGAGCGTGAGGCGTGGTGAAATTTCAGATGACATAGTTGGGTGAAGTGGCTTGGATCATGCCGGCAGCAAGCGTTTGGCCGCTGAGTTCGTGGATGAGGATAAAGGCGCCGGTCTGGCGGTTGTCCTGGTAAGGATCGAAGGCCAAAGGCGTGCCGCGCAGCGCAGGCGGACGTGCACGAGGTCATTGACGTGCAGGGCATGTGGTTGCGGGATTTTTTCAAAGAGTGTTGACGTCCAGTTTGTAAAAAACGTCTTTGATCACGGCTTTTACCACAGCGCTGTTGTGCTGCAACAACACCCGCGAACCGACGTGCAAAGGCGCCGAATCCGTCACGCAAAGCAACGCTTCGACATCCTGGCTGACCGTCGGGAGCTGATCACTCGGCACGATCACGGCGCCACGGCTCACATCGAGATCATCGGCTAAATGCAGCACTACGGGCTGGGGCGCAAACGCCACTTCGACCTCGTGCTGGTTCACTTCGATGGCTTTGATCGTTGTGGACAGTCCCGAGGGGAACACCGTGACGGCTTGCCCTTTTCGGAAAATGCCGCTCTGGATCGGACCGGCGTAGCCGCGGTAGTCGTGCAAATCCTCGCTTTTGGGCCGGATGACGTATTGCACCTGGAAACGCGGCGCTTTCTGCGTTCACGCTGCGCGCCACTTCCACGGTTTCAAGGTAGTCGAGCAGGGTCGGGCCTTTGTACCACGGCAGGCGCGTGGAGGCTTTGGCCACGTTGTCGCCCTGTAAGGCGCTGACGGGATAAAAACGGGGTGTTTGATCGTCAGTGTTTGAGCGAAAAGCCTGATAGTCAGCGACAATCCGGTCATAAACGGTTTGGGAAAAATCCACCAGGTCCATTTTGTTGATGCACACCACCACGTGCGGCAAGCCCAGCAGCGAGGCGATGATCGAATGCCGCCTCGTCTGCTCGATCACGCCCTGGCGGGCGTCGATCAGGATAATAGCGGCCTCGGAATTGGAGGCGCTGGTGATCATATTGCGGGTGTATTGCATCGCCCGGCGCGTCGGGCGATGATGAATTTTGCGCCGCGCGGTGCTGAAATACTTGTACGCTACGTCGATGGTGATACCTTGCTCGCGCTCGGAACGCAGTCCGTCCGTCAGCAAAGCCAGGTCGATTTCGCCGTTCTGCTTGTTTTTACTCTGCCGCTCGATGGCCGCCAGAATATCGGGCGACACGGCCCGGCTATCGTACAGCAGCCGCCCGATGAGGGTGCTTTTTCCGTCGTCGACGCTGCCGCAGGTGATGAATTTGAGGAGATCCATTTTTTAATGATGAATGATGAATGATAAATGATGAATTGAGGATGATGAGCGGAGAACAGTTTTCAAGTATTCATCATTCATCGCTCATCATTCATCATTATTTAGAAATATCCATTCACTTTCCGGTCTTCCAGCCGCTTCGGACACGAGGTCGTCGATGCGGGTGGCGCCCCGTTCGGAGGTTTGGGTGATCAGCAGGTCGGCGATGATGTCGTCGACGCTGCGGGCCAGGCTGCGCACGGCGGCGGTGCAGGTGGCGTCGCCGACGGTGCGGAAGCGCACTTCGGCCTCGACGACGCGGTCGCCGGGTCGATGCGGATGAAGGGCGTCACGGCCAGCAGCTGGCCGGAATCCAGTTCGATACATTCGCGGCGATGGGTCGAATAGATCGAAGGCAGTTCGATGCCTTCGCGGCGGATGTAGTGCCATACGTCGAGTTCGGTCCAGTTGGAAATCGGGAAGGCGCGGATGTTTTCACCGGGCTGCAGTCGGCCATTGTAAATGTTCCAGAGCTCCGGGCGCTGGTTTTTGGGGTTCCACTGGCCGAATTCGTCGCGGTGACTGAACATGCGCTCCTTGGCGCGGGCCTTCTCTTCGTCGCGGCGGGCGCCGCCGATGAGGGCGTCGAACTGGAATTCCTCGATGGTATCGAGCAGGGTGTAGGTCTGCAGGGGATTGCGGCTCGGGTATTTGCCGCCCGGTTCGGGCAGCCGGCGCTCGCGAATGGTGTCCTCGACCTGCCGGACGATGAGCCGCTCGCCCAGCCGGGTGGCAAGGCGGTCGCGGAATTCGAGCACTTCGGGGAAGTTGTGGCCCGTGTCGATGTGCACCAGCGGGAAGGGAAAACGGCCGGGCCGGAAGGCTTTTTCTGCCAGGCGGACCAGGGTGATCGAGTCTTTGCCCCCGGAAAACAGCAGGGCAGGGCGTTCGAACTGCCCCGTGACTTCGCGCAGCACGTGAATGGCTTCGGCTTCCAGGAGATCGAGGTGGTTGAGGCGGTGGTTGTGCATGAGATGAGCTTTATCTATTGATTATTAATCACGGTGATTTGGTTATTGAAAAAGGACCTAACGGTTTTGAGGAACATCCGAAGGACCCATCACCCAAATCACCGCATCACAAAATACACGATGGAGGAAATACAGCCTCGCATTCCTTCTTCGACGCGTCCTCCCACCACCAACGGCCTGCGCGGAAATCTTCGCCGGGTTGGATGGCACGGGTGCAGGGCGCGCAGCCGATGCTGACGAAACCCTTGTCGTGCAGAGCGTTGTAAGGGATATGGTGTTGCCGGATGAAGTCGCGGGTACTGTTCCCAGGTCCAGTCGAAGAGCGGGTGGGAATTTGTAGGAGTTTCGGTGGCCGGGGTCCCATTCGAGGTCCTGCATGTCGAGGCGGTTGGGCGATTGTTCGGCACGGATGCCGGTGACCCATGCCGACTGGCCCCTGAGGGCATTGGCCAGCGGAGCCACTTTTCGGATATGGCAGCAGGTTTTGCGGTGGTCGACGGAGTCGTAGAAGCTGTTGGGGCCGTTTGGGAGAGGAATGGCTGGAGTCTGCGGCGTCGGGAGAGAAGGCTTCGATGGGCTGTTTGTAGCGTTCGAAAGTGCGCGCCCAGGTGGAATAGGTTTCGGAAAAAAGCCGTCCGGTGTCGAGCGTGAAAACCCGGATGGGCAGCTCGTTGTCAAAGATCAGGTGCGTAATAGCCTGATCTTCAAGACCGAAACTCGTCGAGAAAACGACTTTTCCGGGAAATGTTTCGGCCAGGTTGCGTAGTCGGGAGACAACACTTCCCAGCCCTAACCCGGCGCGCAAGGCGCCGAGCCGGTGTACAGGATCGGACATAGCAGCAATTTGGATGAAAAAGAAACAGCCCTTCGGAAAGGTCATTTCCGAAGGGCTGTCAAAGCAATGTGGGCGTTTGGATCGTCTCCGTCAATTCGCAGCGCCGCTTCAACTGTTCCCCGGATACCGTGGCGACAGCAGCAACACAGACACATACATTGTTGAGCGGCGATGATCATAACGGGGGCAAACATAGGGGCAATGGGTTGATATTTCCAAACTACCCGACTGGAGTGGTGGACTATTTGTTCGGATGACAGGGCGAATTTGGTTGCTACCGGCTTGATTTTCGGGGGTAATTTTTGGGGTTCGTGTTTTTCACGAAGGGTGCAGTAGGTGGAACGGCGCACATTTTGGTAAAATGGTATGTCGTAGAGAGGCCAGAACGGCGTAGCCGTGGCGTTATTATCATGACTACCATTTGGTTTGCGGTCCAAGGGATTTTAAATGTCTGGCTGCGCCGCAGGTCGTGGAAAATGTATTTTTCGTCGTGATCGATCTCGAACTTTTGCATAAAATCGAGATATTCCTCTCGGAATGTTCGCTTTTTGTGGTGCGCTTCCTGGTTTTGGACATATTTGAGAACGGCCACTACTTGTGATTTACCGTAAGAAAATGCGCCATAACCTTTCTGCCATTCAAACCGGGGCTGCAAAAACTTTTGTTCATTCACCCAAGCCGATGAATTGGCCTTGACCTCCCGCATCAAATCGGCCAATGCCTGCTTGGGGTCCAAGCCGAAAAAACAGTGAATATGATCGGAAACACCATTGACGATTACAGTTTTGTGTCCCAGATTGTTGATAGTTTGACCAATGTACCCAAAGAGTTCCTGGCGGAAATCGGGCAAGATCAGTGCCTCGCGGAATTGGACTGCAAATACGGTCTGGATGAAGATTTGGTGATAGGTATTTGCCATGATCAAGATGTTTAAAATAAGAATATTAGTGAAAAAGGCCCAAACGTCGTAGCTGTGGCATTTTGGTAGTAGCAGGAATATCGGAGAAAGCGGCAAGAACGGCGTAGCCGTGGCATTTTGGCAGTAGCAGGAGTATCGGAGAAAGCGGCAAGAACGGCGTAGCCGTGGCATTTTGGTAGCAGGAATATTGTGAGGAAAGGTAAGAACGGCGTAGCCGTGGCATTATGGTAGTAGTAGCAGGAATATTGTGAGGAAAGGTAAGAACGGCGTAGCCGTGGCATTTTGGTAGTAGGGATATCGAAGAAACAGTCAAGAACGGCGTAGTCGTGGCATTATAATGTCATGCCTACGGCATTTGAATCGCGGTTCGATCAGGCGGTTTTTACCAAAATGTCACGGCTACGCCGTTCTTCACGGTGTCATCGTTGTTTTTACCAAAATGTCACGGCTACGCCGTTTTTCACGGTGTCATCGTCGTTTTTACCAAAATGTCACGGCTGCGCCGTTCTTCACGGTGTCATCGTTGTTTTACCAAAATGTCACAGCTGCGCCGTTCTTCACGGTGTCATCGTCGTTTTTACCAAAATGTCACGGCTACGCAGTTTGCAAAGATTAAAAAACCAATTGTTGCCCCACCACCTCCTTCAACACCCTCATCCCCCGCTCCATCTCCTCCTCATCCACCGACGCGAACCCCAGCCGCGTCGCGTTCAAATGCGCTCCGTAAACCGCCCCGTCTGAAATCAACAACCCTTTTTCGCGGCATTTCCGCGCCACCTCGGCAAGGGAAATGGACCGGTCGAGCCGCGCCCAAACCGCCAGTCCGCCCGTGGGCGGCGTGAATTCCAGGACATGCCCCAGTTCCGTTTTCAGCATTTCGCAAAACACGTCGCGGCGGCGGTGGTAGATTTTCTGCGCTTTTTTCAGGTGCCGGCGCATGTCGCCGTCGCGGAAGAGCACGGCCACTGCGCTTTCCAGCAGGTTGTCGCCCTGCCGGTCGATGATGCGCCGCAGGTTGGCCATGGCCTCGATCACCTCCGCCGGGGCGACCACGTAGCCGACGCGCAGGGCGGGGGAAAACACCTTGCTCAAAGAGCCGACGTACACCACATTCCGACCCGGGTCCGCGGCGGCGAGGGGCAGGATGGGGCTGCTGTCGTAGTGAAAATCGTAGTCGTAATCGTCTTCGAGGATGCAAAAGCCGTGTTCCCGCGCCAGTTGGAGCAGCCGCAGGCGGCGCTCGGCGGGCATGATCACCGTGGTCGGGTGCTGGTGGTGCGAGGTGACGTACACCATGCGGACCGACGTCGTTTGGCACAGTTGCGCAATGGCCTCCACGTCGATGCCCTGCTCGTCTACGGGCACGGTCAGGAGCGTGGCGCCGCCATGGTGCATGATCAGGTTGCAGGAGGCGTACGATACTTCGCCGACCACCACCACCTCGCCAGGCCGCAGGATGCATTGCACGGCGAGGTGGATGGCCATCATGGTGCCGCGCGTAATCAGCACATTATCCATAGAAATAGGCAGGCCCCGGCTCTCGCGGAGGTAGTCGGTCATGGCGTTGCGCAGCGAGGGTTCGCCGCTGGTGTCGCTGTAAAACAGCAGGTTTTTGCGGTAGCCCTGGCGCAGGGAAGTCCGGTAGGCGCGACTCAGGGCGTCCCATGGAGCGATGCGCACGTCGGGGAAGCCGTCGTCAAAGGCCAGGGCGTTGGAGCCTTTGGAGACGGGGAAGGCCAGCAGAGGGTTTTTTGTAAATGGAAACCCGGCTTTTGGCACGGCGCCGCCGGGCGGAGCGCCGGCGGCCTTTTCAAAAGCAAGCGGCTGAATGTCGGGCAATTTCGGGCTCACGAAGGTGCCGCGGGAGTTCTGCGTTTCGAGCCAACCCTGCGCCAGCAATTCCTCGTAGGCCGCGACGACCGTTTTTCGGTGTACGCCAAGGGTTTCGGACATGCTGCGGGTGCCGGGCAGTTTGGCGCCCGCCGGGATGATTCCGCGGCGGATCTGCTCGGTCAGCCCCGTTGCGATTTGCAGGAAAACGGGCGTTTTGGCGGTTTTGTCGATGGAGAGGAGGGAGGAAAAGGGCAGCATGGCAAGAAGAACGGCGCTACGTTTACGAAACTTTCAAAGTTTCGTAAACGTACGAAAAACCACCATCCGGACTACCCGGTATTTAAAAACCGGCCGATTCGGGTAGTCCAAAATCGGCCTAATTTTGCACCCTGAAAACAAACTTTTTATGAAAAAATCAGCCCTCAGCTGGCCCCCCTGCTACTTCGACACTTACATCAACCAGGTGGACGACGTCGAACTCTCCGAAGCCTTTCAGCAAAGCATCGCCGCGCTGGATACCCTCGACCTCGAAAATCTCCACGCCATTGGTCATCAGGTGTATACACCCGGTAAATGGACGCTGCCGGACCTGTTCCAGCACCTGATCGACACGGAGCGCGTGTTCTCCTACCGCGCCCTGCGCTTTGCCCGCAACGACAAAACGACGCTGCCGGGTTTTGACGAAAACCTGTTTGCCGACAATGCAGGCGCCAACCGGCGCTCTATCGGGGATTTGCTGGAGGAGCTCCGCAGCGTCCGGACCAGTTCCATGCTGCTTTTTCAATCATTTGATGACGAAGCCCTATGCCGTACCGGCGTGGCCTACCAGGCCGAATTGCCCGTGCTGGCCATTGGTTTTATCCTCGTCGGTCACCAGAACCACCACTTCCGCGTGATGGAAGAACGATATTTTCCTATCCTTGAAACGGCTTGAAATTGCGCTATGAAAACAAAAAACACCCTCACCGAAGGCAGCCGCTACTACCCCAAACGTTACGATTTCGACCCCGCCAGCCGCGACGCCATTCTGGACGAAGGCCTCGTTTGTCACGTCTCTTTTACCCTTGACAACCAGCCGTTTATCCTCCCGACGGGCTATTGCCGCGCGGGCAACACCCTGTACCTGCACGGCTCCGTCGGCAGTCATTTTTTTATGCAAATGGCGCGGGGTATCCCCGTGTGCATCAGCGTGACCCTGCTGGACGGGCTGGTGCTGGCGCGCTCGGTGTTTCACCATTCGATGAACTACCGCTCCGTGGTGGCTTTCGGTAAAACGCGGCTCGTAGAATCGGACGAGGAGCGCTGGCTGGCCGCCGAAAAATTCATGGACCACGTGATGCCAGGCCGCTGGGCCGATGCGCGCCAGCCCGACGCCGGCGACATGAAAAAAACGATGTTCATCGCCGTGGAAATGGACGAGGCTTCGGTCAAATTCCGCGATCACGGCGTACTGGACGATCCGGAAGACCTGGAACTCAACGTATGGGCGGGAGTGTTGCCGCTGAAACTCACGCCGCTGGCGCCCGTATCCGATGAAAGCGGCAAACCGGGGCTGTCGGTGCCGGCGTATGTGCTGAATGC
Source organism: Saprospiraceae bacterium (assembly GCA_044224705.1). Lineage (GTDB taxonomy): Bacteria > Bacteroidota > Bacteroidia > Chitinophagales > Saprospiraceae > M3007. The sequence continues at coordinate 65,914 of JBGAJY010000005.1, forward strand.
CCCGCGTTTTTGAGATATCATCCCGATGCGAAATCAGGACAGGCTATTTTTCTGACAAAAGTTTCTGTAGACAGGACAAACATAATCAACAGGATGAAAGCATGGCGGCTTCACCGCCAGGTATGAGTAAGTCGGCGGAGCCGACGCTTTTCCTGTTGATCATGTTTGTCCTGTCTACAAAACTCCACCTTGTCGCAAACGCCAGACTTTTTTAGCTCCTCATTCGCATGGCCTGTCAATAAATTTACCAATCAACCGGTATAAAGCGATTTCGATGGAAATCCTGAACAGCACCCTCTCCGACCTCGGCACCATTTTCGGCCTTTACGATGCTGCAATCGCGCACCAGAAAGCGGTGTCGAACCAGCATTGGCTGCCTTTCGAGCGCTCGCTCGTGGAAGCGGAAATCGCGGAAGGAAGGCAATGGAAGATCATGCTCGACGGCCAGATTGCCTGCATTTTCCTGACGGCCTACTCCGATCCGCACATCTGGGGAGA
>JBGAJY010000176.1:0-11429 GCA_044224705.1 Saprospiraceae bacterium
CATGAAGGAAGGCAACAACCAGAAATTCAGCGGATCGGGCGGCCTGGGGCTTATTGCCAGCCGTTTGACCCTGGAAGGACCGATCCAAAAGGACAAGTCTTCGTTCATCGTAAGCGGACGGCGCACCTATGCCGACCTGATCACCCGGGCGGTGAACAACGCCAACGAAGACAATCCGGACTACAACAAGATCCCCGATTATTATTTCTACGACCTGAACACCAAGGTCAATTTCACGCTGTCGCAAAAGGACCGGCTGTACCTGAGCGGTTACTTTGGCCGCGATGTGTTCAAGTTCAAGGACGAGTCTTTCGACTTCCTGTTCGACTGGGGTAATGTCACCGGCACCGCCCGCTGGAACCACACATTTGGCCCGAAACTGTTCGCCAACACGACCTTCACGTACTCCGACTACCGCTACCGCATCCGGAACAACCTGACGGGTTTTTCCTTCAAACTCGGCTCCAACGTAAAGGACGCGAACACCAAAGTGGACTTCTACTACCAGCCCTCCAACAACCACACCGTGCGCTTCGGCGGCAACGCCACCTGGCATGAGTTCGACGTGGCGCGCCTCAAAGCCGGGAGCGACGACGGCCGCATCAGTTTTGAATCGGGTAAAAGCTACGACGGCATGGAATACGGCCTCTACATCGCCGACGAATGGGCTGTGGACGGGCGCCTGAAACTCAATTACGGCGCCCGAGTCTCCGCCTGGCAAAACAACCCCGCTTTCTATTGGGGCTTCGAGCCCCGCGCGGCCGCCAATTACGCCCTCACACCGGTCTGGTCGCTGAAAGCTTCCTATACCCGGATGAACCAGTACGTACACCTCCTGGCCTCCAGCGGCCTGTCCCTGCCGACCGACATCTGGTACCCCAGTACGAAAGGCGTGAAACCGGAGATCAGCGACCAGGTAGCCGTTGGCACTTCCTATCTTTTTGACAATCAGATACTCATCACCTGGGAAGCCTGGTACAAATGGCTGCAAAACCAGGTCGATTTCAAAGACGGCGCGGAATTGTTCGGCAACGATGCCGAGCTGGAAAACCAGATAACGATCGGCAAAGGTTACGCATTCAGCCCCCTCGAACTGGAAATCGAGAAAAAAGAAGGCGACCTCACCGGCTGGATCGGCTACACCCTGTCCTGGGTAAAACGCGGCGATTTTCCGGACATCAACGAAGGCACCTATTTCCCGCCCCGTTTCGATACGCGTCACAACCTGAACATCGTGGGCATTTACAAACTCAGCCGCCGCTGGCAACTGACGGCCACCTGGACCTACACCTCGGGCTACGTGAGCTGGCTGCCCATCGGGCGTTACACAGTGCAGGATGTGGCCGGCGCTCCTTTTCAGGCGGTGGTGCCGATTTACGGGCCGCGTAATTCGTTCCGCGTGCCGCCCTATATGCGCCTCGATTTGGGTGCAGTGTGGAAATTTTTCCCCAAATGGGGCGAAAGCGACCTGACGTTCAGCGTGTACAATGCCACCGACCGCCGCAACCCGTATTTCATCTACATCGACCCCAATCTTGAACCGGCGCTCGGCGACGGCGGTGGCCCCGACATTCCGACAAAAATTCAGGCCAAGCAAGTGTCTTTGTTCCCCATTTTGCCGAGCCTCACCTGGAATTTCAAGTTTTAAACGAGGCGATTATCCTGAACCCATTTTTCAAAAAAATTATAACACGATGAAAATCAAATTTTTGCAAAGAATATTTCCCTTCGCGGTGCTCATTCTGGTGTCGTGTAACCTCACGCGTGACGTAGACATCGAGCTGCCGGAATACGACCGCCAGCCTGTGGTAGAATGCTATCTGGAGCCCGGCAAGCCCTTCCGTTTGCTGCTCACCCGCAGCTATGCCTTTTTTGATGAATTCGGGCTGGATTCGAATTTTCTGCAGAACACCCTCTACGGTGGCGCAGTCGTCACCATCAGCTATGACGGACAGACGGACACCCTTCAAAACGGCATTTTTCCGGAATTAAGTCCTTTCAAAATTTACAATTACCAGGGCGCCAACCTGGTGCCGGCCACACCGGGCCTTCAATATACTTTGAACATCACCCTGCCCGACGGCACCAACATAACGGGTCAGACGGTGATGTTGCAGCCTATTCAGATCGACAGTTCGGTGGTGAGCTGGAATCCGGACAAAGACACCCTGGCGAGGGTATTGACCTATATCACGGACGATCTTACGACGGAAGATTATTTCCGCAGGATTTTGAATTACAGCAGTCTCGACAGCGTGCCGGAGCAGGACTTTATTTTTTCCGACCGCACCTCACAGGAGCCCGTGATTGCTTTCGGGACCGGCTACGATTTGACCGAAGGCGATACTGTGATCAGCGCCGTGTACCACATCACAAAGGACTACTACAACTATGTAGAAAGCGTGCAGGCGGCTGTTTTTGGAAATCTCAATCCATTTGCCCAGCCTTCTCCGATCAAAAGCAACGTGAGTGGTTCGGGCAATCCGTTGGGCATTTTTACGTGTCTGGTGTACGACCGGGACATGACGATAATAAGCAGGTAAAATTCTGTTTTTCAAGGTTGTGTCTCCAAAAGCAAAGCGCCGCGCTCCCGGATGTTCCGGGGCGCGGCGCTGGCATTTCGACAGGAATTCGGTTTGGAAGAGGTCAGTTGCTGGCGGTTCGGCCGTCCGGGGATGCCGGGTGCGGCTGTTCGATTTTTTTAACGGGTGTGGGCGTCGGCCGGGGCGCCGGTTCCTGGGTAGTTGCCAGGTAAAGGGCGGCGGCGAGTCCGAGGTGCAACAGGATAGCCATCGTGAGTGCGGAATGGCGGGTGCTGCGTTCATTACGTTCGGTCAGGTACGACATGGCGGAAATTTGGTTTGGTTAATAATGGAGAATACCGTCAAAAAACGCGTGCCACGGAGGCTTTAGTTCATTTACATCCGTAAAATTTTCTTAAAAGTTTGTTACCGTTTTCAGGGTAGAAACAGGGTGTTCCGGCTGCCGGTTTTTGAAATATTTTTCAGGGCTCCTGCTCGGAAAAGTTGCCGGGAATTTTATATTTGTCAAAGCGCCCAACCCGGTCAGCACCTGCCGTAACGACCGATAGCCAAGCAGTGCGCCATGCAACCATGCCAGCTTTTCTGATCCCTCCTGACAGGATAACACCTCTGGGTTTTGGCGCCTGCCCGCCAGCCACAGTCAATCGATTTTCGATAATTGGCCAATTAACATTACCGCCTATGACATTTTTCGATCACATTGACCGGATCAAACGACTGCATCTGCTCATTCGGCACAAATCCACCGGTTCCCCCAAGGAGTTGGCCGACCGGATGGACGTTTCGCGGTCCACGCTTTTTCGCCACCTGGACGACCTGCGATCAATGGGTGCGCCCATTGCCTATGAAAAAGAACGTCAGACGTATTACTATGAAGAGCCTTTTGACCTGAAATTATAACAGTGTACATCTGAATCTCATTTTTTGGGATTGCCGGTTTTCAACTTCGCTCCCGTCGACAAAGGAGGAAGCCGAAAATCCTGCAAAGAGTAGGCGTTTTGATTCAATTTCATCAGCCATGAAAAAATTCTTTTTTGTACTTGCTTTTGCGTTTTGCGGGACTGTCGCTTTTGCGACTGAAATCAAGACCGGGCCCGTCACCCAGGCTCCCGCCGAGCCTGAAACGTTGTGCATCAAATGTCAGAAGTGTGGCGATTTCTTCGTTTGCGTAGCCGCGCTCAATTGCGATGACGCATTGGATGCCCTTGACAGTGAATTGGGCAAACATGGTTGTGGGACAAGGAAAAACTCTTCTGAGTCCGACGATGGAGAGTAATCACCCGCCACGGGGTTGAGGGCCTATGCAAACTTCTTGTTTTTGAGCGCCGCAGACAGGTGCTCAACCCCTTCAATTTATTTCCAGAATAACACACCTTGACAACGCAATGAAAAACATTTTACTTTTCTATTTATTATTTTTTCCACCCGACGTCTGTACAGAAAGCCAACTTATCCTTTAATAACATTGCTATTGTGAAGTTGACTTATTTACCACACTACTGGACATTTTTGAAAAAAGGTGGCGGAAGCATTGATTATCTTGTCTTTAGCAAACACGAAAATCGGCTTTCGTCACTTTTTCAAAAATGTCCAATAGTAGAGTATTCAGCTCCGGAGTTTCAGTATCTCAACGATTCAACCAATGCATGATTTATGAAAACACTCTTCCTGCTTCTGTGCGTCGCCCTGTTTTCCCCGGCAAAGGCTCAAACAGATAGTTTGCCTTCCGATGATATTGCTATAGGCAAGGTTACCTATCAGCATATTGAACACAATACCTTCCAAAATTATAAAACGGGAAAAGCGACGCTTTTTTTCAATCCCGTTAAATCAATATACATTTTAGAAGATGCTCCCAAACAGGATATCTATGTAACAAGCGGAGATATGCCGAATTATATATTTGGGGACCCCGAAGGATTTCCGATCTATAAACTTCATGCAGAACATCAGATTCTATTTAAAGCCCACAGTTTTCTGGAAAAAGATCTTTGTGTAATTCAGGATACGCTCGGGGCTATAAACTGGTCTATTTTACCTGAAAAAAAACAATTCGGGTTCCTGGTTTGTCAAAAAGCGACCGGAACCTTTCGAGGGCGCAGCTATGAAGCCTGGTTCACCTTCGATATTCCCATCAGTTCGGGCCCATTCAAATTAGGGGGATTGCCAGGTCTCATTCTTGAAGCCCGGTCTCTTGACGGGGAGGTAGAATTTCTTTTCCAGGATTTGGAGATGCCGCTCAACAGCCTGCACCTGATCGTTCCTCCCAAGGGCAAGTATTTGAATTTGAATTATGAAGAAGTAAAAAGAGAAGAAAAAAAACTTGCGAGAAGAAGAGAAAAGGAAAGTCTCACTCGAGGCATCACGCTCATCATAACGCCAGTTGATGATAAAATTGAGAAGGAATAGACGATAAAATCAGCGGAATGTTTTATCCTAATTTTTTTAGAATCAATTGAACCAGTCTCAGTTTTTGGGATTGCCGCCTTTCAACTTAGCTTCTGTCAAAGGAGAAAGCCGAAAATCCTGCAAAGAGTAGGCGCCATTTTTCAATTTCATCAGCCATGAAAAAAATTATGATCATTCTCACTTTCGCATTTTGCGGTTTTACGCTCTCTGCCAATACCACTGACCCCAAAATCCTCAACGCTCCGGAGCCGGCACAGAAAAACACAGGAGAAAAAACCGAGTACCCCTGCATCTATTGTGGCGTCTGCAACGGAAAAACATTCTGCGCCATAGCCCCCACCTGCGGCCAGGCAAGCGAGTTATTTCTATACCTGTGTGAGCAACTGGGTTGCTGTTGAAGCGGCCCAAATATTCCCCCGCCGGTCACCTGGCTTCCGGCGGGGGATTTTACTCCTCCGGATTTCATCTATCTATTCCAGAATAAAACAACTTTCTACTTTATATTCCTTTTCAGTGGCCATGAAAAATATCGTTCTCCTGTTTTTTATATTTCACCAGAACTTGGTATCTTCCCAAACAGACAGTATCCCTATGGGTTTGGTTTATTATGACCACCAAATCTATCTTGAGACTGATAATGACAGGAATGGCCGGTCCGTTTTATTTTTTAATACCGCCCGTTCAATATACATCCATCTTGGTGTGCCGGAAGAAAGTTACAACAAGCAAACAGATGAATACTACTCTGTCCATGTGCCAGGCGATCCTGAAGGTTTTCCCATCTTTAAACTACATCGCGAACGAATGATGTGGTCCAAAATCCCCTGCTTTATGTCAAAAAGCCACTGTGTCATTCAGGACACCCTGGGGGCAATAGATTGGGCGATTTATCCATCTGAAAAGCGGCGAATAGCCCTTTATGAGTGTGTCAAGGCCACCGGTTCCTTTGGTGGAAGGGATTATATAGCCTGGTTCACCTATGATATCCCTATTCCGAGTGGCCCTTACAAACTTGGCGGTCTGCCTGGTTTGATTCTGGAAGCCAAAACAACCGATGACAAGGTGCAGTTTCTTTTCATGGGAATGGAGATTTCTCCCAACCTGAGCCATCCTATCCATCCTCCGTCCGGGAAACTCATCCATATGTCTTATGCGCAATACAGGAAAGTCAGCAATCAACATGACCGTGACATTGAAAAAGAATTCAAGGCAAAAGGTTTTGACGTAAGCATCACCCAAATCAAAGACACCATCGAAATAGTTGAGGATGAATAGGTTGTTGTTGTTCGTCATTTTTAGCGGCCAGTTCGCAACATGGTCGATGGCACAAAAAAAAATCCAGGGTCTGGCACAGGATACGCTGAACCAGCCATTGGAATACGTCACCGTTGTGCTGACGGCCCATGCCGAAGGAACCATCCTGGCATTTGCACAAACCAACATTAAAGGCTGTTTTTCATTTTCTATAAATCATCCACCGGATTCCATTATCCTCACTGCACGCTCGCTCGGCTTCGAAACCCTCGAACTACACTTCGCTTCTCAAACTCTGCCAGATACCATTCATTTAACAATGGTCACATCGGCTCTGGGATTACGAGAAATCGTCATCCGTGCCGAAGCTCCGCCGGTAGTGGTACACAATGACACTACTGAATTCAATGCGGCATCCTTTTCTGACAGTACCGAATTCTCCGTTGAGGATCTTCTGAAAAAACTGCCGGGCATACAGGTCAGCGAGAATGGACGCATCTCGCTGAATGGCAAACCTGTTGAAAAAGTCATGATTGAAGGAGATGACCTGTTTGGCGACAATTACCAGATCGCCACACGAAATGTGCGGGCCAATATGGTTTCGAAAGTACAGGCCATCAATCGCTATCAGGAGAATCCTATGTTAAAGGGGATACAGGAATCCGACCGCCTGATTCTTAACCTCAAATTCAAGGATGAAAAAAAACGGGCTAATTCAGGAAGTATAATGGCTGGCCCTGGCTACGGTTCGGAATGGAAAGGTTTCACTCATCTCAACCTCTTTTCTTTAAGCCGAAAAGATAAAATATATATGATCGGCAATGCCAACAACACCGGAGAAAACGCTCTCGCCGATATTGAGTGGTTGAGCAGGGGCGACACGAGAGATGTTGGCTGGGAAAGTCTGCAAACCACAGCATTGAATGTACAGCCAATCCTGCAGAAACCTTCATTCCAACAAATCGGGCTGCCTATTGCCTTTACCCAGGCCAATAAGAGTGGAATGTTGTTTGCAGGGTACGTCTTGCCAGTTTCGCAACAGTTCAAAATCAAGGTTTCATCCTGGAGTGGGGTGGAAAGTACAGATCAGAATTCACAGTCCGAAACGCGTTACCTGCTTGTTGGTCAAAATACGCTTGTTATTTCTGAAAAACTTGGCCAACAACAAAAAACCGGGATACGAAATGTCCAGACAGAAGCTGATTACTTTTCAACCGACAACCGACATTCAATCCGCAACTTTATCAAAATCAGCGACTCACCAAGACATGATGCGGTCTCCCTGCTGCGCACTCAACAAACAACCGATTACTTTCAAATCAGTAACTCGACGGATGCGAAAACCTTCTTCGCCAACGGCGCTCTTGAATATACCTTCAAGCCAAGCGAGACCGAGGCGCTGCAGCTCCTCACCAAACAAGCCTGGTACCTGAATACCAATGAATTGTACTCGGACTACGCCTATTATCCGTTTTTTTTCGGGCTGGACTCTTCATTCAACCGAATGCACCAAACCAGCAAACAACGCCAAAACGCCGGATTGGTGAGCGTCCGTTTTCTTACCCGCCGTGCACCATTGGATTGGACCCTGGAAACCGGAATTCACTGGACCGGCGACTACCTCAATTCCGGCTTTTCCCTTGCCAACGACGAAGGTGAACAATGGATACCCGAGACATCTTATGGAAATAATTTTCAAATACGGTCTCCCCGATTATTCACCGGCATTTCAGTTTCAAGGAGCCATAAATCACTATTCACGCGCCTGCGACTGAAGACTTCTTATTTCCGTATTCATCCGTCCCGACATAGCTTCAAAAATCTCTGGAGCCTCGAACCCGCTTGCAGCCTCCGTTATTCCCCAAATGATAGAAATATTTGGACAGCCTTTTACAACTACAGTCCGGAAATCCCGAGTTTCTCCAACCTCTACCCTCAATTTATTTTCACCGACTACCAAACCCTGGAAAGCGGCCTGCCTGCATTTTCATTTATCCCGGAACACAATGCTGGACTACGCTACCGATTCAACCATTTGGTCAAACAATATTCCTGGAATCTTGGCGCCACAGGGAGATGGGTATCGGGCGACTTTGCAACCCGTTATGAAATTGATCCGTATCTTTTTATCGAGAAAAAATTCAGGCCTGCCCGGTCATCTCAATATGCCCTGTCGGGATCTGCAGATCGATATTTCCATGCGATCAGCTCCCGTTTCGAACTCAGGCTGGCGTTCACTTCGTTACAACAACAGAATAAATTGAACGACGATGGCTTGAGGCAAATCAACTCGCACATATTTACCAGCACAATCCAGTATGGAACTGCATTTGACGGCTGGGTAAATGGTATTCTGTCCCATTCCATTACCTGGTTCAATTCATCCAGTTACAGTGCTGGCGGCAATACCAGCTTGGGGACAACAAATTCGTCATCTACCCTGACCATTACTGTAAAACCTTCAAAAAGATTTTACACCAAATTCAATTTTTACCGGGTAGAAAACCACTCTGAAGGCCGCCCCCGGACACTCTATTGGGCCTCCGACGGCATCTGCTCATTTCACTTGCCTGCTTGGAGAAGTCAGTTCCAACTTTCCGGATTCAACCTATTGAATACCCATCGTTTTGAGCAGGTATTTTCAGATAATTTTTTCCAAAACGCCACATCCATCGTTGCTATCCCGCGATTTTTTCTGATAACCTGGGAGTATGGTTTCTGAACCCAACATCACATGTCGAGCAAACCTTCAGGCAAATCAAGCCAAACTTTCCGTTCCGCCTCATCAATTTTCGTAATCAACCGTTCGTTTAAAGGAATCAGAACCTCCCGACCTTTATAGCGAACAACCGCCATCTCCTGTTGTGGCATTTCCATTACCTCATCGATCACCCCAACCGGGCCCAATGTTTTGTCCACCAGGCCATAGCCCTTCAGATACCCAAAGACAAGTTCCTCTTCATCTTCAACGATAAAATCAAGTGGCAGGTCAGCTTCAAGCAGGAACATTTCCCGCGCCTGCAGCAATAGAGCATCTTCCCTGTTGTTCACATCTTCAAACTTGATGATCGGCTCCCCAGCTCCGCGAATACTCTCTACAAAATAGGGCAGTTTTCGCCCCCTTTGGTCCAGAAATACTCTGCCCTTTTTAGTCACGATTTCTTCAAAATCTTCTCCAACGGAGCATTTTAGTTCTCCCTTGACACCATGCGTTTTACGGGTGAATCCGATACTTATAAAAACTTGCTCTGCCATTTTTAATTGAAATCAAGTATAGTCATTTTAACAATAAAACCTCGCTCTGCCTTCTCTACCCACGGCTTGGTAGCACAATCGACCGGTTCGGGGTTCTGATTGCAATACTGGGAATCGAGCAACCACTCTTCTTTGTGTACGAGACCCAGGTTTTTGGCATAAATGGCTTTTGAAAACCGCCGTTCAATCAAATTCTCTTCATTCGTCTCAGTCACCACCAGCACCGAATCAAACATAAAAGCCCCCACCGCGAGTGACACGTCGAGAGAATCCACCCGATATTGCCAACCAACATAAGGGCGAAGACGTTCCCCGGCGATGATCAGTTCAGTCTGGGGATCAACCCAACGATTGCCATCCCAGGCGCTGCGTTCATCCATTGGAAAAATGAGGCGCAAAAATCGCAGGTTGTCTTCTATTCGGATGGCCTGATTTGCGGTACGGGCAGCCGACCACACATTTTTCAATTGCCAGGCAGATGTATCGCTGCGGCGCTCCGACCGCTCCACGAGGTAGATCAATTGCCCGATATTGTCACGCAGCGTGTCGGCAATCGTTTCCCGCAAAAAAATTCTTGAACTATCCCGCAGCACGCCGCCCGGCCCTTTATCGAACACCACGCTGTCGACAACGTAGGTGATTGATTTGCCGATCCGGAGCGGGAAATAGGCAAATTGCTCCTTCGCATCCAGCATCGCATGTTCCGTCTGGCGGGCCGAACATGCAGCAAAACCCAAGGCAAGAAAAAGCAGCAAAAAAGAATGGAACCGGCTGAAAATCATTTTGCAAAAGTACGCCGCCTTTACGGAAGCCAGCTTCCGGTAAATTGTCCGGCACCGTCGAATCATTTTTTCAGGAATAAAATCCAGGCTGTAAGCACCTAATTTTGCACTCCTAACGATTTTAACTCATGAAAAGAATTTACGCGCTGACAGTTCTTACCCTGCTCTTTTTTTCGGCTTTTAGTCAGGAATTTGAAGAATGGAAAGTCGAATTGAATGGAAAAACCTACCCTGAAATTTGCACCGAACTGGATGCACGGTTCGCTGCCGAATATCAGCCGGAAAGTGATTGCCCCGACAACGAATGGGTCAAATACCAACGCTGGAAATGGTTCTGGCGCGACCGCGTTCAGCCCGACGGCACACTGCCCGATCTGAAAACACAATGGCTCGACTACCGCAAAGCACAGGCCGAACTCGCCCAACAACGCAACAGCCAACCAACCTGGGACCACGAAGGCCCCACCCAAATCACCGGCGGCGGCGGCTATTGGGGCATGGGACGGACGATTCACGTCGCCTTTCATCCGAACGACCCCAATATCTTTTACGTCGGCACCCCCGATGGCGGCATTTGGAAAACGACCGACGCGGGCAGCAACTGGCAACCGCTCGGCGACCAGCTCCCCTACCTGCCGGTCGGCGTGATTTTGATCGATTTTCAGCATCCCGACACACTTTATATCTCCCTGGGCGACAAGATCGGCTGGTGGCAGTACAGCCTCGGCGTGTACAAATCCACTGACGGCGGCCTCAGCTGGAATCCCACCGGGCTCGACTGGGAACTGGATCAAAATAAGGTGATCTATGCCATGGACATGAGTCCGACCAACCCGCAGGTTTTGTTCGCAGCCACCAACAGCGGCCTGCAACGCAGCCTGGACGGCGGCGCTACGTGGACCGAACAACTGGCCGGTGAATTTACGGATGTCAAATTCCGGCCCGGCGACCCGAACACGCTTTACGCCGCGCGGTACGACTACTGGGGCGTGAGTCAGGCTTTTCGCTCCACCGACGGCGGCGACAGTTGGAATCAGGTTACCAATTTTGATTTTTCGCAAAATGAAATCCGCCTGGCCGTAACCCTGGCCAACCCCGATTTCGTCGGGTTGCGCTGTTCCAATGGCAAGCGATTTTACCGCTCTACCGATGCGGGGGCCAGTTTCACGTTCCGCTCAGAAATGCC
>JBGAJY010000006.1:0-66452 GCA_044224705.1 Saprospiraceae bacterium
GGTCTTCGAAGACCTCCGAGGTCTGCCCCCGCCCCCGCTCCGCCCCAATCCATAAACCTAAAAAAACGCCATAAGAAATTGAAATAAATTTCCTCTCTTCGGGGGCCCTATTCATACAGGACCTTTGGCACGCATTATTTTTGAAGTAAACAACTTCAAACTAACTGTCATGCCGCCTAAAATATCGCTCCGCCCGAACACCTGCTATCACATTTTTAATCGAGGCAACAACCGGGAAAACATCTTTTTCGAGCCTGAGAATTACGCCTATTTTCTCCGTTTATATGCAAAACACATCCACCCGATTGTCCATACCTATGCTTATGCACTGTTGCCCAACCACTTCCATTTTTTGATCTGTATTAAAGACGAATCCATGCTCTTGCCGCAATATTGGTCGAACGGCAAGAACCGCTTGCACCAGCCATTTTCCAACCTGTTCAATGCTTACGCCAAAGCCATCAATCTGCGTTATCAGCGGGTCAGCAGCTTGTTCGAAGACCGCTATGAAAGAGTCGAATTGAAGTCGGATTTTGACTTTACCCGGCTGGTTTATTATGTACACGTCAATCCGCAAAAGCACGGATACGTGAAAGATTTTCGGACTTATCCATATTCTTCCTACTCGATTTTATCTTCTGAAAAGCCGAGCAATATCGACCGGGAAACAGTTTTGACCTGGTTTGGCGGTCGTGAATCCTTCCTGCAATGCCATTCAGCATTGCACCGGGACTGGATGGAAGAATATCACATGGAAAATACCCTCGATGATTGATCATCAGCTAAACACAAAACCCATGCGATATACCATCCTGGCTCTGCTCTTTTGCCCCTCGGTGCTCCCTGCCCAAACCCCCGAAATCACCCTCAGCCCCGGCCTCATTATCAGTCAGTCCTGCCGGGTGAAACCGCAGACCTACCGGCTTAAAGCCGGCGATAACCCCGATGGAGACAACCCCTTCAAAGGCCTCATCACGATCGCCGGGGACAACCTGACCGTCGATTTTCAAAATGCCGAACTGCTCGGCACGGCCGACCCGCAGCGGCCCGACCTGTTCAGCGGCCTCGCCATACTCGTCACCGGACAAAACGTAACGCTGAAAAACGCCCGCATCGGCGGCTTCAAAGTGGCCTTGCTGGCCTTCAAAGCCGCCGGGCTGGCACTCGAAAACAACGACTTCTCCTACAACTATCGCCCCCGCCTTCGCTCCGGCCGCGAACGCGAGGATTTCGCCGACTGGCTCAGCTACCACCAAAACGACAAAGACGAATGGCTGCGCTACGGCGCAGGCATTTACCTGAAAAATTGCACCCGCGCCACGGTCCGCAACTGCCGCATCACCGGCTGCCAGAACGCCCTGCTCATGAGCGGCTGCGATGACGGGCTCGTGTACAACAACACCTTCAATTTTAACTCCGGCCTGGGCATCGGCCTGTACCGCAGCAACCGTAACCGACTGATGCACAACCGCCTGGACTGGAACGTGCGCGGCTATTCCCACGGTTTTTACCAGCGCGGACAGGACTCGGCGGGCATCCTTATTTACGAACAAAGCAGCAACAACCTCATCGCCTTCAACTCCGCCACGCATTGCGGCGACGGGCTGTTCCTCTGGGCGGGCCAGACGACGATGGACAGCGGCGCAGGCGGCTGCAACGACAATTACATCTTTGGCAACGACTTCTCCCACGCCCCCACCAACGGCGTGGAAGTCACCTTTTCCCGCAACCGCATCCAGGCCAATTACATCACCGAATGCACCTACGGCATCTGGGGCGGGTACAGCTACGAAACGCTCGTCTGGGGCAACCTGATCACCAATTGCCGCACGGGCATCGCCATCGAACACGGCCAGCAGGACACAATTTTGCAAAACTATTTCGCCGACGACTCCACGGGCATCCAGCTCTGGGCACGCGCCGAGCAACCCGCCGACTGGGGCTACGCCCAAAAACGCGACACCCGCAGCCGCGACTACTCCATCGACCGAAACGTATTTTTAAACGTGCGCAAACCGCTCAAAATCAGCGCTTCGCAAAACATGAACCTCAACGGCGAAAACCTCTTCTCAGGCTTCGAAACGCTGCTGGAAACCTCCAAACCGAACGAAAAACTGGCTTTTATCCGTAACGACCTGTACGGCTCCGCAGCCCTGCTCGCCAAAACCTGGCTGCACCCCGAACTCGGTCCGCAGCGCAACCTGAATTTCTCACACCCCGACCAAACACCGGCCGACCCCTACGAACCCCTGCTGACACCCGTTCGACAACTCAAGGAGCCCGACAGCCTGCGCGACGGCATGCTCGCCGCCCTGCCGCCCGATCTGCCGCGCGGCCGCGAGCACATCATCGTCGGCGAATGGGGACCCTACGATTTTCAACGACCGCTGGCCGTACTCGAATCGCTCGAAGGCCGCCAGTATCGCATCCGGCTGATCGGCCCGCCGGGCCTTTGGCGGGTTGTAAAATCAGACGGAGTGGCATCCATCAGTTCCATAACCCCCGGATTGCCGGCCGTGGTAAATGTCGAGCGCGACCCGGCCGCCGATGGCATCTGGTTGCAATTCGAGTACACCGGGGAGCAGCCTGTCACCACCGTTTTTGGAGAAAAAATCCCCGCTAAACAACCCTACCAGTTTGATTTTCAACATTTTGATAAAAAAATGGACTGGCGCGTCCGGTTTTACAATTACGACCAGACCAGCGACCCTTTGAAAAATCCCGCCGCATTCGACATTTTCCAAAAACAAACGCCGGCGGCGGAAAAAAACACCGACCAACTCGCCTTCGCCTGGTGGGACAAGCCAGCCGAAGGCGTGGATCCCGAACACTTTGCCACCCTCGCCGAAACGGAATTCGACATCGCGCCGGGCCGCTACCAACTCGAACTGAGCAGCGACGACGGGGCCCGGCTCTACCTCGACGGCAAGCGCCTGATCGACCACTGGGACGTGCACGAACCCGCTACCGACGAACTGACGGTACAACTCGGCGGCCACCACAGGTTGCGGATCGAGCATTTTGAGGCGGGCGGATTTTCGACGCTGGAATTGCGGATGAAAAGGATTAATCCGTAAACCCATGTAGTAGCCGCCCCTCATTCAAAATCGGGGTATGCCTAATTGTGGCATTCCCGTTCACCCCCAACTTTTCCTACCTTTGCCCGCCTTCCCAAACGGCTTTTTCGCTTTGCAGTCCAACACTATTCGACTCCACGTCATCGTACCGTGCTACAACCCGCCCGAAGGCTGGGAAGCTGCGCTGGCTGCCAAGTTCCTTGATTTTCAAAAGATTATCGCTGATTTGACCGCAGAAACCAGCCTGATCGTCGTAAACGACGGTTCCTCTCGTAACAGTTCGGAAAGCAATTTCGAGCGGTTACGCAGTCTGGCGCCCGGCTCGCAGGTGGTTTCTTACCCCGACAACCGGGGCAAAGGCTATGCGCTGCGCCAGGGCGTGGCGGCCTCCGACGCCGAATACTGCCTGGTGACCGACGCCGACTTCCCCTACACGCTCGACAGCATGCGGCGCGTGGTGGAGGTGTTGCTGGCCAAAGGCGGCATTGCGGCCGGCAACCGCGACACGGCCTACTATGACCGCGTGCCGGCCTTCCGTCGCCGCCTCTCGAAAAGCCTGCGCTGGCTGCTGCGCAACGTGCTGCGCCAGCCCATCGACGACTCCCAGTGCGGCCTCAAAGCATTCGACAAGGCTGGGAAAGCCGTTTTTCTGGAGACGACCATCGACCGGTTTTTGTTTGACCTCGAATTTTTGATGCTCGCCAACGGCCGCGTCGATGTGACGCCCGTACCGGTGGAGCTGCGTTCGGGCGTCACGTTCAGCCATGTCGGCACCCGGGTGCTGGCCACCGAAGGCGGAAATTTTTTGAAGCTGTTTTTGCGCAATATCCTGAACCTGAAAAAATAAAAGGCGTTGGAAAACAACCCGTTACATCAATTAGAGACGACGCTCCACAACCTGACCTCGCCACGGCGCTCGCACACGTTCTGGGGAATGCTGCTGTTGTTGGGCCTTGCTGCGGGACTGATCTGGCTGAAGCACGGCGAATGGCTCAAAGCCCCCGGCGACTACATGCTGACCGATTCGCCCGACGGGTTCAAAAACTACGTGACCACCATCTGGCACGTGCAGCGCGATTCCACGCTCACGCATTACGGCGGCATGAATTACCCCTTCGGCGAGCACGTTTTGTTCACCGACAACCAGCCGATTTTCAGCGGCGCCCTGCAATGGTGGGACCGCAACGTGGCCAGTATGAGCGGCCGGACGGTGGGCGCAATGAATATTTTTCAGGTGATCTCCCTGCTTTTCGGCTGCGCCGCGATGTTTTTGCTGCTGCGCAAATTGCACCTTCCGGTGTGGTTCGCGGGCTGGGTAGCCCTGGGCGTGGTGTTTTTGTCGCCCCAGATCAACCGTTTCGACGGACATTTCGGGCTTTCGCACACCTTCGTTTTTCCGTTGCTGCTTTATTTGCTTTGCCGTTATGAAGAACGGCGAAGCAGGCGATACCAAAGCTTGCAAATCGGCATACTGATCTGGTTGTCAGCGCAGTTGCATTTCTACTACTTCGGTCTGGCCGCGCTTTTCCTGAGCCTTTACATGGCCTATCAAGTCTTGATCGACCGTTCGTGGCGCAACATCCGGGTACGTTTCAGCCACTGGGTCGTGATGATCCTGCTGCCCTTTGCCCTGCTCAACGTGTGGGTCCACTGGGCCGACTACGTGACCGACCGGCCCTCTAACCCCTACGGCTTTACGACCTACATCGGGTTTTGGGAAGGCGTGTTTTTGCCCTACGAGAATTTTCCGCTGTACCAATGGCTCGACGGGGTTTTGACGGCCGCATTTCACATGCCCATCCGCCGGGTAGATTACGAGGCCCGGGCTTACGCGGGTCTGGCGGTGCTGGCATACACGCTTTGGCTCCTGTTTTCGGGCTTCCGGATGTTCGGCAAAAGCTGGGAAGTCGCAGCCTACCACCGGACGCACAAACGCTTCCTGATCGGGATTTTCACGGCGTCTTTTGTACTGCTGATCTTTTCCTGCGGCTTTCCGTTTGCCATAAAAGGCATGCAATGGATGGTCGATTATTTCGGTCCGTTGCGCCAATTCCGGGGATTGGGACGCTTCACCTGGGCATATTACTACGTGGCTAATCTGCTGGTTTTCTATACCTTATGGAACTGGTCCATTCGGTTCAAGGGTTTCAAAAACGGCAAATTTCCGTGGTTTGGGAAAGCCCTGCTGGGCTTGGCCTTGGCCGTGCTCAGCTGGGAAGCATACACCATGCAGCGTACCCGCACGATCAACCTGCATCCCAACATTGAAAAAAAGACGCAGGCCGAACAGGAGTATCCCTGGCTCAAAAAAGTGGATTTCTCCAAATTCCAGGGCCTGTTGCCTCTCCCGTATTACCACATGGGTTCGGAAAATATCTGGCTGGAGTTCGACGGCGGTTTTTTCAAAAAAATCCAGACCACGGCGCTGCAAACCGGCGTGCCCGATATGGGCGTCAACCTCAGCCGCACCTCCTGCGCCCAGACGGTCAAATCCGTCCAGCTCGTACTCGAACCCTGCGAAATGCCCGCGATCCTCGCCGAATTGCCCGACAACCGACCGCTGGCCCTGCTGGTCGACGGCGGCCGCTGGGACGAGATGCGCCGCAAGCACCAGTTCCTGGTCAATAAAGCCGCCATGTTGTACGACGGCCCCGAACTAAAAGTCCTCAGCCTGCCGCTCGACAGCCTGCGCGCCGCCGTGCGCGAAGGTACCCGCGGCGTGGAAGGCTACGTCGGCAGCCGGGGTCAGAACAGGATCGGCCGCTGGCTGTCGCCGCGGCCCGACACGCGGTTTGAGTACCAGTCGTATGACTCGCTCAGCAGCAGTCTCCAGTATTTTCAGGGCAAAGGCGCGTACTCGGGCAACATGGGCGACACCACCTGGCTCTGGAATGCTCCGCTGCCCAAAGGACACCATATCATCTCTTTCTGGCTGCACGTCAACCAGGATCTGGGCATGAACCATGAAATGAAAACCTACGAAAACACGATCTCCGACGGCAAGGAAATCCATGTGAGCCACGACGGGCTGCGCTTTCACCTGCGCTCCGTGGTGGGCGACTGGGGCTTGTTCGAACTCAGTTTTCAGGTGTACGAACCCGACAGCCGGCTGCGCATATTTTTGCAAAAACCGGGTGTCGATCAGCCATTTTACCTCGACGAACTGCTTATCCGGCCCCTCGACGCCGAACTCGTGCGCCGCGAACGGGGCTGGCTGGTGGCAAATAACTTCTGGTATCGGGTGGAATAGATCCATTAAAAACCCAAACAGTCTGAACCGATATGCTGCTCTTGATCAAAAACGTCCGCTGCATTACTGGTAACGGTGAAACGACAGGTCCGCAGGACCTCCTGATTCGCGACGGTATTATTGAAAAAATCGGGGCCGGACTGCATGCCGAATCCGGCGCGGAAGTCTGGGATTTCGCCAATGCCTGCGTCTCCCCCGGCTGGTTCGACGTTGGAGTACACACCGGCGACCCAGGCTACGAGCACCGGGAGGATTTGCACACGGCTGCGCAGGCCGCCGCTGCGGGTGGTTTTACCGGAGTTGCCAGTTTCCCGAACACCCACCCTGCCGTGCACGCCAAGGCCGAAATCCTTTACATCCGCAACAAAACGGCCGCCGCTCCGGTCAGCTTTTACCCCATCGGCGCCATTTCACAAGATGCCGCGGGCAAGGACCTCGCCGAGCTCTACGACATGCACGCGGCCGGCGCCGTGGCCTTTTCCGACGGTCGCAAACCGGTGCAGGACGCGGGCCTGCTGCTGCGCGCGCTCCAATATGCCAAAGCCTTTAACGGTCTGATCATCAACCAGCCGCACCACAACACCATCGCCGCCGGCGGACAAATGCACGAAGGCCTGATCAGCACCAGCCTGGGCATGCGGGGCATTCCCGCCCTCGCCGAGGAAATCATGCTGCAGCGCGACCTCAGTCTGCTCGAATATGCTGGCAGCCGCCTGCTTGCACACCTCGTTTCCACCCGCAAAAGCGTCGAACTGCTGCGGCGCGCCAAAGCCGCCGGGCTGGATGTGAAAGCCTCCGTGGCACTAGTGAGCCTCTGTTTTACCGACGAAAAACTGGGCGGCGAAGGCCATCCCGCCTTCGACTCCAACTGGAAGCTCCTGCCGCCACTGCGCAGCGCCGACGATGCCGCCGCACTGCTCGAAGGCCTGGCCGACGGCACGATCGACTTCATTTGCACCAACCATACGCCCTGGGACGAAGAGGCCAAAAACCTGGAATTCCCGTATGCCGAATTTGGCATGATCGGGCTGCAAACGGCCTTCGCACTCTACCGCACGTTTTTGGATAAACACCTGACGGTCAGTGATTTTGTGGAAAAATTCGCGGTAGCGCCCCGCCGCGCGCTCGGCCTGCCCGTTCCGGAAATCCGCGAAGGCGCCCGGGCCGAACTCACGGTGTTCAGCCCCGACGGCGAGTTCGTTTTTTCGGAAAATGACATTCGTTCCAGGTCGAAAAACACGCCGTTTATCGGGCAGCAGCTGCGGGGGCAGGTGCTGGGCATCGTTCACCGGGGGCAGGGCGTTTTAACCTCCCGTTAAGTTTACGAACAAAATAAGTGGGTCTCTTTCTCGGTTTTTAGCCGGGCAGTTTTGCCCGCGAACACTTCTATCTGCTCATGAAAAAATTTACACTTCCATTTCTCTTCGCCAGCCTCCTGTTCACCCTTCCGGCCTGCGACACCCTTCAAGGCATCGCCGACCAGGTACTCGCAGAGCCTTCGCTCGACGAAATCGTACGCGGCCTGAAAGAAGCCTTGTCCAAAGGCGCCACCAAAGGCGCTGCCGAACTGAGCCAGCGCGACGGTTATTTCAAAAGCGCCTATAAAATCCTCCTGCCGGCCGACGTACGCACGGTGACCGACAAACTGAAAAACGTGCCCGGTTTCGGCAACCTCGAAAACGAATTGCTCGAAAAAATGAACCGTGGCGCCGAAGATGCCGCCAAGGAAGCGGCCCCGATTTTCGCCAGCGCCATCACTGGCATGACCTTCCAGGACGCTACCAACATCCTCATGGGCTCCGACAATGCGGCCACGGAATACCTCAAAAAGACGACCTCGCAGCAGTTGTACGCCAAGTTCAATCCCAAAATCGTGGCTTCGCTCGACAAGATCGGCGCCAACACCCTTTGGCGCAATGCCGTGGATGTGTACAACAAAATCCCGCTCGTCAAAAAAGTGAACAACGACCTGGACGACTACGTCACCAACGAAGCCCTAAAAGGCCTTTTCGGCAAGATCCAGGAAGAGGAAAAGAACATCCGCAAGAACCCCGGCGCCCGCACGAGCGATCTGTTGAAAAAAGTATTCTCCAAACAGGATCGAAAATAGTCTGGTAGCCCGGAATTTATTCCGGGCAAAAACCATGAAAAATGCTCAAAACCTGCCCGGAATAAATTCCGGGCTATTAGAATTCACACCTTTTCATCTACCATTTGCTATGAAAAAACTCACTCTCTTTTTCCTTGCGTTGGCCCTCTCTGCCGGTGCCGCTTCCGCCCAGGACCTTAAAAATTTAGGCAAAAAAGCCCTCGGCCTCGGTGGCGACGGCGGCAGCGACGTGGGCCAGGCCCTGAAAGAAGCCCTCGACAAAGGCGTTCAGAAAGGCGTCGCCGAACTGTCGGCCCGCGACGGCTACCTCGGCGGCATTTACAAAATCCTCCTGCCCGACGAAGCCCGCAAAGTGACCGACCGGCTCAAATCGGTACCCGGCTTTGCCAACCTCGAAGCCGATCTGGTGGAAAAAATGAACCGCGGCGCCGAAGACGCCGCCAAGCAGGCAGCACCCATTTTTGCCAGTGCCATCAAAGGCATGACCTTCCAGGACGCGACCAATATCCTCATGGGCGCCGACAACTCCGCCACCGAATACCTGCGCAAAACAACCTGGCAACAACTTTACGACAAGTTCAACCCGGTGATCGTACAGTCGCTCGACAAGATCGGCGCCAACGAAACCTGGAAAGGCGCCACCACGGCCTACAACAAGATCCCGATGGTCACCAAGGTAAACACCGATCTCGACGACCACGTGACCCGCAAAGCGCTCGACGGACTCTTCGGCAAAATCCAGGAAGAGGAAAAAAACATCCGCAAAAACCCCGGCGCCCGCACCAGTGATCTGCTGAAAAAGGTGTTCGCGAAGCAGGATAAGAAGTAAAAAGCAAGGGGCAAGAGGCAAGAGGCAAAGGGCAAAAGGCAAATAAACCAGCCCTCTAATTGCCCTTTGCCTTTTGCCTCTTGCCCTTTGCCTCTTGCCTTTTGAAAATCATGCGTTACCTCCTGCTCTCCGTCCTCCTGCTCGCGGCCTGCGAGCCCTCCCAGTCGCCAACCAACACGGCCGGAGGTGGAGCGTTTGCCTTGCAAACAGCCAACGAAGAGCCCGACGCCCTCGGCCAGTCCCTGCTCGACGCCGTGAACACCCTGCGCGCCAAAGGCTGCCATTGCCCGGACAAAGCCTGGTACGGGCCCGCGCCGCCGCTTCGCTGGAACGACTTGCTCGCCCGCTCCGCACAACGGCACGCTCTGGATATGCAGCGCCACAACTTTTTCAAACACAACGGCTCCGACGGCTCCGATTTTACCGACCGTATCGGCGCCACTGGCTACAACTGGAGGGTGGCGGCGGAAAACCTGGCCATGGGGCACACCAGCGTTGCCGATGTGCTGAAAAGCTGGGAAACCAGCGACGGGCATTGCCAGAACCTCATGCACCCCGAACTTCGGGAGATGGGCATGGCCAAAGTGGGCAAATTCTGGGTGCAGGATTTTGGGACGCGGAAATAACTTTGGTAGCTATTTTGAACACGGAGACACGGAGGCGCGGAGATATCCTTTCGGAAAGGCTATCTCCGCGCCTCCGTGTCTCCGTGTTTATCACAATTTTTACAACCCAACAAGCATGCGCAAAGTCTTACAAACCCTGACGCACCACGCCATACAAGCCGTCAAGGAAACCGCCGCATTTATCAGAACCGAGTCGGGCCGTGTGACGAACGCCCAAATTGAAGAAAAACACCTCAACGGGCTGGTCAGCTACGTGGACCGCACGGCCGAAGAAATGCTCGTCGAACGCCTCGGCCGCCTGCTTCCCGAAGCCGTTTTTATCACCGAGGAGGACACAGTAGAAACCAAGTCGGGAGACATCCAGTGGATCATCGACCCCCTCGACGGCACCACCAATTTCCTCTATGGCGTGCCGCATTTTTCCATCAGCGTCGGGCTTCGCGTCAATGACCTGATGCAAATCGGCATTGTGCACCACGTTCCCGCCGACGAGTGCTATTCGGCCTGGCGCGATGGCGGCGCGTTCTGCAACGGTGAAAACATCCACACCAGTACGCGCAGCGATATGCGGCAAGCGCTCGTCTCCACGGGTTTTCCATACCACAATTTTACCCGCGCGAAGGACTATTTCGCTGCCCTGCGCGCTTTTACGGAGCAATGCCGGGGCGTACGTCGCATAGGCTCGGCAGCACTCGATCTGGCTTACGTGGCCTGCGGACGTTTTGACGTGTTTTTCGAATACGGCCTGAATTCCTGGGACGTGGCCGGCGGCGCCCTGCTGGTGCACGAAGCCGGCGGGCGGGTCAGCGATTTCAGGGGTGGCAACGACTTTGTGGATGGCCGCGAACTGCTCGCCGCAGCCCCCGGCGTTTTCGATGCCGCCATGGCCGTGATCGAGCAAAGCTTTGACGACCAGTGAATTATTGCGACTTTTCCTGCTCCAAGACTTGACCTTGCACTCCACCGACGCATACCGCCAATTCGCCGCTATGGCGCCCCACCTGCCGCTGTTCATGCAGCCCTGGTACCTCGATGCCGTGTGTGAAAACGGCATTTGGCAGGCTGCTACCGTAGAACGCGGCGGGTACGTCGTAGCGGCAATGCCTTATTTTTTGAAACGGAAAATGGGCTGGCGCTACGTCGCCATGCCGGTTTTGGGTAAATTCCACGGGCCTTACCTCCTGCCCGAATACCGCGAGCCGGATGATGAAATTCGCCTGTACAATGCCCTGATCGAACAATTGCCCAAGGGCCTGGCGGCTTTTTCGCAGGACTTTCACTACACGGTGACCAATTGGCTGCCGTTTTTCTGGCGGGGTTTCCGGCAAACGACGCGCTATTCCTATGTGCTCGACCTTCTGTCCTCCGAGGAGGCTATTTTCCAAAATATCGCCAAAAGCTACCGCCAGAAAATCGCCAAAGCGGCGAGTCAGCTGACGGTGACTCCGGATCGCCCGCTGGAAGACTTGTACCGCCTGCTGCGCATGAGCTTCAAGCGGCAGGAATTGGACGCGCCGTTTTCCTTTTCTTTTTTGCAAAAATTGCACGCCGCGCTGGCGGCACACAACGCCTGCCGGTTGTTCTTTGCCGTCGATCCGGGCAGCAATGCGTTGCATTCAGCGGCGCTGCTGGTGTGGGATAAAGGCTCGGCCTACTACCTGCTCAGTGGCGACGACCCCGCGCTGCGCGCTTCCGGGGCGGCGGTGTTGTTGAAATGGGAGGCTATCCGGTATGCGAAAAATGTGTTGAATCTGCCCGTTTTCGACTTTGAAGGCAGCATGATCCAGGCACTGGAAAGGGGGAGACGGGATTTCGGAGCGCGGCCGAGAGCGTATTTTAGGGTGGAAAAGGAGTGGTCGGGAGTGTGGAAGTGGGGGAAGGCTTTTTTGAAGCAATGATGCTCTCTAAATTGGACACGGATTATCCGCGTTGCTCGCATCCGTGTAATCCGTGTCCAATTTAGAGAGCATCAACGGTTCCCCGCCAGAATCACCACCCCCAAAATGAACGCTGCCAAATACGCCACCGCCATGCGCTGCTCAATCCGCATGATCTTTTTCTCCGACACCGGTTTTTTCCGCAGCAGCCAGTTGCCCGAAAGGATCACCTGCAGAAGCACCAGGGAAATGATGACGTAACTGAGCAGGTAAATTTTATCCATCAGCACCATGTATCCAGTATCCGGCAGCGCGCTGCTGTATGATTGCTGCAGGAAAACCGCCGTCAGCAGGCCGCCGATGGGCAAGGAAGAGCGGGTATCCAGGTACGACGGGTGTGCGATCAGCGCCCCGATGCTGATGAGCATGACGACCAGCAGGGGCAGCAGCATTTTCAGTAAAAAATAACTCAGCGGACGGGCCAGCGTGATCGTGTAGGTGAGGTTGCTGTATTGCCGGGCGTTCTCTTCGGGGTTGCCGAAGGCCGTGCCGTAGTCGTGAACGGTCGATTCCAGCGCCGCGTCTTTCATATTCCAGCCGACCATGCGCAGGGTGTTCCGGATTTCGGCGCCGCTGGTGTCGGGCAGGTACACGAGCGATCCGGCATCGTGCTCCGGGCTTTCTATCTGGATATCGAGGGCGTGCTCGTCCAGGGGGAAACTGCCGAGCAGGAAGGAGTGAAAAAACCGCCCTTCGACCCTGAAAATGCGGTAATTGGTGCTGTCGCGCATGGACAGGTTCGTGCTGTCGCCGGCCATCACGATCTGCGTGCTCCATTTTTCAATGGAATTGACAAACTCGAAATTGGTGGGATCGATCGCGCCTTTCCACTTGAACCAGATGTAAAAATCGGCATAGAACGAGTGCTCGTCCATGTTCAGGTTGTAGAGGTTCATCAGGTACATGCCGACGCGTACTTCCTGCGGCTGGGCGGGGGCCGCAAGGGGCAAGAGGCAAAGGGCGAGGGGAAGGAGGAATCGATTCATGCGGGCAGGGTAGTTTTGGAAACATCGTGTAATCGTCACTCAAATTTTCCTCACCTTCCGAAGCACCGTCTCCGCCACTTTCCGCCCTGTCTCGGCGGCGCCGTTCATGAAGCCCCAGTAGTCTTCGCTGCAATGTTCGCCGGCAAAATACACGCGGCGCACCGGGGCGCCGGCCATGTTGCCGAAGCCGGTGATCTGGCCGGGTTTGTAGCAGGAATAACTGGCTTTGACGAAGGGATTGGAAGGCCAGTGGGCCAGTTCAGACTTACCGGTCAGGCTGTTGCGGGAACCCGGGAAAGCGCCTTCCAGTGCCGGGAGGATGTAATCGAGCTGGTCTTTTTCGGTGCCGCGTTTGGCCTCCCAGCCGCGTTTTCCGCCGAAAAATGCCGTAAAAGTGCCCATGCCGGTATTGTCCAGTTGCATCTGGGCGCTATCCCAGCCATTGGAGATGCGTTCGTTGAACAAAAAGCCGCGATAGCCGGCGGAGCGCCAGGGGCGGTCGCGGGTTTCGAGGATAAATTTGGTGTTGGTGCCGTAGCCCAGTTCGCGAATGACGCGCTGTTTGAGCGGCGGCAATTCCATGTCGATGATCACGTCGCGGAGGATGGTAAACGGCAGAGCGAGGATCACCGCGTCGAACGTCGCTTCCCTCGTCGTGCTGTTTTCATCAAAAACGAGTGTGACGGAGTGGTTGGCATTTTCCCGAATCTTCACGAGCCGGTGTTCGTAGCGGATCTGGTCGGACAGTATTTTGGCCAAACCCTGCGGAATCTGTTCATTGCCGCCGATGACCTTGTAGCGCTCGTCGCTGTCGCCGAAAGGCAGAAATTCCTGGCCGTTGCGGATTTCGAGGATGTCGACCAGGATGGCGGCGCTTTGTTCGGCTGTTTCCAGTCCGTTTTCTCCGATGAAGGCGGCGTCGAGCATCTTTTTTACCCAGGAGCTGAGGGGCAGTTTGTTGATATAATCGGCCATCGACATCATGTCGTATTCGGCTTCGAAACGGCCGTTCATACGTTTGCGGTCGGCCTCGATCTTGGGATAAGCGGTGGCAAACTCCTGGATCACGTCGCGCAGGCCATAGTGCCGGCCATCGATATAGAAGGCGTCGCGGACGCCGAAGGTGTCCTGGTCCACGTCCATCAGCGTATGGTCGAGGCCCAGGGCCTTGAGCAACCGGAACATATCCTTGTGGCCTGTGTCGATGAATTCGGCTCCGATCTCGGTGTTGAGCCGCCCGTCGGCGTAGGTACGGGCGCTTTTAAGCCGCCCGCCGGCGCGCTTGCTGCCTTCGAACAAAGTGGCCGCCACGCCTTTTTTCCGCAGATAATAACCCGCGCTCAGTCCGCCAAGACCCGCGCCGACGATAGCGATATTGGGTTTGGCCTGCCCGGTCAGGAGTGGCAGCAGGTCGATCCCGGCCAGCGATCCGGCACCCAGCACCAGTCCGGCGCGCCCTGTAGAGCGCAAAAACTGACGGCGGCTGATCTGTCGCGCCTGCCATTCGGACAGGACATCATCTGTGGAAAGTTCGGGGTGCTGGCGCGCTTGCTGGGCGAGGGCCAGCGCCTGGCGGAGCGAGGAGAAGAGCGTAGTTTTCATAAAGAGAGTGGTTTGGCTTCCGGTCAAAGGTAAAATTTCAGGGCTTTGGCCAAAAGCCCTGCAGTTGCAAGTTTTGCAAGGCGATCCAAAACGGATCATCCACAGCTGCGTCAATGCAAACGGCGTTGCCCGAAAACGGGTGCAAAAACTCCAGTCGGTGGGCATGCAGCAGCAACCGTTCCAGCCCGAAGGCGTCGCGCAGGTAATTGTTGTGCTTCACGTCGCCGTGGCGGCGGTCGCCGAGCACCGGGTGGAAAATATGCGCGAAATGTTTGCGGATCTGGTGCCGCCGTCCCGTTTCAGGTTCGGCTTCCACGAGGGCGTAGCGGGTGGTGGGAAATTTCGGATCGACCGAGAACGGCAGTTCCACCTGCCCAAGTCGACGGTAGTGTGTGATGGCGGGCTGTTTCTCTTTTCCGGTTTCGGGGTCGGAGAGCGCATAATCGATTGTGTCCGATTCCGCGACGTAGCCGCGCAGCACGGCGAGGTATTTTTTCCCGACGGTTTTCTCGCGAAAATGTTCCGCCAGGGCGCCTGCTGCAGCAGCGGTTTTGCCGAAAATCAGGACGCCCGAAGTGCCGCGGTCGAGGCGGTGAATGGGAAAAATACGCAGTCCAAGTTGCGCCGTGAGCTGTTGTGCCACCGAGACGGTGTCCTCGCTGAGGCGGGTCAGGTGCACGAGGATGCCCGGTGGTTTGTTGATGGCGACGAAATGGTCGTCGAAATAGAGGATGTCGAGTTCGGGAGGCATTTGTTTGTCGGAAAGGGGCAATGTACGATGTCCCTTTTCGTTTGACGGGCAGAATTTGCCAACGCGAATCAGGCGAATCAAGGATTCGTGGGTTGCCCCCTGATTCGCCTGATTCACGTTGGCAAATTCGGCCCGTCAGGTAAGCGGCGGCTCCGGCGGAGCTTCGGAAGGACGCTCCTTCGGCGAACGCCCTGCATCCCGCAGCGCCCGGCTCAGGATCCACTCGATCTGGCCGTTTACGCTTCGAAATTCGTCGGCAGCCCATTTTTCCAGGGCGGCGTAGGTAGCCTCATCGATGCGGAGGACAAAATTTTTCTTTGCAGCCATAGTTCGAAAACATTACGGCAAAAGCGCAAAGCACCCTGCAAAGGTGTTTTGCGCTCCTTGCGTCGAATGAGCATTTATTGGTGCAAGGTGCCCGTATTCACCACGGGCGATACGTTTTTATCGCCGCACAGCACGACGAGCAGGTTGCTCACCATGGCCGCTTTTTTCTCCTCGTCGAGGTGGATGATGTTCTTCCGGGAGAGCTGTTCGAGCGCCATTTCGACCATGCCGACTGCGCCTTCCACGATCTTGCTCCGGGCGGCGACGATGGCCGTGGCCTGCTGGCGCTGCAGCATGGCGTGGGCGATTTCAGTGGCATAAGCCAGGTTGTTGATGCGCGCTTCGATCACCTCAATGCCCGCGATCTCCAGTCGCTCCGTGATCTCAAGAGCCAGTTGGTGGTTCACTTCATCAAAATTGGAACGCAGGGTGACCTCGGCGTCGTGGTCTTCCAGGTTGTCGTAGCTGAACATGCCGGCGAGTTTGCGGATGGCGGATTCGCTCTGGATTTTGACAAAATCGGGGTAGTTCTCTACTGCAAAATTGGCCTTAAAGGTATCGTTGACGCGGTAAGCCAGTACGGCGCCGATCATGATCGGGTTGCCCTGTTTGTCGTTCACCTTGATGGTCGGCACATCGAGGGTGACCGCCCGCAGCGACACTTTTTTCTTCAGATAAAACGGATTGACATAAAAGAAGCCGCTTTCCTTCACCGAACCGATGTAAGAGCCGAACAGGGTCATCACACGGGAAGTGTTCGGTTCCACCGCCGTAAATCCCGGAAGGATGAAAATCGCGGCGATCAAAATGGCCGGCACACCGAAAGCGAACATTTTCAAGGCCAAAAGCGCAGCCCCGCCAAAAATCAAGACGAGGGAGAGCAGCAACATAGACCAGCCGGAAGTAGGTTTGACGATCTTTTCCATGACAAGTTGATTTGATTGGTTTGTGATACTATTTTGATAGCAAATGTATGTCACTTTCCGGATGCTTGTCAAGGGGGTACCCCAAAATAGTCGAACACCGGTCCGGGGCCGACGACGGACGGGCTCTTCCTTCCGATGAAGGGGAAATTTTCATTTGCCGCATTTGAGCATAATCCGCAGCCGGCCTGCGTGAATTCCCGCGGCAGGTTTCAGATGTTTGTCCAACTTTACACATCAAAAATTCCGCACGATGTTTCGACTGCTACCCTTTCTTTTTCTTTTCCCCGCCGCATCTCTTTTTGCACAAAGTGTTAATTTTCAGGAATCTAACCTGCCAATCGTCGTCATCAACACCGGCGGGCAACCCATTCCTTCCGACCAGAAGATCACTGCCGGCATGAGCATTATTGCCAACGGCGCCGGCCAGATCAACCACCTCAGCGATCCGCCCAACGCCTACAACGGCCTTATCGGGATCGAACTACGGGGTTCCTCCTCGCTTCAGTACGACAAAAGAAATTACTCCATCGAGACCCGCGACATCGCCGGCGACGACCTGCCGGTACCCTTGCTCGACATGCCCGAGGAAAGCGACTGGGCCCTCATTTCACCGCTGAACGACAAGAGCCTGCTGCGCGACATGCTCGCCTACTGGTTCGCCGCGCGCGCCATGGACTGGGCGCCCCGCACCCGCTTCGTGGAAGTGATGCTCGACGGCGACTACATCGGCGTATACCTCCTGCTCGAAACGGTCAAACGCGACAACGACCGCGTCGACATCGCCAAACTGAAAGACACCGACCTCGCGGGCGACAGCCTTACCGGCGGCTATATCCTGGCCATGGACAAACTGAACAACGGCGTGGGCGGCGATTGGGCCTCGGCCTATCCGCCCTTCGATACGGCCTGGCAAACCACCTGGTTCCAGTTCGTATATCCCAAAGCTGGCGATATTCTGCCCGAACAGCGCGATTACATCCAGGGCTATATGGCTGATTTTGAGGACGCACTGGACCAATGGACGCCAAACACCACACCCGTCTACGAAGACTGGATCGACGTGGACTCCTGGGTGAACTACCTGCTCGTGAACGAAGTCACCAAAAACGTGGACGCCTACCGCCTCAGCACCTATTTCTACAAAGACCGCGACGACAACGATCCGCTCCTGAAAATGGGCCCCGTGTGGGACTTCAACATCGCCTTCGGCATCGGCGATTACTGCCAGGCACAGAACACGCAGGGCTGGATGAAAGACTTCAATACTTTTTGCGGCGACGACAGCTGGGTGATCCATTTCTGGTGGGAAAAACTGCTGCGCGACGGGGCGTTTCAGCAGCACGTCAAAGCCCGCTGGCAGGAATTGCGCACCGACGCCTGGTCCGACGCCGCTATCGCCGCCTGTCTGGACTCCGTCACCACCCTGCTGGCAGAGCCCGCTGCGCGCAATTTCCAGCGCTGGCCCGTGCTCGGCCAGTACGTCTGGCCCAATGCCTACATCGGCCAGACCTGGGCCGAAGAGACCAATTACCTCGATACCTGGCTGGGCTACCGCATCCTCTGGATCGACAACAACATCATGAGCGTGGGGCCGGCCGTGTCCGTCGATTCGGGACCCGAAAAAGCCTATTTCAGCGTTTATCCCAACCCCTTGAAAGGCAATGCGATCACCGTACAATACAGCGCCGCCGAAGGGCAGTTTTGCCTGTACGATCTGATGGGTAAAAAACTGATGGCTGAAGTGACCCTGCCCGGGGGGCAGGAACAGCGGCAAATTGTGCACCTGCCTGAAAACTTGCCCGAGGGCCTTTATTTTTATCACATCAGACAGGGAAATCAGGCGGCGGCTACGGGGAAAATTTTGAATCGGGATTAATCCCGATTCAACACCCCCAACAGCTCCTGCGCGGCCTTCGCCACCACCGTCCCTGGCCCGAACACCGCGGCGGCTCCGGCCTTGTACAGGAAGTCGTAGTCCTGCTGCGGAATCACCCCGCCGACCACGACCAGAATATCTTCCCGGCCGAGTTTTTTCAGTTCGGCGAGGGTTTGCGGCACCAGGGTTTTGTGGCCCGCGGCCAGCGAGGACACGCCGAGGATGTGCACGTCGTTTTCAGCGGCTTGCCGGGCGGCTTCGGCAGGCGTCTGGAACAGCGGGCCGATGTCCACGTCGAAGCCGAGATCGGCGAAGGCCGTGGCGATCACTTTGGCGCCGCGGTCGTGGCCGTCCTGGCCGAGCTTGGCGACCATGATGCGCGGGCGGCGGCCTTCGCGCTCGGCAAATTCGTCGGCCATCCGGCGCGCTTTTTCAAAATCGGCATTTTCAGTCATGGCAGAAGCATAAACGCCCGCAACAGCCCGTGTTGTTGCGGAAAAGCGTCCAAAAGCATTTTCGAGGGCGGTGGAAATTTCACCGAGCGTGGCGCGAGCGCGGGCGGCGCTGATGGCGAGGGCGAGGAGGTTGGTGTTTTGGTTACTACTCCCTCCTCCGACGTTTACCCCGACCCCTCCCCCGAAGGAGAGGGGAGGTGATCCTGCTGAGGGCATGCTCCCCTCCCCTTCGGGGGTCGGGGGTGGGGTAAACGCCGGGGGAGCGGCCAGAAGCCCGTTTCGCCGCTTCCTCCAACGCCGCCAGCGCCTCCCGCACCTTCCCCTCATCCCGTTGCTCCTTCACTTCTCTGAGCCGCTGAATCTGCGACTCCCGCACCGCGGCATTGTCCACTTCGAGGATGTCGAAAGCCGTTCCGTCCTGAATGCGGAACACGTTGACGCCCACGATTTTTTCCTGTCCCGAGTCGATGCGGGCCTGCTTGCGGGCGGCGGCTTCCTCGATGCGGAGTTTGGGCAACCCTGCTTCGATGGCCTTGGCCATGCCGCCGAGTTGCTCGACTTCCTGAATGAGCGCCCAGGCTTTTTCCACCAGCTCATTTGTCAGGTTTTCCACAAAATAAGAACCCGCCCAGGGGTCCACGGCGCGGCAGACATCGCTTTCCTTTTGGATAAAGAGCTGCGTGTCGCGGGCAATTTTTGCTGAAAAATCGGTCGGCAGCGCAATCGCCTCGTCGAAGGAATTGGTGTGCAGGCTCTGGGTTCCGCCCAAAACGGCGGCGAGCGCTTCGATGGTCGTACGGGCCACGTTGTTGAAAGGGTCCTGCTCGGTGAGCGACCAGCCGGAGGTCTGGCAGTGGGTGCGCAGGGCGAGCGATTTTGAATTTTTCGGCCCGAACTGCGTCAGCAGTTTGGACCAAAGCAATCGGGCGGCGCGCATCTTGGCGATCTCGCGGAAATGGTTCATCCCGATACCCCAGAAGAACGAAAGGCGGGGCGCGAAATCGTCGATGTCCAGCCCGGCAGCCAGGCCGGTGCGGATGTACTCGAGGCCGTCGGCGAGGGTGTACGCCAGTTCGATCTCGGCGGGTGCTCCGGCTTCGTGCATGTGGTAGCCGGAGATGGAGATCGAATTGAACTTCGGCATCTGGCGGGCGCAGTACGCGAAAATATCGCCGATGATGCGCATGCTGGGTCCCGGCGGATAGATATAGGTGTTGCGCACCATAAACTCTTTCAGGATGTCGTTCTGGATGGTGCCGGAGAGCTGTTCCGGCGGCACGCCCTGCTCCTCGGCGGCCACGATATAAAAAGCCAAAATAGGGACCACAGCGCCGTTCATGGTCATGGAGACCGACATCTGATCGAGCGGAATTTGATCAAAAAGCACCTTCATGTCCTCCACGGTATCGATGGCGACGCCGGCTTTACCCACGTCGCCCACCACGCGCGGGTGGTCGGAATCGTAACCCCGGTGGGTGGCGAGGTCGAATGCCACCGAAAGGCCTTTCTGGCCTGCGGCCAGGTTGCGGCGGTAAAAAGCGTTGCTTTCCTGGGCAGTGCTGAACCCGGCATATTGCCGGATCGTCCAGGGCTGGGTGACGTACATGGCAGCATACGGCCCGCCCAAAAACGGTGGAATACCCGCAACAAAACGCTGAAAAGGGAAACGTTGCACCGCCGCCGCAGCCGATTTTTCTGGGCGAAGCGAGCGGTTCAGGGCTATTTGTGAAAAATCCGGTGCGGGCATGGTGGTCGTATGTTTTGGCTGGCAATGCTAAAAACCTCTGGCAAAAATCCGTCATCGGCGGGTTTTCTGTTGCAGGAGAAGGGTTTTTATTTGATCAATATCCGGTCGCCTCATAATCCTTCGCTTTACTTTTATTTATTTTTCCACTACAACATCTACCGACATGAACCGATTGTATGCTCTGCTTCTTGCCCTGATTTACCTCCCCGTTTTCACCCCAGCCCAGACAGCCAACCATCGCATCCTCTTCGTCGCCAACCTGAACGGCGGCCAGGAGGTCCCTGCCAACAACAGCGATGCGCGCGGCGTGGTCACCTTCCTCGTCTCCGACGACCGCACCACGCTGAGCATCCACGGGGTGTTCTCCGGACTGAGCGGTCCGGTCACCGGCTGCCATATTCACAATGCGCCGGAAGCCGTTTCCGGACCCGTTTACCTGGCGCTGACGAGCCAGATCAGCGGAAACCGCCTGCATGCCGAAGTGCCTGTCCCTGCCGATTTTATTTCCAAGGCTTTGACGGAAAACCTTTACCTCAACGTCCACACCGCTGCCAACCCCAACGGCGAAATCCGCGGACAGCTGTTCCTCAAAAGCGACGAACTTTTCGGGACGGCGCTCGACGGAGCGTCCCAGGTGCCCCCGGTGGCCACCGACGCCAGCGGCATCTTTAAATTTACATACTCGCCCGGCCAGGCCAAAGGGCAATATTTCTGCGTGGTCGACGGCTTGTCGGGCCCCATCACGGCCGCGCACCTGCACGATGCCGCCGCCGGTGCGAACGGGCCGGTGTACGCCCCATTGACGGTCACATCCGGCAACACGCTGGCGGGCGAGATAAGTTTCACCGACTTGCCGTCCGATTTTTTGGGCAAACTGGAATCCAACGGACTCTACGTCAACATCCACACCGCCGCCAATCCCAACGGCGAGATCCGCGGTCAGGTGCACTCGCCCGGCCGCTTTCTATTCGATGCGGTGCTGAATGGCGACCAGGAAACCCCGGTGGTGACGACATCAGCCATGGGCTTATCGGTGATAAGCCTCACACCGAATCTCGACACGATGGTGTACAAAGTCACTTTTCAAGGCCTGACGCCGACTGCGCTGCATTTTCACCAGGGCGTGGCCGGCACGGCAGGGCCGGTAGCCATTCCCCTGACGCAGAGCAACTTTCCGAATTTCTATGCCGGCAGGGTAGCCGTTGCGCCCGATTTTGTCAGCGACCTTATTGCGGGCAACGTGTATGTCAACATCCACACGGCCGCCCATCCGAACGGCGAAATCCGTGGCCAGGTGCAGCCTTTGCTGCGCACGGTCTACGCTTTCGACCTTTGCGGCAGCCAGGAAGTGCCGCCCACAGGCTCGGCCGCCGAAGGCGCCGCCGTGATCAGCCTCAGCCGCTTGAACACGCACATGGATTATCTGTATATCGTGGACGGACTGAGCGGACCGGCCACTGCCGCGCATATCCACGACGGCGCCGTGGGGGCAGGCGGGCCGGTTTATTTGCCGGTGTTTGCGCCCTCGCCGATGGTTGGCAGCGGTCAGTTTGAGATCACGGGCGACGATTTTCTCAAACTGGAATCGGGCAATACGTACCTGAATGTGCATACCGCCGCTTTTCCTGCGGGCGAAGTGCGCGGGCAGGTCGGGCGCGAACTGTTGTGCGCGGCGAACACTGCCACGCAGGAACCGGTGGCAGCACAGGTCTTCATTTCACCCAATCCGGCTTCCGGGCAAGCCCTGTTGCGCATGAGCGTTCGCGAAGCCTTTGAAGGGCAATTGGTGCTGAGCAATTCGACGGGGCAAATCGTGCAGTTACAGAAAACAACCTTTGAAGCAGGCGAGCAAACGCTGTCGCTCGATGTGGCCCAGCTGCCCGCAGGCTTGTATTTTATACAAATCCGCTCCGCGGAGGGTTGGGTACAGACGTGTAAACTGCTGCGCGAATAGGGTGTTGTTTCGCGCAGATGTTTCGCGCAGATGTTCGCAGATGTTTCACGCAGATGTTACGCAGAAAAAACGTACGCAGAATATTTCTGCGTAACATCTGCGTGAAACATCTGCGAACATCTGCGCGAAACGTCTGCGCGAAACGTCTGCGAACGTCTGCGTGAAACAAACCCGCCGTTGTTTGCGTGAAACAACACATTTTCGCCCTTGAATCTGAACCCATTCCTCCCTTGAAAGTCGCCGGTTTCACCTTTATCCGCAATGCCCTGCTCTACGACTACCCGGTCGTGGAAGCCATCACGTCCATTCTCCCGCTGTGCGACTACTTCGTGGTGGCGGTCGGCCGCTCGGACGACGAAACGCTCGACCTCGTGCGCGGCATCGGCGATCCGAAAATTCATATCCTGGAAACGGTTTGGGATGATTCGCTTCGCGAAGGCGGGCGAGTGCTGGCGGTGGAGACCGACAAGGCCTTTGCCGCCATTCCGCCCGAATATGACTGGGCTTTTTACATCCAGGGCGACGAATGCGTGCACGAAGCCGATTTTCCGGCCATCCGGGCGGGCATGGAGCGGTGGCGCGACGATGCGGCCACGGAAGGCTTGCTGTTCAATTACCGGCATTTTTACGGCTCTTACGATTTCATCGGCGCCAGCCGCCGCTGGTACCGCCGCGAGGTGCGCATCATCCGGAACGATAAAAACATCCGCTCCTACCGCGATGCCCAGGGCTTCCGGCGGGCCGACGGTCGAAAACTGCGGGTGCGCCCGCTCGAGGCCTGGATGCACCACTATGGTTGGGTTAAACACCCGGCTGCCCAACAACGCAAACAACTGAATTTCAATCGACTGTGGCATTCCGACGAAAAGGTGCGGGCTATGACCGGCAATGACGAAACATACGCCTACGATGGCGCCGAGCCGCTCGAACGATTCACCGGAACCCACCCGGCCGTTATGCAGCCCCGCATCAGGGCGGTAAATTGGCAATTTGGCGGCGACCCGACCGGCGTGCGCTGGTCGTGGAAAGACCGCGTATCCAATTTTTTTGAAAAAACGACCGGCTGGCGCCCCGGCGAGTACCGAAATTTTGTGCTGTTGAGAGGAAGCTGAACTGCCGGGGCCACGCAAGACAAAGGAACTTCGCCCTTCAACAAAGTGTTCCGCTCACCGTTTTTCTTGCTCTGTTCACCATTTCCTGTCCGATCCATGCCATCTATCCGACCCACCGCACTCTGTCTCTTTGAGCACCAGGGCCGCCTGTTGCTGCAGGAATTCACCAACCACATCACCGGTGCGCTGTTTTACCGGCCCTTCGGCGGGGGACTCGAATTTGGCGAGCGCGCCGCATCGGCCGTACGCCGCGAAATTCTGGAAGAGCTTGGCGCCGAAATTTCCGTACCGGAATTGCTCGCCGTCATGGAAGACATCCACGACCTCGGCGAGGGCCAAAAACACAACGTGGTTTTTCTCTTCCGCGCTCAATTGCTGGATGAATCATTGCTTGGCTTATCCGAGTTCCGCATGGTCGACAACCAAACCGAGCACCGCGCCGTCTGGCAACCCATCGGAGATATCCACAACGATGTCATTACCCTGCATCCGCCCGAGCTGCGGGCGCGGCTAAAAGAGTTTTTTCCACATCTTGAGGGATAGGAGCCTTGGAGAGAGGAGAAATTGATTCACGATGACGATGTGTGAAATTTGATTTCTGATTGTAAAAGGTGGTTGAAAGCCTCTCAGGGCTCTTACGATCGTGTACAAAATCAAAAATCAAATTTCATATCGTCAATCAATTCTTCCTGAGATCATTTTCAAGCCCTTGTACGATTTCTTCCGCCTGCCGCCAGGTCGTATCCATGTTTAGGTGGGCATGCTGGCCGGCAAAAATGGCCTGTTCGCAGGTGCGCCAAACCTGCAGCAAAGCCTCGATGCGGGCTTCGGGCACGCGGCGCTGGGCGAGTCGTTCGCGCAACAGGCCGGGTGTCAGAGAGGCCGCGGGCACGTTCAAATGGTCGGCCAGCCAGCTGCCGAGGGCTTTGTACAATTCGTCAAAAAACAACCTTGGCGCATCATTGGAGAGCAGCCGGCGGGCATTGGCGAAGCGCTCGCGGGTACTGCGGTGGTCGGAAGGAGGGTGCGTGACCCGGGCGGCGGGCGGTAGAACCGGGGCGGGCGGACGTTTTTTTCGCAACAAAAGAATAAGCAGCAATAGAAAGACCGGCGTGATCAGAATCAGCCAGAACCAGGGTTCTGAAGCCCATTGTTTTACGCGGCTGAACAGGTCGGAGCCGGCTCCGGGGTCAGGCGGAGCGATGCCTGTGCTGTCGGGCAGCAGTTGACCAGCGTTTTGCCCCTTGGCCACCGTGATGACCATAGGCTGGTCGGGGCGGCGAACGATGTACCGGCTGCTGTCGGGATCGAAAAAGACGAATTCAGGGGAAATCGTGTAGTTACCCGGTTTTTTCGGCAAAATGACGTATTCGAAAATGCGCCGGTGTACAGCCTCTTCGGCGGTTTCGTATTCTTCCTCTTCGCGAACTTTCGGGTCAAAAGTTTCCAGTTCGGGCGGCAAATTGATCCTGGGCGGTACAAGCCGGCGCGCATCGCCAGTGCCCTGAATTTCGATCAGCAGCGTGATGGCGTCGTCGGTAGTCATCGAATCACGATCGAGAGAAAATTTGACCTCATACTGCCCCACCACACCCGAAAACCCTGCCGGAAGGGGCTCCGGCAAATCTTTCACACGCAGCTTTGCGGGTGCCGTTTGCAGCAAAACCGGGGTGGTAGCCGGTCCGAAAATGGTCGATGGTGCGCTGGGGTTTTGCACCTCGAAGCGGAGGCGGGCCGTCCCGATCGTCACCTCTCCCGGCGCCTGGGCGAACAAGGCCATTTCGTGCAGCGTGCGCACGGCGTATTTTTTACCGCGCAGGGTTTGGTATTGCACACGGGTATCGAAGCGTTTCAGCTCCCGGGAGTAAAAGCCGTCGAATTTGGGCAGTTCGAGCAGGTCGAATGCTTCAACATTGAGGCGTGTGTACACTTTGATCCGGTATTTCACCTGTTGTCCGACAACAGCGACGGCCGGTTCGCACTCGCCGGCGACGAACAAGTCTTCATTGGCGCCGGGCGGCACATTGGCGACCTGCGCGGGCACCACGCGCACTGTGACCGGTTGGGTACGCAGCGTTTTGCCTTCGGTGGTGGTCACCGTGGCCGGGCCGATGGTAAAACTGCCCTCCCGGACAGCTTCCAGTTCGAATGACCAGCTTTGATGGATGGAGGTTTTACCGTTCACCATCGTCATGCCCCGCGTAGTTTCACTTGGTCCCATCATTTTGAAACCCTGAAAATCGGGTGGCCGAAAGCCGCGGCTTTCCGCTTCGCGCAAGGTAAAAGTCACTTCAAACCGGTTGCCCAGCGGCACGTCCTTACGGTTGGTCGCAGCCTCGAAAACGGCCGTGTTTTGCGCCACAGCTGGCCGTGCGCACAGCACCAGCAGCGCAAGGGCGCCGAGGCACGGCAGGCGAAAGGTTGCAGACAACGGGAAGAAGCGGCTCATGTTGAAAAAGTGCTGGCAGTGGCGAAGTTATTGCCGTTTTGGCTTGTATTTCGCCTCTTCGAGAAACTGTTGCGGATCCTGCAGGTCGATCAGTTGCGTGAGGGTGGTTTGCGGATGGCGGCGCATGTACGACTGCACAATTTGCCAGCCGATCCAGTTGCCCACCTCGCCCGGTGCTTCCTGAAACAACACCGGGGCATTGGGGCTCGGTGTCACCAGTTTGCGCCATTTGTTGAAATCGGAAGAGTACAGCAGATTTTGGCTCAGCAGGCGCGCCCAAAGTTCGGATTCATTGGCCTGGCAGCCCTCCAGTTCGGCGAGGGTGTAGCCCAGTTTAAGGGTATCGGGCGTATCCGGCAGCAGGCAGTCGAGGATGTACAGCTGCTTGCCGTTCAGGATCATGTGATCGATCAAACGCTCGCCGGGGTCGCCGGTAAGGTTCTGGGCCAATGCCTTCGCGAGGCGCACGGGGATGTATTCCTGCCTGAACTGGCGCCGCAGGTAAGCGGGGAAACGCTCCGAATCGGAGAGATAGACCGGGTAGTTTTCACCCAAAAACATGTCGAGCCCGATGCCGCAGAGGCTGTCGCCGTAGGTAAAGGCATCGGTGGCGAATTCCGATACCATCGTAACCACCTGTGGCACGGGTTTTTCGGGGAAATAATACTTGTAAAAACGGAACATCTGATCCAGGTCCTGCTGGAGCCAGCGCAGGTCGCCGTACACCAGTTGCACGGTGTCGTACAGCTGGCGCACCTGCGGGGAGCGAATGAATCCGCCGACGGCCTGGGCGGGGGTTTCGTTCGGATTGGTCTGATCGTGGATGATGTTGACCGCGAAAAGTGGCAACATTTCGGGGTACTGCTGCCCCAGGCGGGTCATGCCTTCGGCCAGATGAGCCGTATCCAGAGCGAACAGATCCTGATCGAAGCGCCGGATGGGCACATTAACCTGGATGCCCGACACATCCGGCCGGGGTTTGCGGGTCGTTTCATCCCTGCAGGCATACGCCGCCAACAACAGTAACAAGGCGATGCCGGCAAGGCCGGAGAGTAGGGTATGTTTGAAAATTTTCATGGAAAAAAAACTGCTCATCGTAAGGATGGTTTTTGAAAAACCGTTGTTCTTTCGCTCAAAGAAAGCGACTGAAAACGGCCGAAACCTCCGGCTATTCCAAATCAGCACAAAAAAACTGCGCATCATGAAAAAAATTCTCTTCGTTCTGACCTTTTTCTGCTGCCTTGCCGGCAGCATCAACGCCCAGGAGCGGGGTTTTCGCTTTGGTTTCCAAACCAGTCCGACCTGGTCGTGGCTCCGTTCTTCGGATAAGCTCATGGAGGGCGCCGGCGCCAACTGGGGTGTAAAAATCGGTATGTTGGGCGAAATATATTTTGCCCCCAACTACGCGATCACGAGCGGTATCGGTTTCGGATTCAACCAGGGCGGCACCCTGCAGACCGGCTACCAGAAAGGCGTGTATTTCCCCGCATCGGTGGACGGATTTTCGAGCGTCGTACTCGACACCCTGCCCGTGAATGCCAAATTGCATTATCGACTCCGGTACGTCGAAATCCCATTCAGCCTTCGTATCCGCGGCGGCGGCGGGACCGATGCCCGGCTGCTCTATTTTGCTGAACTGCCCATTTTTACCCTCGGATTCCGTTCCAAAGCCGAGGCAGACTTCCGGGGTACAAAAAATCAGGACAGCGATGACGAAAACATCAGCGACGACATCAACTCCATTTCGCTTTCCTGGGGCCTCGGTGGCGGCATCGAATACGAACTGGCGCCCAACGTCAAACTGGCCACCGGTCTTTATTGGCAACAACAATTTACCGACGTGGACACCGACAAAGGCACCGTTACCGACCCGCGCACCGCCAATGCCAACTGGAAAAAACTGAATGCCAATACCACCGGACGGCAGCTCTCCCTGCGCGTAGCGATCTTCTTTTAAAAGTTTGATCAGGGTTGATGAGGGTTGATAAAAAGGTAGGGGGCGCTTTTTGAAACGCTGTCATTCAGAATTGAACTGAGAGCGCCCTCCACCTTTTATCAACCCTCATCAACCTTTTATCAACCCTCATCAACCCACAAAAAAAATGAGCCCTTCCGGAACGCAGGAAGGACTCATTTTTTGTTGTGGGAAAGGGAAGTTCAGGCCGCCAGTTCGTCCACCAAACCGCCGATTTCGGATAAGCGCGATTTGTTGAGGGCGTAAAAAATGAATTTGCCCTGGCGTTCGGTTTCCACTACGTTGGCTTTGCGCAGGATGGCCAGGTGCTGGCTGGCTACGCTTTGCTCAAGACGCAGTTTGACGTAAATGTCGGTCACCGTCATGGTCTGATTTTCAGCGAGCAGCTCGATAATGCGCTGCCGCAATTTGTGGTTGAGCGCGCGCAGCACCAGTGCCGCTTTGCGCAGTTCTGCGTAATCCACCGGCACATCGGCCCCTTTTGACTTTTTGGGCGCGGCGGCTACGCTTTCTTGCTTGGGTTTTCTCATACGAATTGTTTTATTTACTGAAATATTATTATTTTTTTGACGCCCTTATCTTTCAAAAACTTTGCCAGAAAACACGTTCAAAACCTAATATACCTTTTTTTTTAAACCATAAAGCCGGTGATTTAAAGGCAAAAATAAAGGGTGTTTTTATGAAGCGGAATTTTGGATACACATTTTTTTTAAAATAAGTTTTTGGTCGGCGTCGTGATATTTGGAGGCTTCATATATACCGGTTCATAATACGCTATGTCTTGAAATTCACCTTTTTTAAAAGACGACTCTGCCACAGCGGCCAAATAGCGCGAAGAGCAGGCGGCCACCTGGCCAAAAACCGCGTGCTCGCAAAACGGCACATTTTCCATTTTTTTCATGCCGCTTCCTGACAAAAGCGCCCGATCGTTTTTTGTAAAATTCGGGATTCCAGTCAAAAAATCATAAAACAAATTGTCTTGTAAAATCAAAGGCTGCGCCGGAACGATACAGTTCAGGTCGAGGTCGTACGCCGCCGTCCAAACTTCCTGCCGCCGGGCGTCGATCATGGGCAAAAACAGGGTCACGGGCTGCTCGTGTTTTTCAGCCAAAGCCGTCTTCCAACTGGCTGCTGCCAGGGACAACAACGTATCCACGGCGATAAGAGGCTTACCCAGTGCAAAACACAGTCCTTTGGCCGTGGATACACCCACCCGCAGGCTGGTGTAAGCACCGGGGCCGGCGCTCACCGCGACGGCATCGAGCGCGGCCAGCGGGATGCCCGACTCAACGGCGCAGGCTTCGATTTGAAGGGTCAGGATAGCGGAATGACTGGCAGCCTGCGGGGTTTCGCGCAGTGCCAGCACCTGTCCGTCCACCGCAATGGCTGTGGAACAAACATCGGTGGCGGTTTCGATAAGGAGTAGCTTGGCCATGGTTTGAAAGATGCAAAGAAACGGGACAGTCCGATTATTCTTTGTTTGCGCCTGGCATTGACCGAATCGACTCGCAGAAAAGCCGGTTGATCAAGATTACCCGAAAAAACTCCCCTGAATAATGCCGCCGCCCACCACGTCGTCGCCCTCGTAGAACACGGCGCTCTGGCCGGGCGCGATGCCTTTGACATTGGCGTGAAATTCCACTTCCACGTCGGAGCCCAGGGGACGCAGCAGCCCGAAGGTGCCGCCGTCGCGG
Organism: Saprospiraceae bacterium; assembly: GCA_044224705.1. GTDB lineage: Bacteria > Bacteroidota > Bacteroidia > Chitinophagales > Saprospiraceae > M3007. The sequence goes on from JBGAJY010000006.1 coordinate 29,684, forward strand.
TAGCGGACTTTGGTGACGGCTTCCAGGCCGCCCTCGGGCAGACTGGGGTATTTCATCAGGTTCACTTTTCCGACCATCATGTGGTTGCGGATGAGTTCTTCTTCGCGACCCAACACGACGGTATTGGTGTCGGGGCGGATTTCGGTGACGAACATGGGTTCGCCGAGGGCAATGCCCAGGCCCTTGCGCTGCCCGACGGTGTAGAATGGGTAGCCCTCGTGTTGGCCGAGAATTTTGCCGGCTGCGTCCACGAAGTGGCCACCGGCCACTTGCGCATCGAGTCCTTCGACGCGGCGGCGCAGGAAGCCGCGGTAGTCGTTGTCGGGCACGAAGCAGATTTCGTAGCTCTCGGCTTTTTTGCTGAGTTCGTCCCAGCCGCGTTCGGCGGCCATTTCGCGCACTTCGGGTTTGGTGAAGGTGCCCAGCGGCATACGCGTGCGGTTCAGACATTCCTGGCTCAGACCCCAGAGCACGTAGCTTTGGTCTTTGTTGCGGTCCACGGCGCGGGTGACGTATTTGCGGCCGTCGAGTTCATTGATGATACCGTAGTGGCCCGTGGCGATGAATTCGCAGTCGAGCATGTCGGCGCGGCGCAGCAGGCTGTTCCATTTGATGTGCGTATTGCAGAGCACGCAGGGGTTGGGCGTACGGCCGGCCATGTATTCGTCCACAAAATTGTCGATGACGTAGTCGCCGAATTCTTCGCGGATATCGACGATAAAATGGTGAAAACCGAGTTTGACGGCCACCTGGCGGGCGTCGTTGATGGAATCGAGGGAGCAGCAGCCTGTTTCTTTTTTGGAGCCGCCGGCGGAGGCGTAGTCCCAGGTTTTCATGGTGATGCCGACGACTTCCCAGCCTTCTTCGTGGAGTAGGACAGCGGTCATGGTGCTGTCGATGCCGCCGGACATGGCGACGAGTGCTTTGCCTAGTTTGGACATGACTTTTACGCGGTACGGTTCAAAGCCGTAGGAAAAGTGAGGAAAATAGTAGAATCGCCTGAAACAGGCTGCGGGCGCTTTTGGTTCAAAAAACGCCGGTCCCATCGCCTATAGCGATGAAACCGGCGCAAAGGTCCGATAAATATTGCAGGCGATTATTTTTCTGCGAGTTTCTGCAGCAATTCCTCCGTCCCGGAATAATCATCTCCCGCCTTTTTCGCCAGTTCAATGGCTTTTTTCGCCTCTTTCTTGGCCTGTTTTTTCTTGCCGAGTTTGTAGTACAGCCAGGCCAGGGTATCGGTGTTGTAGTAATTGGCGTCCATGGCGACCGACTTTTTGGACCATTCCAGGGCTTTTTCGAGCATTTTGGGATCGTCTACGTTTTGGTAGAACGACCAGGCCATTTCGTTGAGTTCGCTCCAGTTGTCCGGCGGGTATTTGTCGAAATAGGCCACGGCAGATTCGGCGTATTTGGTCACGTCGCCCGTGTTTTGGTAGTAAATGACCGGGAAATACTCGGCCAGTTTTTCCCCATCCGCGCCGGCGACGATTTTGCGGATCATACCCTGAATTTCACCCATCGGCGCGTCGATGTGGTTTTGGAGGTATTCGCCGAGAGCGGTCTGCGATTTTTCCTGCACGGCTTCTTCTCCGAATTGCTCGGTGAATTTTGCGCGGTTCTGGAGGAAATAATCGAAGGGTTTGGTCATCGGATCGTTGGCATACCGCAGGATAATCTCCATGTTGTCGGCGTTGCTCCAATCGGTTTGCGTCGCGAGGTATTCGCTGGCGATCTGGCTGACGGAGGGGTCGCTGGACGCGGCTTTTGCAGCCAGGTAATTTTTCAAAAACTCCGGATTGCGGTCGCCCGAAGCGTAGCGCTGATCGAGGCTGCGCTGGTTTTTGGCCGGGTCGTTGGCCGCGCGGCCGAGTTCGATGAACTGGGCGGCATCGTGATAGCCCAGGGCGCGGTGTACGACGACACCTTCGGCATCGAGGAACAACAGGGTAGGATAAGCTTGTACGGTGTATTTCTCGGCGAGGTCGGGGCCTTCGCCTTTTTCCATGTCGATTTTGGCATTGACGAAGCTCGCGTTGAAGTATTTGGCCACCTCGGCGTCCATAAACGTCTGTTTCGCCATCATTTTGCAAGGGCCGCACCAGGCGGCGTAGGCATCGAGGAAGACGAGTTTGTTTTCGGATTTGGCCTTGGCGAGGGTTTCGGCCCAGGTGCCGTGTTCGAAGGCAATACCTTGTGCCATCAGCGCGGCTGGAGCGAAAAGCAGGAGGAAAAGCAGGTTACGCATACAAGTTTGGCGTTGGGTTGTTAAAAAATGAGGGTTTGAAAAAAAGGGTTGAAGCGGAAAAGAGCACTCTTCCCTGCTTCAACCCGTGTATTAACGTTTGCCATTAAAAAAAATTCCTTTACGAACGGCCGTCGAGAGAGCGGATGAAATAATCGATTTTGGCCCGCATGCCGTTGTCTTCGCCGTCGCCCACCAGCATCCGGGCTTTATTTGCGGCTTTCAGGGCTTCGTCTTTGCGCTCGAGGCGGCGGAGGGTATCGCCCCAGGTGAGGTAATACTCGGGCAAACCGCCGTTTTCAGCCGCGGTTTGGGCCCATTTTTCGGCCTGTTCCATCACTTTCGGGTCTTCGGGGAAGGCGCGCACCAGTTTGATCACCAGGTCGTGCAGGAGCGCGGAATTGTTTTTGACCTCGTCCTTGCGGTAGCCGGTGGCGGCTTTCAGGTAGTTTTTCGAATCTTTTGCGGCGGCGTAATACTGCATATCCGCCTCATAACCAAAGGTTTTGGCGCGATCGGGGCGTCCGGCGGCGTACTTGGTCTTGGCCTCTTCAAGCAACTCGGGGCTGCGGTATTCGATGGCCTTTTTCAGGGTGTTTTTGGTGGCCGTTTCGATGCGGGCGTTCACCTTGTCGGCGCCTTCGAGTTTGGCGATGGCTTCGCGGTGCTTGAGCAGCAGGTCGAACACGCGGCTGTCGGCTTCGGTAGCGCCTTCGAGAATGAAGCGCAGGTTGAAAGGTGTGGTCAGGTCCTTCTGGGTGTTGAGGTACTCGTTCGTGATTTTGAGCGAAGGCTTGCCGGCGCGGTTGAGGGCACGGACGTAGTCGTACATGAACTGCGGGTCGCGGTTGCCCTCGGCGTAGCCTTTTTCAAAATCCACCGATTTGTCGGTCGTTCCCAGGGCTTTCTGCGCGAAACTGATCAACTGATCAACGCCCAGGGCGCCTACGTTTTTGACCACGACTTTTCCCTCCGCATCGATAAAATAAAGGGTAGGATAGGCCGAAACGGGGTATTTATTGGCAAAATCGGCGTTCTCCGGTTTCTCCATGTCGAATTTCATGGCGATGAAATTGGCATTGATAAAATCGCCCGCTTTGGGGTCGGTGAACACCGTACTGGCCATTCTTTTGCAAGGGCCGCACCACGAAGCGAAGGCGTCGACGAAAATGAGTTTTTGCTCGGTTTTGGCTTTTTCAAGCGCTTCGGGCCAGCTGCCGTGGAAAAAATCAATGCCCTGGGCCTTTGAAGCGACGGCGCAGAGGGTCAGAAAAGCAAGGATGGAAAGCGTTTTTTTCATGAATCGGGAAGTCTTTTATGCACAACAAATCTTTCGGAAAAATGGCGCAGCAGCGCAAAATTTTGGACAAAAAAGAGGGTATTCCAGGCATATTTCCAAACTGTGGGGAGGAATGAGGCGCTTGTTTTCCATTCATTCCATCACCATATCCAGAATATCCGGCGTGTTGATCTCGGAAAAACCCGGCACGTGCAACTGGAAAAACTGCAACAAGCACTGCAACAGCGACTTGCGTTCCGCCCGGTTCAGCGGCACCAGATGCGCTTCCTGCAAGGGCACATTCAGTAGGTCCAACAACCGTACCGTATCATCGGGGTCAAGATACAAGGGATGCGGCGGCGGCACGGGGCTGAACGCGCCTTCTTTAAGGTCGAAAAAAACCTCTCCCGCATCGGGTTCACCCTCGGGCTGAAAACCCAAAAAACCGGTCAGTTGCAGTAAAAAATGGAGGTGCAGGTTGGCGATCGGATATGGCGTATTGTCCAGCCAAGTCAGGTTCTCAAGCAGAAAATCAAACAGTTCGGGGTTCGGTTCGCCGTCGTGGATGCTTTTTCGGCAGATTTCAGCCATGAACAGCGCCACTGCCCCCCGGCGCACATCGAAAGGAATAGCCGTAAAAACCTGGCCGGCGCGGCATTCTTTCAACCGGTTCAGGCCGCTGCCGCGCTCCTGAAAATAGGCGACCAGGTCCACCACCATCATCGACTGAAACAGCCCGAAGGGCATGCGGCTTTTGGCCGTGCGCACCCCGCCGGCAATGAAGGCGTGCAAGCCGTGGTTTTCGGTAAAAATATCGGCGATCACGCTGGTCTCGCCATATTTCACCGCCCTGAAAACAATGCCGCGGGTTTGGATCAGCATTAGACAGGATTAACAAGATGAAGAGGATAAACAGGATTATGAACAAATGAGAAGGAACCATGCCGAATAAAAATCCTGCTCATCCTGTCCAAAAATCCTGTTTATCCTGTCTTAAAAAATATCGTTGAAAACCTCCGCTTCCTTCGGAAAAACCTCCCGGAACCGCTGCGGATAGATAAAATAATGGTGCACGGCCACCGGCAAGGCATCCACGCCCGCCAGCCCCACCGAGGCTTCGATAAGGTTGCGGGTGAGACCGCCCGCCACGGTTTCGAGTTTTGCCCACACGGCTTCGCCTTCGAAAACCGGATAGGGCTTTTCAGGGAAAGTGAGTTGGAAGGCGCGCGCATATTCATGGAGACCCACGTTGTACAATTTCCCGGGCTCGGTAAAGCCCATCATCACCTGTTCGGCCGAAAACAACAGGCAGCCGTCGGCTTCATACAATTCGGAAGCGTGGGCAAAGGGATATTCCGGCGAAGGGAAAGGATAGGGGTAGACGATGATTTTTTCAAACTTCGGAAACCAGAATTTCGTCTGGTTGAAACCGACGGTGACGGCCTGCGCCGACAAAGCCAGCTGAACGTCCGAAGGCAAGGTTTCGTCGGGCCAGCCCATAGGCATCCAATCGGCTGCCATCCGGTAGAGCGTGACGCGGTCGCGAAATTTTTTCCGGCCGGCTTCGTCCAGCCGCTGATAAAACGGGTGAAATTTTTCAAGCAGGGCAGTCAACGCCGGCTCCAGCACCGGAGGGCGGCGGCGATAGCGCCACCAGTTGATCTGTGGAGCGAAAATGTAGACTACCGCTGCGATCAGCACAAATGGAATAATCCAGGGAGCGTATTTTTCGTCAACTTCCCAGGCTAAATAAAGCATCAGGATAGCGCCGAAAACAAAAGGCGCGGCGATGAGATTGGCGAACATGCGAGTCAGGATTTCGATGCGTAGGGATTGGGCGCCAGCTTGGGCAGTTGGAAGCCGCGTGTCAGCAATGCATGGTGCACGGACGGATCGGGCGGCGTTTTGAACAGCACGCAGCAGAGCTGGCTGTACGGCATTAACCCCAGGCGGCTCAAAAAATTGCGCAGACGCAATTTACCCTTGACTTTCCGAAACACCGCCGGATCCGGCGGATCCGTATAGGAGCCTGCCACGTCCAGATGATAATCGTGTATACCGCGAAATGCTACGGCCGGCAAGCCGATGCCCATGGCGATCTTTTCCATCTCGCGGTCTGAGATTTTATACACATAATTGCCGGTGGTCTCAAACGAAAAGCGGTTTTTCCAAACCCGGTTGATGGCCTCCGGAGAAATACGGTCCAGTGTGTTTTTTACAGCCAGGAGCAAGGGGCTTTTGAGCAGGGGGTCCTGCGGTTCGATAAAAATAACGGCCCGCCGGGCCACACGCAGGAGTTCGTACACCGCCAGGTGCGGCCGGGGAAAATGGTGAAAGGCTTCTTTCACCAACACATAATCGAAGGAGTTGGTGTCAAAATCCAGTTTTTCCGCATTCCGGGCGCTGAATTCACCAATCAAGCCGCGCGCATGGATGTCGCGCAAGGTGTCGGTGGAAAGGTCGGAAGCGTGCACGCGTTTTTGTGCCGTGTATAAAAAATTAGCGTCCCAGCCCCAACCGTCGCCAACGGTAAGCCAATTGCTGTCGTCGCCCAGGAAAGGTGTAAGCAGATTGTACAACCTGAGATGGCGCCAGTAATTGACGCTTCCCTTGCGCGTCAGGCCATCCCAGGGCGCTTTCCCGGCCGGATAAACCGCCGCCATTTTCAAATTTTCGGCGTGCGAAGCGTAGCTGGCTTCTTGAAAATCAGACATATCAATCGGCAATGGATTTCACAAAATTGCCGCGGCAAAGGTCGGCAGAAATACGGGGTGGAAAAAAAATTTAAATGCAGACTTTCCTTTTGCGCCAAATGCTACTACTTTTGCATCCGCTTTTCCCAGCAGCACGGTGCCTTAGCTCAGCTGGTAGAGCAATGGACTGAAAATCCATGTGTCCCCAGTTCGATTCTGGGAGGTACCACCGAAGGGTTTCAAACCCAAACTAAAACGCTGATAGTCAATGACTATCAGCGTTCTTTTTTTACGGCGTAATGCCGGCCCAGTGGTCCATGGCGACCATCAGCTGATCCAGATGGCGCAGCGTGTAAATGGCAAAAGCGACGACAATCAGGCTGAGCGGCCATCCAAGGGCCGGATGCGTGGGTTTGCGAGACATGGTACATATGTTTGTGGCCCCATGGTGAAAAGGCGGCGGGTGGTTGGCGTCCGACGACCATAATCCCCAAAAAAACCTGGTGAAAACTCAATTTGTACAATACTAATGTTCCAAGCGGGACAATTATTTGAAACGCCTGGCAATATGGCGCCACTCGACGATCCGTCCGTTCAAATCCCGAAGGTTTTTCGACCTTGGGGATCGAATACTTGCAACCCTGTTTTGGCTACGGTTGTTTAGGGCCGACATTCCCGACTCATGTCAGACGACATCCTCATTCGCATTCTGCTGCTGCCCCTGGCCTTGCTCTACGGCCTGGGCATCGGTATGCGCAATCTGTTTTACCGCATCGGACTGCTGCGCAGCGTGCGTTTCGACCTTCCCGTCATTTCCATAGGCAACCTTTCAGTCGGTGGAGCCGGCAAATCGCCGCATATCGAATACCTGCTGCGCTGGCTCGACCAGTACGTCGATGTGGCCGTACTCAGCCGTGGTTACGGCCGCAAAACCGAAGGATTCCGCCAGGTGGCCACCATCGACACCGCCGAAGATGCCGGTGACGAGCCGCTGCAGTTCAAACGCAAATTCCCCGACATCCCGATCAGCGTGAGCGAAAGCCGGGCCCTGGGCGTGCCCGAAGTGGTGAAACGCAACCCCGAAACCCAATGCGTCCTGCTCGACGACGCCTTCCAGCACCTGGCCGTGACGCCCGGACTGAACATTTTGCTCACCGAATTTGACCGGCCTTTCACCCGCGACTGGCTGCTGCCCTCGGGCCGCCTGCGCGAATGGCGCGCCGGTTTTCGCCGGGCCGATATCGTCATCGTGACCAAATGCCCGCCCGATCTCAGCGCCCGCCAAAGGCAGGATTTGCTGCGCGAAATTGACCCTTACCCGCGCCAGCGGGTCTATTTTTCCCGATACCGATACGCCGATCCCTACGACCTGCTGCGCCCCGATGTGCGCCGGATGCTCGATAGCCAGACCGATGTGCTGCTGCTCAGCGCCATCGCCAACACGGATTACCTGATGAAATACCTCTCCGGCGAGGTGCGGTCCGTACAAACGCTGGAATTCGAAGACCACCACTTCTACGAAGAAACGGACTTGCTCGCACTTCTACGGCGATTCGACGCGCTGGACAGTCAGCGAAAAATCATCCTGACCACGGAAAAAGACGCCATGCGCCTCGAACTCCATGAGTCTTTTCTGTGGAAAAACAAGCTTCCGATCTTTGTACTGCCGGTCGAAGTGCAATTCTGCGACCAGGACGAAGCCGGTTTCCGAAACGACGTGAAGGAGTTTCTGCTCGATTTCAAAGTGTAAGTTCAGTTGTCACGTTTACGAAACCTTGAAGGTTTACGTTTACGAAACCTTGAAGGTTTCGTAAACGTGACAACCTTAAAAAGCTCCAACTGCTCCCCCACCGGCAGCAACTGAAACGACCGCCGGTGATACCGCGTCACCCCCTGGCGCCGGATGGCCTCGCGGTGGGCCAGGGTCGGGTAACCCTTGTTCGAGGCCCAATCGTAGCCCGGGCATTCGGCGTCGAGCAGGAGCATATATTCGTCGCGATAGGTTTTGGCCAAAACCGACGCAGCCGCAATGGCGGCAAATTTGCCGTCGCCTTTTACCACACAAGCATGCGGCGTGCCGGCGTATGGCACGAAACGATTGCCGTCGACGAGAATGAACTCGGGGCGCAGTGTCAGGGCATCGAGCGCCCGGTGCATGGCCGCCAGCGACGCTTTCAGAATATTGATCCGGTCTATTTCCGGCGCGTCCAGGCGGGCTACGGCCCAGGCCATTGCTTCTTTTTCGATGACTTCGCGAAGCACATCGCGCTGGTGTTCAGTGAGTTGTTTGGAATCGTTCAGCCAGGGATGGTAAAAATCATTCGGCAAAATGACCGCGGCCGCAAACACCGGCCCCGCCAGACAACCGCGGCCCGCTTCGTCGCAGCCGGCTTCGAGGCGGTCGGGTTGGAGGAAAGGCAGCAGGGAAGGCATGGCTGTTTTTTTTACAAAAGTAGGCCTTGGAGGAGAGATTTAACAGGGCGGCACGAAGCACGCAGTTGTCATTATGAAAGAATCCCTCCGCGTCTCCGGGCCTCCGTGTTAAATACTACCACACTACCTTTACCTCATGCAACAACCACCCGACAAACGCATCCGCCTGCACGACCTGGAGTTTGTGCCTTTCCTGAGCGAAGCCGACATTCAGCAGCGCATTCGCGAACTCGGCGCGACGCTCACGGAGCGATATGCAGGTCAAAACCCGCTGTTTATCAGCATTCTAAGCGGAGCCTTTATGTTTGCCGCCGACCTGATCCGGGCATTCGATGCCGATTGCGAAATTGCTTTTGTCAAATTGCGCTCCTACGCCGGCACGCGCTCCAGCGGCCAGGTGCAATCGGTCATCGGGCTCGAAATGAGCCTCGAAGGCCGCCCGATCATCATCGTGGAAGACATCGTCGACACGGGCCGCACCCTGCATTTTTTCCTCGAACAATTGCAGGCCGAACAGCCCGCGTCCGTAAGCGTGGTGGCCCTGCTGCGCAAACCCGAAGCCAGCGAATTTCCCGTGCCGGTCGACCTCGTGGGATTCGATATCGAAAACAAATTTGTAGTCGGGTACGGGCTGGACTATGAAGGGCTGGGGCGGAATTTGGGGGAGATATTCCAATTGGCGGGGGATGGAGAAAAGAGACAAGGTTAGGAAGATGGAAAGGCTGGCATTTTTTCTGGCGAAGTTTTTTTAGACAGGACAAACATGATCAACATGATCATATCCTGTCGGCTTCGCCGCCATGTGGGGGCAAGTCGGCGGAGCCGACGTTGATCATGTTGATCATGTTTGTCCTGTCTAAAAAAAACTCTGTCAAAAGAAACAGCGCTCGCAATGAGCCTCTGATTCGCATTTAATCTTGTTTCTAATTTCAAAAATTCACGGCAAAACGCCCTCTTTCCTCAACACATCGATATAGGCTTTCGCCCCGTTTTTGTTCGGGTGCATGAAGTCGCCGAATGCCGCCGGGTCGCTCAGCGCCGCGCGGTAATCGTGCACGGGCAGCCCGGTGGCTTGTTCCACCGCCGCACGCAGCGCATCCAGCCCATCGACCCGAAATGTTGGAAAATAGGGACTGATGACGAGTTGTACCGCCACGCCTTTTGCGCGGGCTGCGGCCACCGTTTCGGACAGTTGGCGCACCAGGTCCTCCTTCAGTTCAATGTCGTAGGAATTGCTGTCCACCTCGGCGGCCAGGCGTTCGGGGATGACCCGGTCGAGCAGCCAATCCTCGTCGCTGCGCTGGCGGTAATACAGCGCCCGCTGGAACACTTCGTTGTTGAAACGGTACAGGGCGGAGACCCGCCCGCCGGTCCAGGCACTCGTGTCGGCCCGATGGATCAAGGTGTCAAGCCGTTGGGAATGAGCGGAATACGGCAAGAATCCCGCGATCAGCGGCTTGTTCTCCCGGTCGCAGGTCGTGATGTCGATGAGCAGCAGCCGGGGCGCCGCATGGCGGTCGAGGTAGTCGAGCACCAGCACCCTGGCCAGGTTCATGGGCAGGCCGTTGTAGCTGAAATTAAAGGTGGAAAGCCCGGTTTTTTCTTCAATATAAGGCTGGTAAAAAGTGAGTCCGCGCGAATTGCCCAGCAGCAAAATGTCCGCCGCCGCGTCGCCCCGGTAGAGCCGCGAATACCGGAACTGGCTGCCGTCGGCCTGCCGTTGCAACAGCCCGCCCGCAAAGCGGTCGCCGGCAAACAGCAGCAGGAAAAATCCGAGGAACCAAAGGGCATGTTTCATGGGCGGTCAGAATTGAAAATAGATGAACGCGTTGCCGCCGAAGGTGCCGAAAAAAGCGATCAGCCAGATCAGTACGGCAAAGGAAACGAGCCGCAGCGCGGGTTGTCGCAGCTGCCGGACGTTCCAGTGCCAGCGGAAATTTGTGACCTCCACCGCCAGCAGGATCGCGATCAGCAGAAAGCCTTTCAGGGCCTGGAATTTGTTGATCACCGCACTCCAGGAAAATCCTTCTCCGCTGAAAATGCCGGCCAGCACTTTGCTCGCCGTACCGAAGCTGTCGCCCCCGGCCAGTCCCACGCTCCCGCTGCGGAAAAACACCCAGGCCAGCAGTGTGAGGACGTACACCATGGCCATCGTGAGGGCGTCGTCGGCAAATTTGGGCAGCCTCACGGTGCGCACAAACCCGCGCCAAACCGGGCTCACGAACCTTTGCAGCACCAGGTACAGGCCGTGCAAAAAGCCCCAAAACACAAACGCGAGGTTGGCGCCGTGCCAGAGGCCGCCGAGCAGCATGGTCAGCATGTTGTTGCGGTAGGTATTCCATTTGCCGTGGCGGTTGCCGCCCAGCGGGATGTAGAGGTAGTCGCGCAGCCAGGAGGAAAGCGACACGTGCCAGCGCGTCCAGAATTCGGAGAAACTGCGGGAGAAATACGGCGTGCGGAAATTTTCGGGGAAATAATATCCCATGATCCGCGCCAGCCCGATGGCAATGTCCGAATAGCCTGAAAAATCGCAGTAAATCTGAAACGAGTAAAACACCACCCCGAGCAAAATATGCGCCGAACCGAAGGTTTGCGGTGCATGAAACACCTGCTCCACAAAAGGCGCCAGGGAATCGGCGATCGCTATTTTTTTGAACAAGCCCCACAGGATGCGCCCCAGGCCGGAGTAAAAACGCTCCCATTCGAAGCGCTTGTCGTCGTTCATCTGCGGCAGCAGGTCGCGGGCGCGTACGATCGGGCCGGCCACGAGCTGCGGAAACAGGGCGATAAACGCCGCGAATTTCAGCCGGTCGCGCTCCACCGGGATCTCCCTGCGATACACGTCGATGGTGTACGACATGCTCTGAAAAGTGTAAAACGAGATACCGGCGGGCAGCAGGATTTCCAGCGTTCCCAGGGAAGCGTTCAGCCCGAAACCGTGCAGCAGCGCCACGAAGGAGTCGATAAAAAAGTTGAAATACTTGAAAACGGCCAGGAACCCGAGGTTCATCACCATGCTGCACACCAGGAAAAACTTCCGCCGCCGCGGCTCTTCCGAACCGCCGATGGATTCGCCGAAATAAAAATCCATCAGCGTGGAAAATCCGATCAGTCCCAGAAAACGCCAGTCCCACCACCCGTAAAACAGGTAACTCATCCCCAGAATCCACCACAGCCGCGCCCGCCCTTTCAACGCAAAATAGAGCGGAAAAAAGACCAGGGAGAAGACCAGGAAGGTGATCGAATTGAAAAACATCGGTCGGGTTGGGCTGTTGCGATCAGTCGAGTTTCAGGTAATGCCAGTAGTATTTATTGCCTTCGACGGTGAGCCAGGCGAAGGCATTTTCGGAGAGCAGGTTGTAAAACCGGATGTCCTCCGAAGGGCTTTCGTAGCGTTGCCCGTCGACGTAGAAATAATTCGCTTTTCGGGAAAATTTCAAAAAATGCCGGTGGCCCGTGCTGAACAGCATGCCGTCGCCCGCGAGGCTCCAGTTGGCATAGGCCGGGAGATCGCCGCAAATGAACTCGCGGCTGTCGATCTCTACAATCGATTGTTCTTGTTCGTTCCGGTAAAGCACGTAATACCCATCGTCCAGCAGGGCGGCGTTTTCCAAGTTCCGGTATTTTTTATGCAGCTGATCATTGAAGTACACGCTCCCGTCGGTCAACGTAAACAAGTACCTGCCCTTGTCATTGGATTGAAAGGATTTCATTTGGACACCCGCCGGGAATTCGAAAACAGTCCGGCCGTTTTGCCCGAGCCTCCTTTTGCCTTCCGTTTCAAAGTAGTACACATTGGAACCCTGGTACACCTGAATGGAATCATAAGGCCCCAGCACCATGCCGTCGGCATACAAATGCCTCGGAAATTTCAAATCTTCCGGCGCCTGGAATTTGAACAGCACGCCGAAGGCGCCCGTGCTAGAACGCACGCTTTTAACATTCCGGATAGGGCCGAAGCGCGCCAGATTGATCTGCACGTACTCCTTCCCTTCCCACTGGTGCGGCATCACAAAATTGCCGAAGGAATCGATGCGCGGCACCCAGTAGTTCGAGACGGGGCCGTAACGCTGGCCATTGAGCAGGTAATGCCAGGTGTCGAGGCCTTTGGCTTTGTCCTCATGGCTTCTGTACAGAAAGAAATAATACTTCCCTGCGCTGTTGTTATACCCAATTCCGCAATTGGTACACAAAACCGAATCATTGACGAAGATAGCAGTGGCCGCCCCCGTGGAATAGTTGCGCGATTCATCGCGGATCAGGTTGCCCGCCGCGTCGACCCTCACCAATCCTAAACCGCGGCCCGGTAAGGATTCCCGCACGTTTTTATTATCCAGGTACAAAAAGGTTTTCTTCGTCTCCGGGTCGTAGTGTTCGATCAGCAGGTGACCGTTGCTCACTTCTGCACTTTTGATTTTTTTAAAAGGGCCGTGCTGTACACCGTTGATTTCCACGCCTTGCCCGCCATCCATCAGGATGGGCAAAATCAGGTTGCCATAGAAATCTACTTCGGGTATCAGGCCCGGGACATACGAGTACAGGCCCTTGTCCACACCGTTGTGAAATACGCGGTAGCCCTCGGCTTCCCGGACAAAAAACATGCTGAGCAAATGGGCATTCGGATAGGTATACACCGATCGTTTCTCCATCAGTTCGGGCAATTCTTCGCCCGAAGCGGCGGTATAAATCAGTTTTCGTTCCGCTTTTTGGGCAAAAATGGCTGTTGTCAACACGCAAAGGATTGTCGGAATCCAAAGCCATCGCAAGGTGCTGGTCATTTCAGTGGGTTGAGTCTTTTTGAAAGAACGGCGCTAAATTATGCTTCCAGACGGCATATCCCGTCCCGTTCAAATGTACCCCGTCGGCCGTGAATTTTGCGGCCAGTTCGTCGTCGGCATCGGCCAGTTCGGAATAGAGGTCGAGGTAGGGCAAGGCCCATTCGCCGGCGATTTTGCGGATGGCCTCGTTGAGCGCCTTCACCCGGGCGTTGTCGAGGCCCGTGTCGCGCACCCGGTTGTTCACGGGCAACACGCTCACCAGCAGCAGCTCGGCCTGGGGCGCGCCACTGCGGATTTTCTGCACCAATTCGCGGTAGCGGGGGGCGATGTCCTCGGTTTTTTTACCAAAAAACAAGTCGTTTACGCCGATACACACCACGACCCGAGAGGGCTGAAATCGTAAAACGTCCGAATCCAGCCGGGTCAGCAGCCCTTCCACGCCGTCGCCGATGATGCCGCGGTTGAGCACCGGCGGGTCGTCGCCCAGCCATTCGTGCCACTCGCATTGCGCAATGTGGCTGTCGCCGGCAAATACGACGGCGCCCGATCTTTCAGGCAACCGGGCAAACTGGTCGTGGCGGTTCGCGTAAGGTCCCGACTCATCGTGCTGCACGCGTTGCAGCAGGTAGCGCCAGCCACCGATTCGGCGGACACCGTAGTACACGCTCGCCAACAGGAGCAGATTGATCAGCAGGGAAATGAGCAGCCAGCGTTTCATAACGGGCGACTGTTGGAACCGGCGGAAGAATCGGGGGCGAGGCCTGCATCTTCGTGGGCCAGCGCATTCTGGCGGCCTGAAACGGTCGCGCGGGGCGTCAGATTTTTGATCAAAACCTGGCTAAGCCGGTGAAATACCCAGGCGCCGGCAAGGGCCAGAACGGGGAATGGCAGCAGTGTTACCAAGTTGATTTTCATACCGTTTTCGGTTAAAAATTGAAGGTAGCAATCCAAAACCAGCACGTGAATGAGGTATAAAGCAAATGAGATGCCGCCCACCCACACGAAAAACCGGCGCAAGGCCGGCAGTCCTTTTTCACTGAATTGAAACAACAGAACACATAAGGCCGTGTAACCGAGCAGCGCCGGAATATCGTTGAAAATGCGGCCAGCAGCGCCCAGTTTCAGCACCATCAGCAGCATGAGCCCGGTAAAAAACGCGGCTGCGACGGCATTCCAGGCCATCGGGTAATTCCAAAAATCGCCTCTTGGCTGGTGGGGCGAATGGGTCTTGTAGCGCTCTGCCAGCAGCATACCTAAGGCAAATTCCCACAGAAATTGAAGAAAAAAACTGTTCCAGGTTCTTAACTGGCCTTTCCCCAAAACAAAAACCAACAACCACCAGCCCAGCGAAAGAGTCAGGCAAACGCCGAAAAACAACTCCGCTTTCCCTATCCGCCGACGCAAACGCAGCAAGAGCGGCCACACCAGATAAAACTGCACAATAGCGCTGATGAACCAAAAATGCCCGCCGAAACTCTGGATGTACGGCTCGTAAAACATCTGATACAGCCCCACACCAGCCAGCCATGCGCCCCAACCGTCGGGGAACAACCCGAATTCGATTGCCGCGAACAGGCTGATACTCAGCGCCAACACGTAGGGCAACCACACCTTTACCAGCCGGCGGCGGTAAAAGTCCACGGCCGAGCCCTCTGCCCTCGACAGCCCCAATCCGAAGCCCGACAACAGAAAAAACAAATGCACGCCCGTGCCGCCGAAACCCGCTGCCTGGGCGGCCCAGCCGGGCAGCGCCAGTTTTTGCAGGGCATGGTAGAGCACGATGGTGAAGATCGCGTAGCCCTTGGCGAATTCGGGGAAAGGAAGTTTGCCGGTGGGTGCGGTGGTCATTTACTTCGATTGATGATTGACGATTACATGAAACCTGATTTTTGATTCGAAATGTGGCTGGCGCGGCTGGCGCGGCTGGCGGGGCTGGCGCGAGGCTTAGCCTCGTGTCGTATAATCTTGTCGGGCTGCGCCCGACGATTAGTTGGGCCAAGCCCAACTAATCGTCGGCACAAGGCTAAGCCTCGCGCCAGCCAGAAGCCAGCCTCAGCGGCTTTTCTTCTGCAAAATATCTTCCACGGACACCGCATGATGGTGTTCCGAATGTTTGAAATTCCGATCCGGATTACGCATCCCAAACAGTCCCAGCACCTGCCGCCCCACGAATTTCGGCACAGCCGCGATGCCCTGCCATACCGCGCCGGGCGCACCCGACAAGCGCAATACCCACAGCACATTCAGCGCAAAAACGCCGATGGCGATCAGTAGGGCAACCGACATGACAGGGGCAAAAAAGAGGCCAACTGCAGTGAGCAGCAGCGCCAGGCCCACCTGGAGGAACAGGGGCAAAGCCAGTGTGGCCAGACCGAAAAAGAACTGGTTGGCACTGCCGCGCAGCAGTCCGCGCATTAGGATATCGAGGGCATTGGGGATGTTTTGAAAATAGGAGAACAGCCAGCGGCTGCGCTGCGTCTGCACGGCGGCGGCGGTTTCCACCTTTTCGTCGTAACAAACAGCGTCCCAGGCGTAGGCGATGTGTTCGCCCCGGCGCAGGAGAAAGTTTTGAAGAATTTTGTCCTCCTGCAGCATCTTTTTTCCCAACTGCTGGCCCTGTTCGATTTCCGGACTGGCGAGGTAGGCGAGGTACAATTCCGTTTCGGTCGCCATGCCGGAACCGCTGATCACAGCCGAACCGCCAAGCAGATATGGCGCGTAGCGCTCGATGTAGTTTTTATACACTTCACCCAGGGCATCGGCGGCGGCAATGCCGGTGTCCGTGTTTTTGGCGGTACGACGGCCCTGTATGCAGCGGTGCCCGGCATGGGCGTAGCGGCTGATGGTTTCGAGAAATTGCGGATGAGCGAGGTTGTCGGCATCAAAAATGACGGTGTAATCGTGTGGCCGGCGGAGCTGCGCCATTGCGTAAATAATGCTTTTGGCTTTCAGACGAAGCGGCGTTTCGGGGCGGAGCAGCACGAAACGCCCGTCTTTCAGGTCAAAATCCGGGTCAGGACATTCGTCGGCCACGAGGTAAATCATGCAGCGCACGTGCGTTTGCTGCAACAGTGATTCCACCAGGGGCTTGGCAATGGCGGCGTTGCGGTAGGCGGTGATGATGCAGGCGAAATCGGTAAGGTGAGGATTTGAGGATTTGAGGATTTGAGGATTTGAAGGCAGGCGTTCGTGGCCGAACAGTCGGGCGGCCAATACGGTGAGCAATGGGTAGATCAGTTGGAGGATGACCCAGCCGGAGAGGAGAAAGTAGAAAGTCGAAAGCAACGTCATTTTCAAACACCAGATCGGAGGAAAGGAAAAATACGCGACTGCAAACCAGCCCGAAGCGAGTCGTCAAATCGGGTTCAGCACCTGGTCTTTTGGCACGAGGGAAGATAAGGGCACGGCGTCCCGCAGCTGCTCCCATCGGTTCTTCTTCCTCCCGAAATTCCACAAAACACCTCGCCAGAACGCTTGCAAGCTCTCCCATTCACGGCGCCGGGCATAAGCCAGCAGGTTTTTGGGCAGGGCTACCGTCCACAAAAACGCATAAAACACCCACAATCCCGGTCCCTGGAAATTACGCCGCATGAACCAGACACGGTTGCGGGTCAGGTAGTACGTTTTCAGGGCGCCGAGTGGCTCCATGGTCAGGCTTTCGCGGTGATACACCCGAGCGTGCGGTTCCACCCAAATCTCGTAACCTGCCCGTCGGATGCGTTCGCCCCAGTCCAGTTCTTCGTAGTACAGAAAAAAACCGGCCTCCATCGTTCCCGCACGTTCCACCACGGCCCGTGGCACCATCATGGCTGCGCCATGGGCATAGGCAGTGGGCGTGGCCTCGGAAAACTGCCCCTGGTTGGGATCGCCCTGGCCGAGGGTGCGGTTGCGCGCTGTGAGCGGGTGTATGGGCGTCATGCCGGCGTATTGGATAAAATCGACAGGCCGTTTTCGGCCGGGATGGTAACAAATGAGCGGACTCGCCATGCCCAGCCGGGGCTGTTTTTGGAACAAATTCAGCAGCCGGCTGATGCAGCCATTGGTCAGTTCGGCGTCGTTGTTGACAAAAAAATAATAATCGCCTGTGGCAGCTTCGAGGCCCAGGTTGTTGCCGCCGGCAAAGCCCAGGTTTCGTTCGCTGCGGATAAATTTAACCTCCGGGTAGCGGCTCGCAAACACTTGTTCAGGATTCTCCCGGCTACCGTTGTCCACTACGATCAGTTCCACGGCACGGTAGTCCTGTCGCCGGATGCTGTCCAGCAGGGCGCAGGTGGCAGCGACCTGGTTGTAATTGACGGTGATGATGGAGACCATGGCTTGATTGGTCGATTGATTCGATTGAGTGATTGATTCGATTGTACGCGATCGGGTGTAATCGAATCAATCACTCAATCGAATCAATCGAATCAATCCTTTCAGTTTTCTTCTTTTTGAACAAATGCCTTGAAAGTCTTGAGCAGGATTTTCACGTCGGTCCACACAGTGTAATCCTGATAGTAGGCGACATCGAGGGCGATGCGTTCTTCGTCGCGCATAGCGGGCTGGTGGCGTCTGTTCACCTGCCAGAGGCCAGTGAGGCCGGCCGGAGCGAGGAACCTGGCGCACCATTCGTCGCGGGTAAGGGCCTTAGCTTCGTACAGCGGCAGCGGGCGGTTGCCGATGATCGACATTTCGCCGCGCAGCACGTTGATCAGTTGAGGCAGTTCGTCGATGCTGTATTTGCGAATGACGCGGCCCACCCGGGTGACGCGCGGGTCGCGTGCCATTTTGAAAAAGACGGGAGCGCCATTGGGGCTGCCGGCATGGTATTGGTTCTGGGTGTAAAAATCGGAGAGCCTTTGGTCGGCGTCCCGGTACATGGAGCGGAATTTCCAGAAGTCGAACACGCGGTAATGCGCTCCGGCGCGTTTGGAGCGGTAAATGATGGGCCAGCCGTTTTCCAGTAATACCGCGATTGCCGCCGGAAGCCAGAAGATGGAAGAAACAAGGATGGCCGACAAAGCGAGTAAAAAATCAAAAATGCGTTTGCCGGGCGGTATTTTGAAACGGAAAGACTCGCTTTGCAGGGTGGGAATTTTTTCGAGCAGCACGGCTTTGTACTGATTCAGAAAATCGAGTCGTGCTTCGAGGCGCCTCCATTCAACAGGGATGGTATAACAGTCGTCGAGTCCGTTTTTCAACAACAGCGCGCGGTCGATGTCCTGCCCCGGGCTGGCCAGGGCGACCAGGGGCACAAATTGAAGGTCGGGATGACGGCGGATATCCTGAAGGAAGTGAAGATGCCCCTCCAGCAGCCAGCGCAGTTCAAAAAAAATGGCAAAAGGCAGCTGGAAAGTCTCGAGGCGTTCTACACGGGCATTCAGCCATTGCTGGGCGGTTTGGGCGTCGTTGACGAGGTCGAAGGAGTACGTTTCGTTGTTATAAGGGTAGTCAGAGATATTGGCGTCGAAGGCATGTCCGAAGCCTACGAAAAGCAATTCTCTGGTAGCCAGGGTAGAGGCAGGTTGTTGTAGATGAAAATACATGGGACTAAAGGTTGTTGTTAGTGTTGCTGAGCGCCGGGCTCCTGGCAGGAGCCTGTTCGATCAGGGATCGGAAATTGAGCGCGGATTAAAATCTTTTATTCAGATGTGGCCGCTGAGGTCGGCAGCTCAGGCGGGAAAAGTCGCTGAGGTGCTGGCGGTGAGTTCCGCCAGGAGCTGTTGTAAAAACAGGGGATCAAAGGGCTTGTCGAGGTAGGCACTGGCGCCGTTCTGGATGAAAAGATGCTCGTGCTCCACATCGTCGCCAATGACCACCACCGGAATGTCGCCGTGCAAACCGCTGTTGCGCAGGGATGCTACAAATTGTGCGCCGGAAATCTTTGTCAGCCCGGCATCTGCCAGGATTACATCGGGAGCCAGACCGGCACCCAGCCAGGCCATGGCTTCGAGGGCGTCCCTGGCGCCCGTGACATCGAATGACTGGGACAAAAAGCCCCCGAGCAGTTTGCGCAGGTGGTCGTGGCCCTCCACAAGGAGTAATCGTTTGTTCATTTCAGGAGTGTTGCATAAATGAATCGTGAAGGATTAAAATTCAATGTCGTGACGTATCCCAGGGTCCCCAAAGGGGCTTCCGATGATTGAGCGGCGTCTTTCTGCGGCGCACCATGAGATCGGACACCGCAGGGAGCGACAACCGGCCATTGCCTCAAAAAGCGTTGCAAAGAATGATAAGAATACAAACACCGGAACAGGAGTATGCCCGGGTTGACTCGCTGATTAAGGCCGGCCAGGGCAAGCCACTGGCAGCAAGACGGAAGACAGATTGGTTGGAAGAGTGCGACGCGCGAGTGGATTAAAAGAACTGCGCCAGCAGGTATAAAAACATGCCGGCTCATCAGTTAGAGGATTAAGTTCAGATGAAGTTCGTCAGCGAGTTCGGGGGGACGATCACGCATCGCATGGAACAAAAATAGCGCCACAAGCAGGATTTGCAAATGACCGAAGCCGATCGAAAGGCCGGCTCGGGCACATTTAAAATCGACTTGTTGAGTCGACTATTGAATAAGTTATTAAAAATCAGTCTTTTAAATTAAAAATGCAGACTTAATACTGGCCCAAAAGGGCGCTCCGGCGTGTCACAAAAAATTAGGTTAAAAAACCGCTCCCCGCCGAAACCTACCATTTTTTGGTTAAAAATTACCCCCTAATATAACTCCATACACGACAATGTGCGCCGCAGACCCTCGCCTGCCAGGGCGTCGAGCATGGCACAGGATTTGTCCGGCCCCGAATTTCCGCTAACCTTGCAGCGCCATGCCGGTTCCCTTGCTCCAAATTTTGTTCTGGGCCGCGCTTATCGCGGTATTCTACGCCTACCTGGGCTACGGCATTTTGCTGTATATTTTGTTGAAAACCAGAGAGGAAAACGCGCCCCCCGCCCCCCTCTGGCCGCAGTATTGCCAGAAGTGACGTTCATCACCTGCGCCTTCAACGAAGCGGATTGTATCGAAACCAAAATCGCCAATTCGATTGCGCTCGACTATCCGTCGGATCGAATCCTCTTTCTGTTCGTTACCGATGGCTCTTCCGACGCTACGCCGGAGCTGGTGCACGGGTTTCCCTTCCCGCCCGGCATCCGCTGGCTGCACCTGCACGAGCCCGAACGCCGCGGCAAAATCGCCGCTTTCCAGCGGGCCATGGAGCAGGTGACCAGCCCCGTCATCGTCAGCACCGATGCCAATACCCTGCTGAATCCGGAAGCCCTGCTCCGGCTGGTAGCGCATTTCAACAACCCGCAAATCGGGGCTGTGGCTGGTGAAAAACGCATTGCCATGGATAATAACACCCACGGCGCCGCCAACAGCGCCGGAGAAGGCATTTACTGGCGTTACGAGAGCACCCTGAAACGCTGGGACGCCGAACTCTGGTCGGTCGTGGGCGCAGCCGGCGAACTGTTTGCCTTTCGCCTCGAAGCCTATGAAAAAGTACCGGCCGACACCCTTATCGAAGACTTTTACCTCACCCTGCGCATCGCCCAGAAAGGCTGGCGCGTGGCCTACGAACCCGGCGCCTACGCAGTGGAAACGGCCTCGGCTTCCGTGCAGGAAGAACTGAAACGCAAGGTGCGAATTGCCGCCGGGGGCCTGCAGGCCATCGCCCGGCTCGCGCCGCTGCTCAACGTGTTTCGCTACGGCGTGCTGAGCGTTCAGTACATCTCGCACCGCGTGCTGCGATGGACGCTGGCGCCTGCGCTGCTGCCCGTGATTCTATTGTTAAACCTTGCGTTGGCGCAAAGCGGGCGCCTCATTTACCAACTTTTGCTGGCAGGGCAAATGGCTTTTTACGCCGCTGCAGTGCTGGGTTATTTTTTTGAAAAACGGCATGTACGGGTCAAGGCTTTTTTTGTGCCGTATTATTTCTGCGTGATGAATTACGCCGTGTACGCGGGTTTTTTACGGCTGCTCGGCGGGCGGCAAACGGTATTGTGGGAAAAGGCAAAGCGGGCAGCGTAAAGCCAACTTTTCAGTTGGCTTTAAAACATATCGAGGAGAGCGCAAAACAGATTCTGAAAATGTCCGCAGCTTGCGGCCTGAAAAATATCACCAACCACAACACAACATGAAAATCAGAGTCATAATAACCGGAGCAACAGGCATGGTAGGCGAGGGCGTACTGCACGAATGTTTGCAGGACGAAGGGGTGGAACAGGTCCTGGTCGTCGGCAGAAAACCTTGCGGCGTGAGCCACCCGAAATTGACGGAAATCATCCACGCCGATTTCTTCGACTGGTCGGCTATCGAAAACCGGCTGTCGGGTTACAACGCCTGTTTTTTTTGCCTGGGCGTTTCTTCAGTGGGCATGAAGGAGCCGGAATTTTACCATCTCACCTATGAACTGACCATGCACTGCGCCCAAACGCTGAGCCGGCAGAATCCCGACATGACGTTCTGCTATATCTCCGGCTCGGGCACTGACAGCACGGAAAAAGGCCGTACGATGTGGGCCCGCGTTAAAGGCAAGACCGAAAACGACCTCACAAAACTGCCCTTCCGGGCGGTGTACAATTTCCGGCCCGGCTATATGCAACCTACCAAAGGTTTGAAAAACACGCTCCCGTACTACAAATACGTGACCTGGATGTATCCTGCCCTGCGCTTTGCCTTTCCGGGCTTCGTCACGACTTTGAAAGAAATGGCGCAGGCCATGATCAATTCCGCCCGGTATGGGTATGAAAAACAGGTGCTGGAAGTAAAAGACATCCTCGCGCTGGCTCAAAAAAAGGGATAGCCACTTCGTCATGCAATTATCGGAAGCCCTCGATCTCCTGCGGAACGACCGTTTTCCGCCGCCCGAACCGGCTGTCTGGGCCGATCTGGGTTGCGGTTCGGGATTGTTCACCGGAGCGCTGGCCCGCCTGCTGCCGCCCGGCAGCGCCATCCGGGCCGTGGATCAGACACCCTCCGCGCTGCCGGATGCCATGCCACCACCGGACATCCGCATCGACTTTATGCAACTTGATTTTGTACGCGACGAACTCGGGCTGCGCGGGCTGGACGGCATTCTGATGGCCAATTCGCTGCATTACGTGGCAGACAAAAGCGCTTTGCTGCGCAAATTGGAGCGCTGCATGAAGCCTCAGGGCCAGTTTTTAATCGTCGAATACGACCTTGAAAAGCCGGTGCAGCATTGGGTGCCGTACCCGCTGAGTTTCACTGCTTTAAAGGCACTATTCGGATCAGCAGGTTTTGCGACCGTGGAAAAGCTGGGCGAAAAGCGTTCTTCGTTCGGCCGCGGCAATTTGTACACCGCCTTGGTTAGGCGCTGAAAGGCAGGGGGGTGGTTTTGTGACAATAGCCCGGATCGGGCCGGCCAGGTGCGCTAATTTCACCCCGCCTTCCCATCACCAAACCTTTTACACATTATGCCTATTTCATTCCTGCGCGGTCCGGCCCTCGGATTGCTCTGCCTGTTCTACCTCTCCCTTTCCGGTCAAAATCCGACCTTTCAAAAAGCCATCGGCGGCCTTAGTTCCGAAATTGGCTTCACCGTGACCGAGCTGCCCGACGGCTACCTGATCGCCGGCGCCACCAACAAGGGCAATTTTACCGGTACTTACGATGCCTTACTGATTCGTACCGGCCTGGATGGAAGTATCCTCTGGCAAAAAAGCTATGGAGAATTTGCCGGCGACGACGAGTTCCGGGTCGCCAAAATCGCCAACGACGGCGGGTTCATCGTATTCGGCACCACCGAAAACTACGGCCCCGGCAACGTGAATGCCTGGCTGCTCAAAATCGACGACAACGGCAACATCGTCTGGCACAAAACACTGGGCCAGCAGGATCCGAAAACCTACGGCAGCGAGCACCTGATCGTGCTGCCCGACGGGTACATCCTGTCGTGCCGACGGACCGAAACCCTCGCCTCCTCAGCCCGCGCCGTGGTTGTCCGGGTCGACAACGACGGCGACGTCATCTGGAGCAAAATCCCCTTCTCCGACCGGGCCAACTACATGGGATTCCAGTTTGTAAAAGACGGCCTCGTGTACGGTTGCGGAACGGGCAGCGTAAATTTCAACGAGCAGCAAGGCATCTGGGCCGCGCTCGACCTCGAAACCGGCGAAGTACAGCAGGCATTCAGCTACCATAGCCAGGAGCGGGAAGACCTGTACAGCATCCGCCCGACCACCGACGGCAACCTCGTCATGTCCGGTTCTTCAAATCCCCCGTCCTCCGGCATCCCGGCAATGCAGGCCTGGGTGCAAAAAGTGCAGCCCGACGGAGCGGTTATCTGGTCCAAACGCTACGACTTCCCGCAATGGCTGCAACAGTTGCCTCAATTGGAACCGGACAACGACGGCGGATTCGTGCTCAACATGCACCTGAATTACCGGTTAACGAACAACGACCCCCAACTCGACGAAAAACCGGCGCTGATGAAAATTGATGCACAAGGCAATGTGTTATGGAACAGACAGTACAGCACCCTGGAGTTCGGTTTTTTGACTTCATTCGGGCGTAGCGGCGACGGCTGGATCGGCGTGGGCAGCACCTACACCCAGGGGTCGGTGACCGGCGATGTATTACTCCTCAAAACCGATCCGGACGGGCGCCTGGAAAGTTGCTGCACCCGGCAGCAAGATGTGGTGGTCACGGATTTTCCAAATTCCTTTGTCTTCTTTCCATCCGTTCCGGCGAATTACTCGGAATTCTCGTTGCAAAATTTCGTTTCAAGCGACGAAGAACTGTTCGATTTAACAGCCATTTGCCTGGACTCGCAGGCGGTTTTGCTGGATACCCTGCGCTTTTGCCCGGGCGAAAGCGTGACCATCGGCGACTCGTTGTATGACCAGCCCGGCCTCGTCTTGGAGACCCTGCCGGCTTCCGGAAATGGTTGCGATACATTGGTGAAACACGTGCTCGAATTGCTGCCGCAACCCGTTCTGAACGACACGCTCCGTTTTTGTCCCGGTGAAAGCGTGACCATCGGCGGAACCACGTACGATCAGTCCGCCACCGTTCAGTTGCTGCTGCCCGCCTCCGGCGCCGGCTGCGACACACTGGCCAATTTTGTCCTCGAACTGCTGCCGCAACCCCTGCTGAACGATACGCTCCGTTTTTGTCCCGGCGAAAGCGTGACCATCGGCGGAACCACGTACGATCAGCCGGGAATCATTCAGGCCACACTACCCGCAAGTGGCGGTGGTTGCGACACGTTGGCTACCTACGTGCTCGAATTACTCAATGAGAACCAGCCCAACACCCTGAGCATCACCTGCCCGGCCAATTTGATGGTCACTGCCGCCGCCGGCGCCACTTCGGCAAATGTCGTCTACAATGCCCCGACGGCGGATTCCGAATGCCCTTGCCCCGGTTTGAGCACTACTTTAGTGTCGGGCGTGGCGAGCGGATCGGCTTTTCCCCTCGGCCTCAGTACGGTGTGCTACCGCGCCGACGACGCCTGCGGTCATTCGGCGAGCTGCTGTTTTACGGTAGATGTTCAAAATGCCGACAATCCCGATACTCCCTGCGACGTCAAAACCGCCGGCTGCATCACCTTCGAACTGGTCGACATCAAACGCGACGCCGCGCTCAACTGGGCCTATCGAATCCGGGTAACCAACCACTGCGCGGCTGAACTGAGCTACCTCTATATTGGGGTACCCGATGGCATCACGGCCTATTCGCCGGCCAATAACGGCTTCTACCCGGCTCCGAGCGGCCGCATCTACCTCACGCGCAACCCCAATTATTCCCCGATGTATTCCGTGCGGTTCAAGCCGCAGGACACGGGTATTTCCGCCGGCCAGTCCGACGTTTTCCGATACGTACTGCCTCAACAGGCAGATGTGGACTACATCAACGTGGGGGTGCGGCTGACTTCCGGATCTTATGTGGAAACCCACCTCAACACGTTCAATTGCCCGGTAGGCACGGAGAGCGGCAATCCACGACCCTCGGAGGAAAGGGCCGCGGCGGAAAACTGGCGGGTATTCCCCAATCCCGTATCGGGCAACGCCACCCTGAACGTCGAAGGTGCCGGCCCGGAGCAACCCTGGCTGGAGTTGCGCGATCTGACGGGCAAGCTGGTGTTTTCCGGGCAGGTTTCGGAGCGCGGCATTGCGCTCGATACCGGCCGGGTGCCTGCCGGAATGTACGTCTACCGGATTTTTGACCGGGCGAGTTTGATGGGAAGTGGAAAGCTCGTGGTTTTGCGCTGACGACGCCTTCGCCAACCGTTGGAACTATAAGGGCTGGGAGGGTTAAGCTCGACTTTCGCATTTTGTCAATAGCAAGGGGCGAGCGATGGGACACGGATCAGAACATCGCCGGAAAAGGCGATCTGCAAAAAATAAGTCTGCTCTTTATCAACACCAAACCCTTCCACTGAACCGGTAAAATGCGAAAGTCGAGTTAAGGGGGCTGTTCGATCAAAGAGGCTGAGCCTCTTCGGACAGCCCCCTTTATTTGTGCACCCGACAGGGCGAGAAGTTTTTTTATTAAAATTTATCCGAAACAGGTTTTTCGCTGAAAATGCGTGTACTTTTGCGCCATGAAAGCAAAAAACAGGGTTGAAATTCAGTATTCATTGAATTTATCAACACGTTTTCGCAAAAACACCTTCAAAATAACCGGCTTTTCGCTGAACGGAATTTTGTCCGCCGTTCCATACTCCTTCCTCGCCGCCGGTTCCGCTTTCCCGCAACGCTGCACTTCCATCATTTCATAAAATCAAGACAGACTTATGTCAATTGCTCGTTTTCACGCCCTCCAGACCATTGAGAACCGACTCGAACACCTGCCGGTCGATCTCATCGAAAGTCAGGGAGAAACCATCGCCTCTTATTTCGGCGAAAACGTCTTCAACGACGAAGCGATGAAAAAATACCTCCCCGAGAACGCCTATCTGACGGTGAAAGCCGCCACCCAAAGCGGCCAGAAACTCAGCCGCGAAGTGGCGGACACGGTCTCGGCAGGCATGAAAGAATGGGCGCAGGACAAAGGCTGCACCCACTTTGCCCACTGGTTCCAGCCCCTCACGGGCAAAACCGCCGAAAAACACGACTCTTTTTTCACGATGACCCACGACGGCCGCGTGATCGAGGAATTCACCGGCTCGGCCCTCGTGCAACAGGAGCCCGACGGCTCTTCGTTCCCCTCCGGCGGTCTGCGCAGCACCTTCGAAGCCCGGGGCTACACTGTGTGGGATCCCAGCAGCCCGGCGTTCATCATGGAAGTCGGCGACGGAAAAACGCTGTGCATCCCGACCATTTTCGTGACCTACGGCGGCGACGCCCAGGACTTCAAACTGCCGCTGCTGCGCTCGCAGTCGTTCCTCGATAAAGCCGCTGTGCCGGTATGCCAGTTGTTCGACGCCAACGTGACCAAAGTGACTGCCACGCTGGGCTGGGAACAGGAATATTTCGTGGTGGATGAAGCCCTCTTCAACGCCCGTCCCGACCTGGTCATGACCGGCCGCACCCTGCTCGGCCGCCCCGCCAGCAAACACCAGCAACTCGAAGACCACTACTTCGGCTCTATCCCCGAACGCGTGTACCATTTCATGCGCGACCTCGAAACGGAAAGCCACAAACTCGGCATCCCGGTGCGCACCCGCCACAACGAGGTGGCTCCTGCGCAGTACGAGGTGGCGCCGATTTTTGAAGAAATCAACGTCGCGGTGGATCACAACCAGCTCCTGATGGACATCATGGAGCGCGTCGCCCGGCGCCACAAACTGCGCGTGTTGTTCCATGAAAAGCCCTTTGCCGGCATCAACGGTTCGGGCAAGCACAACAACTGGAGCATGGGCACCAACACGGGCGTCAACCTGCTTTCGCCGGGCAAGGAACCGAGCAAAAACCTCCGCTTCCTGACCTTCTTCGTGAACACGGTCATGGCCGTGTACAAATACGGCGATGTGCTCCGCGCCAGCATCGCCCACGCCGGCAACGACCACCGCCTGGGCGCCAACGAAGCGCCGCCGGCCATCATCTCGGTGTTCATCGGCGAAGCCATGACCAAACTGCTCGGCCAGATCGCCAACGGCAAAAAAACCGACGAAGGCGCCGTCAAACGCGCCATCGACCTGATCTCCAAACTGCCCAACCTCGAACTCGACAACACCGACCGCAACCGCACCTCGCCGTTTGCCTTTACGGGAAATAAATTCGAAATCCGCGCGGTAGGCTCTTCGCAGAACTGCGCGGGCCCGATGGCTGTGATGAACGCTATGATGGGCCTGCAACTCACTGAATTCAAGCAGGATGTGGACAAATTGACCGCCAAAGGCACCGACAAGGAAGAAGCCATCCTGATGGTGCTGAAAAACTACATCCGCAAGTCGAAAGCCATCTGTTTCGAAGGCAACAACTACTCCGACGAGTGGAAAGAAGAAGCGGAAAAACGCGGCCTGAACAACTTCGCCACTACCCCGGAAGCCCTCGACGTGCTCGGCAAAAAACTCGGTCAGGACCTCTACGGCAAATCGGGCGTAATGAACGCCACCGAACTCGACGCCTTCTACAACGTCCAGCTCCACGCCTACTGCACCAAGCTCGACATCGAGGCCAAGTCACTCGAAGAACTGGTGGTGTCGCAGGTGCTGCCCGCCGTGCTGCGCTACCAGACCGAACTGGCCAACAACATCAACGCCCTGCGCTCCATCGACATGGTGCAATCGGCCCGCCTGCAGGTGGATACGGTCAAACGTATCGTCGCCGACCTGGACGCCATCAACGCCGGCCTGAAAGCCATGAACGCCGCTTACGATCAGGCCCACCACGCCGAAAACATCCGCGCCGAGGCCGACATTTTCTGCCACCACGTGAAACCGCAAATGGACGCCATCCGCGCCGCAGTGGACGATCTGGAGGCGATCGTGGATGATCAATACTGGCCGCTGGTGAAATACCGGGAACTGTTGTTTGTGCGGTAATGCACTTTCAATAAGGGTTTTATGAAAAAAGAGCCGCCTGAAACGGGCGGCTCTTTTTTTTGACGACGTGAAAGATACGTATATTTCAAGGCACACCCTGATTATAACAACAATACAAGCGCTATAATGACGTCCAGAACCGCACTCACCACCATATTCGACACCACGTTGGAAAGCGCCTTCAAAAGTCCGATGCTCAGCGATATCACCAAAGTACATTCCGGATGGGGGCCCATGCCCAAGGTAACGCATTGCACCGATGACGAGAGCTGGGGCCAACCGGGCGGTAGCCGGAAGGTATTTATGACCAGGGCCTTCGGCTTCAAGGGGGGTGAAGCGGCGCTCGACGTGGTGCTGGAACGCAGGGAAAACGAATACTGGAAGATCGAAGTGCGCGACCTGAAATACAGGATGCTGGGCTTCGAGCGCTTTCAGGGCGAATGGCTCACCACGCCTTTGCCCGATGGCAGGGTGCGGGTGGAATACCGCTACGCCATGATTTCCGATGTCGCGTGGCTCTACCCGCTGCAATGGTTGTTTACCAAAATCGTCTGGCGGCAGTACATGAAGCACGTGCTGGAAAACGTTCGGGCGCTGGCGCGGGAGGGGGGGGGCCTGCGGGCTAGGCCACAGTCGCCGATTCCCGAACGCGCTCCCTGATTGCCCCAACCGCATTCAGCAAATCTTTCCTGAAAACCTTCCATTTTCATCTCTTCTGAAATTTCAGGCTCAAAAACTGCTGCCAGGTCATTTTCCCGCCAACGCTTGCAGGGTTTAAATTTATACCCGAACGAAACACCTCATGGAGCAGGTCCTCCGTTTTTTCCTGCCTCAATTCGTACGGCAAGCCGGCGACTTCCAGGTAGGCTCGCGCCATGGCATCGAAGTCCAATACTTCGGGCCCGGCAAAATCGGGCAGCAATCCAGACGCTTTTTGCCCGCATAATCCCGCGAGCCGCCCGGCGACTTCGTCGATGCTGACCGATTGAAACCTCATCCCGGCCGGGATGGATACGATATTGCCTTTCCGCGTGTCGATGCAGGTCTGCAGGATATACGCCGCAAATTCGTGAAACTGGGCGGCCCTCAGAATGGAACAAGGGATGCCGCTTCCCTGGATCATTTGTTCAGCGGCAAGTTTGGCCCGGTAATAGGGATAATCGCTTTTGCGAATCCCGATGATGGAAATATAGACAAAGTGCTTCGTGCGTGCCCGGTCGAGCGCACGGAGCAAATTTTGGGTGCCCGCAACGTCGACTTCCTGAAAACCGGCGGGATGGCTCGCGCAATGGACAATCACATCCATGCCTTCCGTCGCTTCCGAAAGCCCGGTATTCCGGGCGAGGTCTCCGATCCGGATACGAACGGCAAGGGCGGGCGGATCAATTCCACGGGTGCTCAGCACGGACACCTGATAGCCTTGAGCCGCCAAACGTCCAGTCAGCCTTGCGCCGAGATTGCCCGTTCCTCCGGTGACTAAAATGTTTTGCATAGGAGTGAGTTTTTGAGCGTGCCTGAAAAGGGCGTAAGCGTCTGGCGCGGATTTTATCAACACGGAGACACGGAAGCGCAAGTTAAATTACTATAAACCCATAATTTAACCCTGCGCTTTCGTGCCTCGGTGATTACAGAAATTTGCGGGTTCACCTTGCAGGTCCTGGAAGGTTGGCTGCGCCGAACTCTTCTTTATCCGGAAATCAGGAGAAATGCGCGAGGTAAAAACACCTCGCGCGGCCAAATTCTCAGTCGACAGGATATTTTGCAATCAGACCGGCTGTTGCTTTGGGAACAAACAGATTCATCTGCGCGGCAATCTGGTCTTCGCTGCGCGCATTATTCCAAATCCGCACCTCGGCCATTTCACCTGTAAAAATATTGGAATCCCCAGTTGGGCCACTCCACCTGCCTATCTGGACGAAATTCTCTCCTCCGTAAGGCGGCACGTCTTTTGCGGAACTGACCATTTTCCCATTTTTGTATAGTTTCATTTCCTGGGTATCTGCATCGTAGGTAACCGCATAATGCTCCCAGCCCTCCGATACGGAATCTTCACATTTTACAGCGGACCACGCATCGTTATGGCCGGAACATACTTTTCGATTGTCTATCCAAAAAGCATGATGTCCGGTTACTCCTCCCGAGACTATGTTATTACCTCCTTGATTGCCAGCGGGAATTCTTATCCACGCTTTTTTGGTATAGGAGCGGGAAAGTTTGTTGTTTACGGGCACAGGAGGAGTCGAAGCGTTAAACAACACGGTTTTCCCCACCGGAACCGCCGGGGTGCTAATGACCGTTGGAACACTGATGACGTTGGGAACGCTGGTCAATTGCCCGTCCCGGATTTCCAGGCGTCCTTCCAGGATAATGGTTTTGCCCGGAGGCGCTTCTATGGTAAAGGTAATGGTGTTGGGCGAGGCTGTTTTTTCCGCACTTCCTTCTGCTGCAGGTGTAGTAACTATACCGGCAGGCCGCCACTCATCGGTATAAAATTCGTTTGTATTTACTTCTACCGGCGCGCTTACCGACGTACCATCCGTGCGGTAAATGGTGTAAGTGCTTTTGGCCTGAAAAAGGACGCCGAAGCAGCCGCCGGTTACCGTTTGGGGATAGGTAAACGTCCGCTCCTCGTATTTTGAAGTGGCGCCGCCCCATGAATGGCTGTAAGAAGCCTCGATGGAGGCGGTTACGCTAACTTCGCCTTCTGCAACCATTGGTACGCCGGCCTTCCCGCCTGCCGTGACCGACAAACCGAGGGTGACGCCTATCTCGTTGTTATAATTGCTTTCCTCGTTTCTGCCAACCATTACAGAGAATTCTTTGGTTTCCGTATTGACAGGCTCATAACTGTCAATCACTTCATACCGCGTAATTCTCCTGATTTTATAGATCGGGCTTGCCCGGAACTGCTCCAGTTGATTCTCGTGATCGGGGTCTTGTACGGCAAAAAATGGAACAAAATACTCTTTCGATACTTCCGAGGCCTTCATCTCTTCTTCCGTAGGGGCATAATTGCCTTTCAACTTGATTTTTTTGTCGCCCATTTCCACCTTCTCCATAATATCATTTTCGGGAAAATTCAGCACCAAAGCATAGGCAGTATCAGCCGGTTGATTGTTATGGAGCCGGCTTGCCTTAAAAGTGCCTGCTACCAGGTAAACCTGATTGCGCGCAGATGCGCTGCTGGTGGCTTTCATCAGCCAAATGGCCACATCTTTATCGGCGCCCGAACCCGCGTCGGTCCAAAATGCTTTGAGACTGGAATCCCCCTTTTCGGCGAGATTTAAATAACCCGCACCTGCTACGAGCGCCACCGTTGCACCTAATGCGTTTACGGCAATCTTTTTGATACAACGCACGGAGCCTGCGTTGGGGGGGTCTTCGCTGGTCACGATATCGCCCAAAGCAACATAGCCTTCGGGACATTTCATGCGCCAAACGAAGCAACCGCCGTAAGAACCGCCCGAACCTGCATCATCCCACATCTTATCAAAGCCAATGGGTTCTTTCAACAGGTCTTCATAACCCGGTTTGGGTTTCAGGGTAATCGCAACCGGAGCGCGTTGCCCTTTTTCCGGGTTGATATCATGAAAACGTGTAGCAAAATGCCCCAAAGCATAAAAACCCGGCGAGGGGTCTGCTTTCCAGAAAGCTACGTTGTCATTCGATCCGGTGTCTCTGTCGTCCCAAATTTTACCATTTTGGGGATCAACTTCTTTCATTTCGAGGTAAAAAAACTCGGAAGACAAGCCGTTGTTGTCCAGTAAGGTGTTGGCCATAGTTGTAAAAGGGTTTGATAATTAAAATATGTTCCTATTTTTTTTAGCGGCTGTTTGCTGCAATAAACAACACCCACAGCCTCCGTGCTCTGGAAACTGTGGGTGTTGCGAAAAGATGTTTCGGGGTGTATTTCATTTGTTATCCGAACAAACGTACAGCCCGATGGCTTAACTGCCAAACAATATAACTGAAAAAATCTCGCTGGCGCCGTCCTGCGGCTTGGAGCCAAGTAAAGGACAGGCGCCTTTCATCTTGATTTTCACAAAAGTCAAGACTTCTTATTCTCCACACTAAGCATTGAAGTCGCTTTGGCGTTTTTGTAAAAGTCCTTCATTAAATTGGTAAGAAGTTGATTCACGTCAATATTGCCCTGCGATACCCAGTCGGCAATCTCTCTGTCCACTACAACTTCTGCGCGAAGCACCCGTACTAATTTTTCATTTTCAAAATCCTCGGCGGTGATATCTGCATCATCTTCAAAATCAATGCTTTCGTCGTTATAAAATACAAGATGCTCAGGGATTGCGATTCCATTTTTTCTGAGCAGAAAAGCATCCAAGGCCTCAACCTGGTCGTCGTTGAAGTGAATTTCATAGTCGCTTACAGACTGGCCGCCTCTGAGCAGTTCTACCGCTTTTTTCTGATTGATCGTCTGAGTCGCCATAAAACGCTGTTTTCATCAAGAGTGTAAGGATTGATCTTCAACCAACGCCTGACCAAAGGGCTCCGGCTCCATTGAGGTCTTGATAATGTGAATATCCATTTTATGGCGCCCCAACAGAAAGAACAAATGCCAGACATTAGGGCATCCGTTGATTTCATTGGGCTGAAAAACTTCGATGTCGTAGTAAAAGACTTTGAGAAATGCCTTCCCGTCCAGATGCTCGACATATCCGGCATGGGCAATTTTTTCTGCCCAGGTATGCGTGGCCCGAAGTACATCGGGTGCAGTGATCCGCTCGATGTAGGTCCCACCCCGGAAATATAGAAGGAACGTGTAGATCATGTCAATTGCCTTTGTGTTTTTGCGAATGGTGCTCGCCTTTCCAACCCTTTTTCTTTCGCCAATGTTCGACTTTTTTGCGGAGTTTGTTCAATAGTTTGTTCTGTTCTTGGGTCTTGTTGACGGTTTTGTCCAACTCGTCAAAGGCTTCTTTCGATTTTTCAAACTCTTCTTCAGCCCGGTCGCGGGCCTTTTGGTTGGCGTGCGATTCGTTCCGGCTGCGCGATTTTTTCATTTCCAGCTGTTCGTGGCGGACAGGTTCTGTGTGCTGGAAAGAAATCCGGTAAACCGCGCTGAACAGCAGAATCAGGCCGAAAAAAAGCGGCCAGGTGTTTCGCCGACTTGGGCGAAGGATCGAGATGTGAGACATGGATGCGTAGCATTTGATGAGAGAAATGCGTACGCTGGCACGTATTGAAAGCGCAATTTTATGTCAAAAACTTGATAATTTTGAAATTGATTCCCAGGAAAATCAATTTTTGGTGTGAAGGCCCGTGGGAACACGCAGCCAATCACCCTCAAAGGCTTCATCATAGGCGTTATCCTCGTCGTTGTAGTAGATGGCCTCCTCCGGTACTTCGATACCTGCCTTGGCGAGTTTCATGACGTCCAGGGCTTCGACTTTGATTCTGTCGGGCTGGCCGGCTTCTATGCGTTGGAGGGTGTGCGAGACAGATTTTGTTGGACAATATAGCTAACGGTGACATCTGCGCTGTTTGCGGCTGCGTTGGGTTGCGGGTTGGGTTTGCCGCAAATAGGCGCAGATGCTTTGTTCATGCTCATTAAGTTAGCCGGTTTTCCAGTCATTTAGTTGTGTCAAAAAAAGCAGAAAGGGGATTTTGTGAAAAATTCCGTTAATCATGTCCTCCCCCTTCTGCAAATATTTGGAAGCCTTGCGGCAATTTCCCTTTTCGGTTCTGCATCAGCCTCAACACTATTTTCGTCGTCCGGGGCGGGATTTTACCCGCCGGCGGTCGCTTTGGCTGGATCGCTTGGTTTGGTTCGGCGTGGGGTTGCTCAAAAAAACGCTTTTCGTCGAACTTGACCAATTTTTTTCTTCACTCGGCACGGGCGAGTTGGCGGTGAGCAAAAGCGCTTTTTGCCAAGCGCGGCAAAAGGTGCTGCCGCGGTTTTATCGCGATTTTTTTGCGTATTCCGTGCAGGCGTTTTATCGCTGTTTTCCGGTGCGGCGCTGGCGCGGCTTTCGCTTGTGGGCGACCGACGGCACGGGTTTTCGGCTGCCCGATGCGCCGGGCCTGGGCGATGAGTTCGGCTGGCACGGCAATCAGCACAATCGCGTGCCTTCCACGCGCCTGTTGTTGTGTTTTGATTTGCTCAACGAGGTGATCGCCTCGGGGTATTTTCACACCCGCTACACGGCTGAATCGGTGGTGGCGCAGCGCCACATCGCGCGGCTGCCTTCGGATGTGCTCATGATTTATGACCGCGCTTATGCCTCGCACATTATCCCGTTTTTGCACCTGTTGCACGGCTCGCATTGCCTGATCCGGATGCCGCTTGATCGATCTGCCACGGTAAAAACTTTTGTCGAAAGCGGTAAAAACCAGGCAATTGTCACCGAACGGCTCCAACTCCGGGCCAGGCAGGCCCTGCACGAACTGGGCTTAGGGCACTTGCCGTTCGAGACCACGATCACCTACCGCCTCATCCGAATCACGCTCAAAACCGGCGAGGTGGAGGTGCTGCTTACCACTTTACTGGATAAAAAACGCTACCCATATCCGGTCTTCGGCGTGCTCTACGGCCATCGCTGGGGCGTGGAGAGCTGCTTTTTCACACTCAAAAGTTACTTCCAACTGTCGAATTTTTCGGCCCACAAGCCCGACGCCTGCTGGCACGACATCTTCGACACGCTGCTGTTATACAACCTGCAAACCGCCTCGTTTTGGTCGCTTCGGCCACAAATCCGAGCCCTCAACCGACGACGGCGCCACGACTACAAGCCCAACCGAAACGTTACCGGAGGGCTGCTTAAACGATTCGTCGTCCGATTTTTTCTCCGTCCGCGCGAAAAGTTGGAAGCCGCCCTGGCCGAATACCAACACCTCGTGCTCCTGTCGCTCGAACCCATCCGACCCGATCAAAAAAAAGAGCGACGACGACGGGTGATGCGCGGCACCGAGCGCCATATCCATGAAAAAAACTATCGCCGCGCTCAGTAATCTTTTCCTATAATCAAAGAACGTTTTGCAACTTTTTCAGGATCGCTTTCATCGGTCATGCTAGACTTTATGTGCCATAGAACCGATTTTTACCAAAATAGATTTTTCTATTTTGTAAAGACTTGGAATAGGGCGGCTAATTTGGGTAGTTTGGGCTTAACTTAATGAGATTGATGCTTTGTTCAACGCTTTTTTATATGAAAGACCCTCTTCTCAACGCCTCATCTGGGTTATACCAAGTTGCGTCAATAAAATTCTGAATCTCATTAACAAACATCCAAATAACCTCTGCCGATATAGGAAAATCTTTGTGCTGCGCTTTTACTTCTGCCAATACACTTCGCTTTTCAAATGGAAGACGCTTGGCTTTACGAAGAAGGAAAACATTATCAATCTCTGTTAATCGTGTATCTTCTGGTTGCATATCCAAATACTCCACGAGTGCATAATATTTTGCTATCGGACACCCTTGTTTCAGTCTTGCTGCTGTACCTGCACACTCTTGAAACATTGTTTTGTCGTAATTTACTTTACACTCTGCTGCAAGCACTGCCAAGTAAAATTTTCCATCAATCGTCTTTTGGTTGTTGAAATTGGCATCAGAAGAAAATTTATAATGAATTGCTTTGCCAATGGTGAAGTCTTGGTCTTTTACTTTCAATATCACCTCTGGTTTTTCATTCAAATTTGATATTGAAGAAGGCCTAAAAGCAAGCGACATGAAAGCTGTCTGCGGTCCTGTTTCCAAATCAAAGTTTGGAAGATTATTCAGTATCGCAGGGTTTACAAGATGAATGAGAAGCTCTTCTAGAACGCTATTGTCTAATTTTAACTGTCCTTTTTGACGTTTTAGGAAATCGGAACCTTTCGTAGCTATCAAATCCACTTCAAGAAAATCTTTGTATTCATTGAGTAAAGCGGTCATTTCATTTACTCTTACTTGCCCTTTTGAGGTCAATGCTTTTGTTTTTGCTATCCATACTTCATACGCCGCTAGTGCTTCTCGAAGAAGTGCTACGTCTCCATTAGATTTTGGATTATTGATTGCCGCCAAGAGTTTCTCCCTATGTGGTGTGTTACTCATTTGTGATGATTTGTTGAGAGTTGAAAAAAGGCGAAGGCATTACCTCTTCAATGCTAAAAATTGCATCTTTAATATCAGAATGAACTCCATTCTGGGTAGTTCTTAAACTATGCTCTAAATGTTTGAGTGAAATACTACGACCAAATAAAGCGTCCGAAAGCGCATTTGATTTTGTTGCAATTATTATATCTTCTTTGATATTGTTGCCAAATTTATTAGTAAACTGACGTTCCAAAGTTTTAATATTGGAAAAACCCTTGCAAGATTCAAGGATTTCAATCACCATTTTTCCATTATAAAATGGAGTGCCTCTCACATTTGATTGTCTGCCTAAAACCAATATTAATTTTGCATTTGGTTTTAATGCAGT
>JBGAJY010000177.1:0-11371 GCA_044224705.1 Saprospiraceae bacterium
CAGATTGAAGGTGCAAAGCGAGTTGCAGGATGGTATCGTTCATATCTTGGCAGAAGTCCCATTGAATCTTTCGGTTTCTCCTGCCTTCTTTTGCCCAAACTTTATAGGTCGTGGCATCGAAGCAAAAATGATCGAATCTGGGATCTGCACACCAAAAACCCGAACGGTCAAAATGATTGCGGACGGCCTGCCATTGGGCAGGATCGATGGACCTCGTTATTTCCCGGTAAGAAATATTATCATTGGAAAAAGGGTTGTTCATTTGGATAGTTTGCGCCTGATAACTTCCTCCTGTTGTATAAATGGAGCAAAGCAAGTCGAATTCGCCCCATCCGCCATACATCCTGAACCGGTAGGCGGTATCGGGCAAGATATAAGTCGACATTTGGGCTTCTCTGGCCTGCATATGGTACCAAAATTCCTTCATCTCCATGCTGTCGGAAACAGCATGAAGCGTGTCGCACAGGTTTCCGGATTGCACTATTTTTTCAACCCGCCCACGGTCATAAGTACAGATCAGAAGCAGGCTTCCCAAAAAAATGATTAGTTTCATATCGTGAGCTTATGGTTTCATCAAATTTCATCATTTAAAAACCGCCAGTCGGGGTTTTTCTTCATAATGAGCGATTCTTTCTTTGCCCTATTCCAGCCTTTAATTTCTTTCTCCCTTGCAATGGCCCATTCAATATGCGGGAAATACTCAAAATAGATCAGGTTATAACAAAAGTACCTTCCTGCAAAAGTTCGTTTGGGGCCGTTGTTGTCGGCTAAATGTTCTTCCAGGCGTCTTTTCAAATTATTGGTCACTCCAACGTACAGCACCGTTTTCTTGGGGTTGGTGGTGATGTAGACAAAGTAGTGGTGGTCTTTCATGATTGGTGTTTGAGTTTGGATAGCAGTATTCTTTCAGGTCCCTCGCTTCGCTCGGGATGACAAATCAATGGGGTTGTTCCTGTTTTTATCAGATTTCTCGCTACGCTCGAAATTTTCCCCAGCTCTGCCAGAATTTCGAGCGTAGCGAGAAATCCGATAAAGTAAGTTGAAATAGGTAGCCTGTCATCCCGAGCGAAGCGAGGGAACCGATAAAAACGTGGCTAGTCTATGAATGGTCACGTTGGATAAAACGAAACAACAGGAGTGCGATAATTAACCATCGGCATTCAGTATTTCCACCAAATGCACCACCCTCACCCCACTCCCCTCCCGCCTCAACACCCCCTCCAAATGCATCAAACAGGACATATCGCCCCCAGTGATGAACGCCACGTTTTTGGACAAATGATCCGCCACGCGGTCCTTGCCCATTTTGACCGACACGGCTTCTTCCATCACGGCAAAAGTGCCGCCAAAACCGCAGCATTCGTCCGGGCGGTCGAGGGTGGCCAGTTCGAGCCCTTGCACCATGTTCAGCAGCGCCAGGGGTTTGGAAAACGGCGCCTCCATGCGCTCCGACATCGAACTAAGGTGCAGCCCGCGCTGGCCGTGGCAGCCATTGTGAAAACCGACACGGTGCGGAAAAACGGAAGGCAAGCTGTTGATTTTCAGGACATCCGTCAAAAATTCGCACAACTCGAAAATGCCGCCGGCCGGCCGAAAACGCCCGTGCTCTTTGAGGTGCAGCACGCAACTGCCGGAAGGCGACACGACGTACTCGAACGATTCAAACTGGCGGGCAAAATTGTCGTTGCAACCCTTGGTCCAGCGCGCAAAACCCGCATTGGCCGTGGGCTGTCCGCAGCAGGTCTGACCGGGCGGATAGCCGACCGTGCAGCCCAGTTTTTCCAGCAGTTGGAGCGTGGCCACGCCGACTTGCGGGTGAAACTGGTCCACGTAGCAGGGGATGAAGAGGCCGACGCGCATGTCGAATCAGGATTTTGGGATGTGTGGTTGGGAAGAGTATTTTTTTAGGGTGATGAGGTTTTGGGGGAGCGGTCGGGGGTTCCAGCGTGTGTGGATGATCAGGGCGGCGCCGAGGGCGCTGGCTTGCGGGATTTCGGCGGCGAAGACTTCCTTGTCGGGAAAAGCTTGTGCGAGCAGCGTCATAAAGATGTCGTTTTTGGAAAACCCGCCGTCGACAAAAATGCGGCGTACGGGTGTGCCGCCGAGGGCGAGGCGCGTCGAAACAGCTTGTTTTTCAAGCAGTTGGCGCATAAAATCGAGGTAGGCCTTTTCGGCGGAAGAAGACGGCGTGAGGCCGGCCCTCTGGAAAAAATCGGGCAACACGCCGTACTCGGACGCGATCCGTGCGAGGGCCCGATCGTGTTCATGGCCCGCAAACAGGCGAGCGGCCTTGACGGGCCGGCCTTCAAACGTGAGGTAGCAAAGGCAGTCTTGCCGCAACTCATCGGCGGTCAAAGGCTCCCTGTTGAACGGGTTGAGCGAGATGCTCCAGGTGCCTGTGGAAATCAGCAAAAAAGGTTCGTCAAAGGTGCGGAGGTAGGGAACCAACGCCGCGGAGCTGTCGTGCAGCCCGATGCCGGCAACGATTTGTTTGCCCGCCAAGCGGGTTTCAACCACTTCCGCCGAAGGGTGCAGCGGCGCCAGTTTTTCCAAAATACCCTCTTCTTCGACCCATTGGTGGTAAGCGTTTCGGGCAAAATCCCAGAGCATGGTATGGCAACCGATGCTGGTCAGCTCGCTGACAGGGTGTTTGGTCACCAGCCAATGAAAGTATTGCGGAAGGTGAAGTGCGGCTTTAATTTGCTGAAATTCATTCGGTTTCAGGTGTTTCAGACGGTATAGTTGCAGGCCGGAATTGAGGCTTCCCAGCAGCGGCGAAGCCGTTTCGAGCGACAATTTTCCGGCGCTGCCATGATCGCTGAAAAACCGTTCCAGCAGGCGCGGCGGGAAGGGTTTCAGGTAATTGTATAAGGGCACAAGGGGCTGTCCATCGTCGCCAAGGCAGACAAAACTGGCGCCGTAGGCCGAAAAATTGACCGCCCTGACGTTCAGACGGGCGTCGTTCAACACTTCTCGCAGGGCATCCAGCGCCCAAAGCGTCAGCAGCGGCAGGTCCTCGCAGGCTTCGCCGTCTTCATCGGTCGTTTCGGGCAACTGCACCGATTGTTCGAACACGATTTGGTAGTCCTCGTCAAAGACGAAGCACTTTTTATTGGTTTTGCCAATGTCGAGAACGGCGACCATTTGGAGCAGTATGTGGTGAAAGAGATGCGAAATAACCCAAAATCCTGACTGGTAGTGTTCGCCATTCAACCTGTCAGACATTTCGGGTGCTCCAATTTCCTCAAATAGCGGCGCCCCGCGACAAAATCACCCCTAAAAAAGCCATTCCAAGTGCCAGCAGCAGATTGATCCGCCCCGACCAGCGCGCCAGCAGACGGAGCCGGCCGGAGTCGTAGGCCTGCATCTGTTCGAGGGCTTTTCGGCCGAGAAAAAAGTCGTGCACCGCGCTGACCAGCAGCATGGTCAGAAAAAGCAGCATTTTGAGACCGAACAGGCGCCCGTACCCGCTTTCGGTGAAAAATGCCCAGCTCAGCGGCAAACCGCGCAGGTACAAATTCAACACCCCTGTGACGACCAGCAGGGTCAGCGCAATCCATCCGTAAAACCGGAATGCAAGTCCCGTT
The DNA here is from genome assembly GCA_044224705.1 of Saprospiraceae bacterium. Classification (GTDB taxonomy): domain Bacteria; phylum Bacteroidota; class Bacteroidia; order Chitinophagales; family Saprospiraceae; genus M3007. The sequence continues at coordinate 3,588 of JBGAJY010000177.1, forward strand.
TTGTACAAAATGGCAATCCGGTCGGGATGCTGCCGGATACCGGGCAGAATGACCAGCGGGAGAAACAACATGCCGCCGATCCAAAAAGCGGCCAAAACGACGTGCAGGTAAACTGACAACAGGTATCCTATGCCCATATTTCCTTTTCCAACAGGACGGCTTTGGGGAAAAGAATATTGTTCTCCAGGTGAACATGCAGGTGGAGGTCCTGCTCAAATTCCGAAAGTTTGGCAAACAAAACCCGGTAGGAAGTACAGGCATCGGCCGGCGGATTATAATCCCCGCTCAGCATTTGGATCGTTTCCATGCCGCTGCCGGCCGATTCATGCTCGGCTTCCATCATGCGAATGGGGTGCTCAATGGTACCGAAAATCGGACGAGGTATTGATTTTCCATCGCGATGCGCGGCTTCCAGCGCTTTAATATAAGGGAAAAGGATGCGTTCTTCCTTATGCATGTGCATCCGGAGTTCCTGGGCTACTGCCTCATAAATTTCAGCAATTTTCAGCAGCTCGGGGTGTCGGTCGCCATGCACGCGGGCCACCTTACGAGCCAGTTCATCCAGCATGGGCAGGGCGCCTTCCACGTATTTATGGTGTTTGACCACGACGAAGTCTGCCAGGGCGTCCAGAGGCCAGCTGTCAAAATCCTGCGGCGTATCGGCATGTTGAAGGTCGAGGGCCTGCAATTCCCGCCGCACGGCTCCGGCGTCAATTCCTTTTTTTTCGCAGGCTTCTTCCAGCGATTTTTTACCGCCGCAGCAGTAGTCCAGTCCAAATTTTCGAAATACTTCCGCTCTCCTGTAATCTGCAACCACCATTTCACCAATGGTGGCCGGGCGCTGCGCAATGTGAAGTGCCGTGAAACCTGATTCCTTCGTTTCCATACCTGTTGTTGTTTAAATGAATGTCTGGTGGATGTTTCATAAGCGATTCGGGGGCATTTTCGAGGCAAAGGTATCGGCCTTTTTATTTAAGACAATTTTATCTTAAATAAAAATTTGCCATCCTTTTCTGACAATTCCGCAGCGCAGCCGGCTTTGAAAAATGTCTTACATCGGACAATCTGAAAAAAATATTGGGGCATTCATGCCAGGGAGAACAAACAGGCGCTTTATTTGCAGACAAATTACTCTTAAACCGAGATACGAAATTGAAGGTTCTCTCCAAGTCCAGCGAATACGGCTTGCGCGCGCTCTTGTACATGGTGGCCAAAAGTGGCAACCAGGAATATGTCAGCATCCGGGAGATGTCTGAAAACCTCGACATTTCTTTTCATTTTTTGACCAAAATCCTGCAAATCCTGACGCAAGCGAACTTGCTGGTCTCCTACCGGGGCCCCAACGGCGGGGTTGCTTTTAACATCCCGCCCGATCAAATTTTGCTGAGCGACGTGGTGCGGACCCTCGAAGGAGACGACTTTTTTGACACCTGCCTGCTCGGCCTGCCAGGTTGCGGCGCATCCAAACCCTGCCCGATGCACCGGTTCTGGCAAGAGATCAGGGGGGCGCTGAAACAGGAATTTGAAACCACTTCACTGGCCGAAATGGGGCAAAACGCCCAGTCACGCAGCCTGAGACTGATGCCATAAAGGCAATTTTTTTGTCTCTATTTAAGATAAAATACTCTTAATTCCGATTACCGTTTTTTATCTCCTTACTCACTAAAAACGGATCATCATGAATCCAAAACGTACGTTTCTCGGTTTTCTCATGAACCCCAAAAACTGGTGGCTGCCGTTCTCCCTGATCCTCGGGATCAGTCTGGCCGGCGTCACATTTATCGGTTACGAGACCTACGACAAGGCGCCGCCCATTCCCGACTTCGTGGACGAACAGGGCAACACGGTGCTCAGCCACGATCAAATCCTCGAAGGCCAGCGCATTTTCCATCATTACGCCCTGATGGAATACGGCAGCATGTTCGGCGACGGGGCTTTGCGCGGACCGGATTTCACGGCGCAGGCCCTGCACGTCAGCGCCGAACAAATGGAGCAATTTTACCGGCAGCAGCCGGCCGGAGCGCCCGCCGGGCAGCAGGGCATCCGCGAGCGGGTGCGGGCGGAGATCAAAACCAACCGCTACGATCCGGCCACCAACCGCACCATGATGAGTGCCGCACAGGTGTCGGCCATCCGGGGCGTGGAGGATTTTTACCAAAAAGTATTTACCCGGGCGGACTTCCCGGAGGCGTTCAAGCCGGCAGGTTACCTGAGCAATCCGGCGGAAATCCGCGACCTGAGCGCCTTCTTTTTCTGGGGCGCCTGGGTGTGCAGCGTGGAGCGGCCGGGGAGCAGTTACAGCTACACCCACAACTGGCCCTACGATCCGGAGGCGGGCAACGCGGCCACCCCGGCCACCATGCTGTGGAGCATGCTGGGCATGTTCGGGCTGATTCTCGGGCTGGGGTTCGTACTGTACTATTACGGCCAGATGGATCAGTTGTCGGAAGAATACTACGCCAAGGGCTCCGGTGAAATGGTGACGGTGTCCAAACTCCTGCAATTCAAACCGACGCCCTCTCAACGCGCCACATTCAAGTTTTTCGCGGCGGGCATGCTGCTGTTCCTGATCCAGGTGTTGGCCGGGGTGCTCACGGTGCACGATTTTGTAGGTTTCACCCGTATTTTCGGGATGGATTTGCAGGCGCTGATCCCGGTGACAGTGTCGCGCAGCTGGCACGTTTTGTTGTCCTTGCTGTGGATCTCGGCGTGTTGGGTGGGAGTTTCCATTTTTGTGTTGCCGCTGCTGTCCAGGCGGGAAATTCCGGGGCAGGTGGCGCGGATCAATCTGCTGTTTACCCTCTTTCTGGTCATCGGTCTCGGTTCTTTCGCAGGGCTGTACATGGGCCCGAAAAATATGCTCGGAACCATGTCGCGCTGGCTGGGCCACCAGGGCTGGGAGTTTGTGGAACTGGGTCGTTTGTACCAATACATGCTGATGGGTGTGTTTGTGCTCTGGGCCTGGATCGTGTACCGCGGCGTAAAACCCGTTCTGGTGCGCAGGCAGCCCTGGGCTTTGCCGAACTGGATGTTGTACAGCGTGGTCTCCATCATGGTACTGTTGCTGTCGGGCTTTGTGGCAACGCCAAAGACAAACTTCGTCATTGCCGACTTCTGGCGCTGGTGCGTCATTCACATGTGGGCGGAAGCTTTTTTTGAAGTGTTCACGACCATCGTGGTCGGGTACCTGATGGTGCTGATGGGCCTGGTGAATCGCGAGGCGGTGAACAAGGTCGTGTTCCTCGCCACGCTGCTGTTCCTGGGTTCGGGTTTGCTGGGCATTTCGCACAATTTTTACTGGAACGCCAAACCCGTGGGTACCCTGGCTATTGGCAGCGTGTTTTCGACCCTGCAGGTGGTGCCGCTCATTTTGCTGACGCTGGAAGCCTGGCGTTTTCAGCGCATGCCTTCCATTTTGAACCGCAACGGCGATGGCAACGGAAAATCCTCCCTCTTCGCCATGCCTTCCGTTTTCCTCTTCCTGATCGGCGTGAATTTCTGGAACTTCTTCGGGGCCGGCGTTTTTGGTCTGATCATCAATTTACCGATCGCCAACTACTACGAACACGGCACTTACCTGACCGTCAACCACGGCCACGCCGCGCTCATGGGCGTGTACGGCAACCTCTCGGTCGGCGCCCTGCTGTTCTGCTGCCGCTACCTGGGCGCCCCGGAGCGCTGGAACGAACGGCTGGTGAAAAACGCCTTCTGGTCGCTCAATGCGGGCCTCTTTCTGATGGTCGCCATGGATCTTTTCCCGGCGGGCGTGCACCAGATTTTTGCCGCGATGGAGCACGGGCTCTGGTTCGCCCGTTCGCAGGCATTCCTGCAATCGCCGCCCTTCCAGACAATGACCTGGCTGCGGATCGTAGGCGGTTCCATTTTCACACTGGGCGGCGTATTCCCGCTGACCTGGTTCGTGCTGCGCCAGATTCCACACCTCAAATCCGCCGCTTTGCCGGCTCCTGCCACAGCAACCCAGCCCGTTGCTGAACCACAGCCTGCGGAAGAAATGCCCGTTGCCTGACCCTTCATCCTTCAACCTTATTTTTCTCAAAACAGTATGTCATGAAAATTTTAAAACACACTCGAATCCTGTTGCTGGTCGGCATCACGGCGGCCTTGTTTTTTCCCGCCTGCAAAAACAACCACGAAGTGGCTCCGGCGGAATTTCCGCTGACCCAATCGTACGATTACCAGGTGTACACCTCCTGGACCCAAAAGTTCCTGCAACTCGACCGCTACGCCAACGGCAACCGCCCGGGCACGGGCCCGCGGGCGCTTGCCTACCTGGGTTTGTCGGCCTACGAATCGGTCGTGGCGGGTATGCCGGACCACAATTCATTGGCCAATTTGTACCCCGGGCTTTCCATTCCCCGGGCCCAGGAGGACCAGGAATATTACTGGCCGGCTTGCGTCAACGAATCCTACGGCTACCTGATGCAAAAGTTTTTTCCGCAGATGTCGGCCGCTCATCCCGACCTGTTCAACAGCATCGAGACGCTCCGGAACCAGTTGCACCAGCAATATGCCGCCAAAACGACTCCCGAAATCCTGGCACGTTCCGAGTCGTATGGCAAAGCCGTGGCCGCCGCCATTTACGAATGGGAGAAACTGGATCTCGCCGGCCACGATGCGTTTCTGACGCCCCAGCCGGCCAGTTATCAGCCGCCGGCAGGCCCCGGTTTGTGGCAGCCGACCTGGCCGGATTTTGGCGCCGCCATGTTTCCGTACTGGGGCGATGTGCGCTGTTTTGCCATGCGTGAAGATGACAAACTGGCCAAGCCGCCGGCGCCGTACAGCGAGGCCGAAAACTCGCCTTTTTACGCGCAGGCCTTCGAGACGTACAGTGCTGTGAACAATGTTTTCAGCAACGGCCCCGGCGCGTATGAAGCCCGCTGGAAAGCCGAATTCTGGAGCGACGACATCCTCGACCTCACCTTCGGCCCACCGCCGCGCCTCGCCGCCATCGCGAATCAGGTCGTGGAAAATGAAAACCTTAACCTGGCCGAATGCGCCGAGCTGTATGCCAAACTGGGCATGGCCCTGAGCGATGCCGGCGTAGCCGTCTGGAAATCAAAGTATTATTACAATGTCGAACGGCCAATCTCCTACATCCGTCGGATATTCTCTCAGAAATACCCCGAGGCTGCCAACTGGAAAACGATCCTGAACAACCCGATCAACGGCATGCAGGGCATCACGCCCGCTTTCCCGGCCTACCCCTCGGGGCACTCCGGTTTTGGCGGCGCAGGCAGCAAAATCCTGTCTTCTTTCTTCGAATTCACCCCCGATCACCCGGGCACCTACGCCTTCACCGACCTGTGCCACAAAGACCGCATCGAATTCATCGGTACGCCCCGCTCCTTTGCCTCCTTTAAAGAACTGGGCGACGAGGATGCCTATTCGCGTATTCCCCTCGGCGTGCACTTCCGGATGGACTGCGACGAAGGCGTGCGCCTCGGCGAACTGGCCGCACAACGCGTGCTCGAACTACCCTGGCGGAAATAAACAGCCGCCGAACTGACATCTGTCATTTTTCACGCTTTGAAATAATCCTACTCTTGCCGGGTATCCACAGTGGGTACCCGGCATTTTAAAATCACCACGTTATGAAGGACTCAATCTACCAACGCTCCTGGGCCGAACCCTATAAAATGAAAATGGTGGAACTCCTGAAAATGTCCACCAAAGCGCAACGACTCCGGGCCATCAAAGAAGCCGGCTACAATACTTTTCTGCTCCGCTCGGAAGACGTTTACATCGACCTGCTGACCGACAGCGGCACCAACGCCATGAGCGACCGGCAATGGGCCGGCCTCATGATGGGCGACGAAGCCTATGCCGGCAGCCGAAACTACTACCACCTCGAAGCCGCCGTTCAAAAATATTACGGCTACAAATACCTCATCCCGACCCACCAGGGCCGGGGAGCGGAGAACATTTTGTCCAAGGTGCTCATCAAACCGGGCGATGTGATCCCGGGCAACATGTACTTCACCACCACCCGACTGCACCAGGAACTGGCCGGCGGCACTTTTGCCGACATCATCATCGACGAAGCGCACGACCCCCGAAACGAACACCCGTTCAAAGGAAATGTCGACCTGGACAAACTGGACCGGCTCGTGCAGCAGCATGGCGCCGCCAAAATTCCCTATATCAGCATTGCCACCAACGTCAATATGGCGGGCGGCCAGCCGATCAGCCTGGGCAACCTGAAAGCGTTGCGCGCTTATACCCTCCGGCACGGCATCCGCATCATTCACGACATGACGCGCGTGGCGGAGAACGCCTATTTTATCCAGCAAAGAGAAGAGGGATACCGGGGCAAAAGCATCCGTGAGATCGTCAGGGAAATTTGTTCCAATACCGACGGGGCCACCATGAGCGCAAAAAAAGACGCCCTGGTCAATATCGGCGGCTTTCTGGCCACCAATGAATGGGAAGTTTTCGAAGAAGCGCGCAACCTCGTGGTCGTGTACGAAGGCCTGCACACCTACGGCGGACTCGCCGGCCGCGACATGGAGGCCATAGCCATCGGTATCGCCGAAAGCCTCGACGACCACCATCAACACGCCCGCGTCGGACAGGTGGAATACCTCGGCCGCCAAATGCAGTCCTTCGGCATCCCCATCGTGCAACCAATCGGCGGTCACGGTGTTTTTGTGGACGCCAAAGCGTTCCTGCCGCACCTGAGCCAGGACGAATTCCCTGCCCAGACCCTCGCCGCCGAGATTTATATCGACTCCGGGGTGCGCACGATGGAGCGCGGCATCGTTTCGGCGGGCCGTGACGCCGAGGGCCGGAATTATTATCCGAAACTGGAACTGGTGCGTTTTACCATCCCGCGCAGGGTGTACACCCAGGCCCACATGGACGTGATCGCCGAGTCGACAGCCGCCGTTTGGGAGAAGCGAAAAAAAATAAAAGGACTGAAAATGGTGTACGAGCCCCGCTACCTGCGTTTTTTTCAGGCGCGTTTTGAAAAGAACAATTGACGTTTATGGAAATTTTCAAGCAATTCACTTTTGATTCGGCCCACTTCCTGCCCAACGTGCCCGTAGGGCACAAGTGCAAGGAAATTCACGGACACACCTACCGGCTGGTCGTGTACATGGAAGGAGAAATGGACCCGCATCTGGGCTGGGTCATGGATTTTGCCGTCGTAAAAAAGGTCATCGACCCGATCATCAAAAGCATCGACCACAAACTGATGAACAACATCGAGGGGCTCGAAAACCCGACCTGCGAGGCCATTGCCGTTTGGCTGTGGGATAAGATCAAACCGGAAATACCGACGCTCAGCCGGATCGAACTGCACGAAACGCCCACTTCCGGAGTGGTATATAAAGGAAAAAAGGGTTTATAAAGGTTGATGAGGTTTATAAGGTTGATAAAAAGGAGAGGGGATGCTCTCAACCTTTTTTATCAACCTTATAAACCTCATCAACCCTTATAAACCCTTAAATTTTGTGGTGAGGAGACCAGCCCTACCCCCCAAAAATGGACTGGTCCCTCGCCCACGGTTCAAGGTCGCATCCGACCTTAATCTCTTTGCGGTTTTCTCATTACGCCGCATGTTTCATTTTCCAACTACCGTGCCAAGTTTGTTTTCAGGCCGCTGTTGAAGTTTTTTTTGTCAAAAAAATTCCTCCCAAAATGTCCGTTGGGTGCAGCCCAAAAAAAACTGAGGCATGACGTCGCGTTCGACTTCATGCCTCTTCTCATTGAACGGTTTTTTTGGATGGCCCCGGATATTTACTATTTTCCGAAGCGGGCGG
>JBGAJY010000178.1:0-11328 GCA_044224705.1 Saprospiraceae bacterium
TAGCCGTTGTCGAGGTACAGCGAAGAAATATCGCGGCCGTCCTGGCTGAACGAGAGGCGGGTTTGCAGTAATTCCTCGTTGTACACGTCGCCTTTTTTGAGGCCCAGCACCTGGTCGAGGTATTTGGTTTCGTAAATGGTGTTGCCTTTCCAGGCGATGTTGCGGAAGAAGTAGCGGTTCCCTTCCCGGATGTTCAGGTGCACCATCATCTGACCTTTTTTGTTGCGCCAGATGCTGTCGCCTACGATGCGGGCATCGCGGAAGCCGATGGTGTTGTAGTATTTTTCAATGTTGCGCTTGTCGTCTTCGTAGCCTTTGCGGACGAGTTTGGATTTTTTGAACAAGCGGCGTTTACGCACCGTCTCCTTCATTTTTTTGCGCAGCACCTTGGATTTCACGTGCTCGTTGCCGCTGAACGTGATGTCCTTGATCTGAACGCGTTTGCCTTTGTCGATGACAAATTCCAGCTGGACGGCGTTGATGGCTTTCGGATCGGGCGTCACGTTGATCTTGGCGACGGCGTTCAGGTAGCCTTTTTGCACGTAAAAATCGCGCAGGGCGTAGATCAGCGAAGCTTTGACGCTCTCGGTGAGGATGGCGCCTTTCTGGATGTGTTTCGCGATTTCGCCGTTCAGTTCGTCGTGCTGGCCTTTTTTTACGCCGGTAAAGGAGTGCCGGGTGTAGCGCGGGAGTTCCCGCACGGCGATTTCGAAGAACGCCAGGTTGCCCTGCGTGCGTTCGAGGTTGATCTGCACGTCGGTGAACAGTTTCAGGTTCCAGAGCGACTGAACGGCTTTGCCGAACTGACTGCCCGGAATCCGGATTTTATCGCCGATGCGGAAACCGGCGATGGAAATCAGCGCGTTCGGGTCGGCGTATTGGGTGCCGGTAACGCGGATGCCGCCGATCTCGTATTCCTTGGGCTGGTCGTAGGGAAATACGGGCAGCAAGGTGTCGGCGGGCGTTTGAGCGGCAAGAAATTGAGTCAGGCCCGAAAAGAACAGCAGCAGGCCAAGCGAACGTAAGGTCATTTTTTTATCGTTGAAAAAGCGATGCGCCGTGCGGGAAAGCGGCCGGCAAACGCGGGGGTTTGGGTGGTGTTTGTCCGATGGTCAGGTACGATCAGGGCTTTCCGTTGCCGCTGAGTTCCTGGAGTAAGAGTTGAATATTGGGGCAGCCGGTGAACAGCGGATCCACGGCGAGATAGGTGCTTTGCAGTTTTTCGAGCACCCATCGTTCGGTGAATTCCGCTTTTTTCTGTTCGAGCGCCGCTGTCTGAATTTTGCTGTAATCCTGCCGGAGATCGGCGCGGTGGGGTTTGGAGCGGCTTTGCAGCAGCACCAGTTTGAACATACGCGTGCCGTCGGGGGCTTTGAAGGGGATGGGCTCGGAAATATCGCCCGGTTGCAGGCTTTCGATGGCGAAATAGACGTCGGTATCGAGGTCGGCCACTTCGAAGAAGGTATTGCCGCTGCGCGGGTTGGCCACGCGGCCGTCGTTGTTGTAGCTGGCGGTGTTTTTGTCGCCGTATTTTTTGACCGCGTCGGAGAAGTTGATGTTGTTCATTCTCAGCTGCGTACGGATCGTATCGAGTTTGGCTTCTGCCGTGGCGAGGTCGGCGTCCGTGATTTCGGGTTTGATCAGGATGTGGCGGGCGTGCACGAGGTTGCCGCGTCGTTCGATCATCTGGATGATGTGAAAGCCGAATTCGGTTTCGACGATGGGGCTGATCTGGCCTTTTTCGAGGTTGTAGAGCACGGCTTCGAATTCGGGCACGAAGGTGCCGCGTTTTTGCCAGCCGAGGTCGCCGCCGTTGGAGCCGGAGCCGGGGTCGTCGCTGTATTTTTTGGCCAGGGCGGCGAAATCTTCGCCGTCACTCAGGCGTTTGCGCAGGTCGGTGATGCGTTGCCGGGCAATGGCTTTTTGCTCGGCGTTGACCTGCGGTTTGAACACGATTTCCCGGATTTCCACCTCGGCGTTGAAATACGGCAGGGAGTCTTTCGGGATATTGCTGAAAAACGTCTGCACTTCGGCGGGCGTCACGCTGGCATTTTCGGTGATCTGGGCCTGCATGCGTTCGGCCAGCATCTGGTTGCGCATTTCCGTGCGCGTCTGTTCCTTGATCTGGTCGATGCTCATGCCGTAGTAATCTTCGAGCGCGGTCTGGTCCTGGTTGAAATAGAGCATCAGGCGGTCGATACGGGCGCCGAGCTGGTTTTCCACTTCTTCGTCCTTCACTTCGACGGAGTCCAGTTTGGCCTGGTTGACGAGCAGTTTTTGTACGATCAGGTTTTGCAGTACGACGCAGGGGTAATCGGGCGGCAGGTTGGGTTCCTGTTGTTTGGCGAAGGAAACCTGCTCCTGCACTTCGCTTAGCAGGATGATCTCGCCACCTACGGTGGAGACCACTTTGTCGATCACTTTCTTGTCGCCGTTTTGGGCAAAAAGGGAGGACAGGAGAAAGCAGGAAAGCAAAAGAGGGAGGATGTTCTTGATATTTTTCATTGAAAATGAATTCATTGCATAATTTTAATGTTCTCGCGCCGCAGTTCTTTTTGGTAAAGGTCTTCTTTCCAGCGTTCGAGCAGTTCTTGTTTGCGTTTGTGCAAAATCACATTGGCGGCCTGGTCGCGCACATATTCGAAAGGCGCCGTTTCCTTGCCTTGCACCACTTCCAGCACGCGGTAGTAGTACCGGAAATCGTCGTCGCTGACCGTGCCTTCGCGCCTCGGGCCCACGTTGTCGGAGCTTAACGTTCCTTTGGGCAAAAGCGCGGCCACGTCATCGAGGCGGTACCATTTTTCCCGGTCGAGCATCGCCATGGCGGCCCATTGCTGGGCAAAAGCGGCGAGGCGGGTTTGGTCGGCCGGTTTGCTGCTGTTCCAGAGTTTGTTCATGTCGGCCTGGGGCGCCGAAACCGGCAATTTGACCACCAGGCATTTGAGGATGGTGCTTTCCAGCTGGAACTGGTCCTTGTTGTTTTCGTAGTAAGCGCGCAGTTCGGAGTCGCTGACGACGCTGTCGAGTTTTTCGGCGATGACCTGCTGTTCGAAGTTGAAGCGTACGAGGCTGGCGCGGTAGTCGCGCACCAGTTTGTCGATGTTCAGGTCCTTGGGGATATTGCGTTCGGCTTCGTACATCAGGAGCTGATCGCGCAGCCAGCGTTGCACGAAAGCGCTGACAATCAATGCGCTATCGGCCGGAGGCGTGCCTTCCGGGACGATGCCTTCCAGTTCGGAGCTGTACAGGCTTTTGTTGTACACTTTGGCCAGGAGCTTGTCGCCCGCCGGGCGCGAGTTGTCGTTGCTGTCGCAACTTGTAAAAGCCAGTAACAGGCCGGTCAGCAGTAAAAAGGGAAGAAAAATACGCGACATGGGGAATGAATCCGGGCCGCCGGCAGGGGCGGGGTGCGCAAAGTTAGTCGAATTGGCCGGAATGGATGGAATTTGCCGGAAAATGACCCCGGGCGGACGGATTGGAAAGTGATTCTGCAGATTTTCTCCACCTTTGCCGCGTTTTTTGAAAATACCATGAAAAAAGTCCTTCAATTCCTGCTCTTCCTCGGTTTGGGCGGCACGATCCTCTGGCTGGTGTTTCGCGGCCAGAACGCGGCATACCAGGAGCAATGCCGGCTCGACGGTATCCCCTCGGACCAATGCAGCCTGATCGACAAGCTGTTGCACGATTTTTCCACGGTCCATCCGGGCTGGATGCTGCTGGTCGTGGCGGCTTTTACCGTCAGCAACATCTTTCGCGCGGCGCGCTGGCAAATGCTGATCGAGCCCCTGGGCCACCGCGCGGGCTTCGCCAACAGCCTGCTCACCATCCTGCTGGGCTATTTTGCCAACCTCGGTTTTCCGCGTATGGGCGAGGTGGTACGCGCCGGCTCCCTGTCGCGCTACGAGCGGATTCCGCTGGAAAAAGTGATGGGCACCATGGTCTCCGACCGGCTGATGGACGTGCTGTGCCTGGCCCTGGTGGTCGGACTGGCTTTCGTGTTTGAAGGACAAACCTTGCTGAATTTTATCGCTGAAAAACGCGGCGCCACGGCCGGCGCCTCCGGCGGGTTCCTGAGCAGCCGCGTGTTGTGGATTATCCTGATTTTCATGGGCCTGAGTGTTGCAGCAGTTGTGTTATTCTGGCAAAAGCTCTTGCATATCCACGTGTTCCGCAAGATGAACGAGATACTGAAAGGCTTTTGGGAAGGCCTGCGCAGCGTGCTGAAACTGAAAAATCCGACGTTGTTTATCGCCTACTCCCTCGGCATCTGGCTGATGTTCTATCTCCAGTGCTGGTTCAACCTGAAAGCGTTTCCGCCCACGGCCGGCCTCACGGCGGGCGCCGCCATGATGGTTTTTGTGTTCGGCACACTGGGCATGGTTGTGCCCTCGCCGGGCGGGATGGGTACCTTTCACGCCCTGGCCATCGCCGGGCTGGCGCTCTATGGCATCGCCGGGAGCGATGCTTTTTCTTACGCGAACATCGCGTTTTTTGCCATCCAGATTTTTTACAACATCGTCGGCGGCGTGCTGGCGCTGCTGTTGTTGCCCGTGATCAACCGGAAGAAAGGGATGGAGTGATGAGGGCCGCCGTCTGACGCGCAGCGTCTGCACGGCAAAAGAAACAGATGTACAAGTCCGGTCGTTAAAGTCCTCGCAATGTCTTGCAATGACATTTCATAGGTAAATGTTTGACCAGCAAATAGTTGGGGGTTATTCTGTGACTGGACACCTGACTTTAATGAAAAAGTAATTTTAGGGAAAGGGATAAAAGCGGCTAACTTAGACCATATCGGTCGACCGCTTCATTCCTTCATCTAAAAACTTTCCTCATCATGCATTTACCTAAAATTCTGCCCCCCCCCCGGCCGGGCAAGCTGATTTCCACACTTTTGATCTGCTGCATAGCCATGGTTAGTCGCTTGTCGGCTTTGCCGCCTGACCCCTCAGGCGCCGAAAAGGGCTCTTGCGGAGATGTGGTGTCCATCTCCATCTCTCAAACAAACTTTGATATTTGTGACTTCGAATATCAGGTTACCATTGAAGTGCTGCATTACTACACCAGCGCACACACTTTCGAGATTCAGTTTGATTACCCGGTTTCATACGTCGCATACGACGACGACAACGCGATGCAAATCATCGATGACGTATCCTTGGGATCAGGTGTGAATCGTGTGAGGGGGACCGTCACTTCCCCGGCAGCCCCCGATGAAAATACGCCTGTATTTTCATCGTACACCTTTACTTTCATCCGGTATGATTCCTGGGCCGGCCTTCAAAAGAGCTTTAAAGCCAGATTGCTGGATAGTTCGTGTGATCCGGTAATTCAGGGTGAAGAAAATTACAATCTGTCCACCACAAATTTCAGGGACCTGCGCGGTTACCCGGCCACCCAACTCAGCACTTTATTGAGCAGCGGGGTCATTGTCCTGCAAGCGGGAGGCAGTTTGCCCGATTTGCTGATCGACGATGAACTGGTGATCGACGTGCCGGCCCTGATTCAGGGTTCTTCCAATGCTTACCGCAATATTGTGCTGATGCCGGGAGCGAGTATCCAGATTGCCACCGACCCTGCCTCTGACGCCGGTACGCCGTATTTGAATGCAAACTATGCCGAATTCAGCACCTGCCCGGATTTTTCACTGGCTGAGGGCATCGAGGTAGACCCCAGGGCATCGGGCAGCCAGGTCACGCAGTTGAATATGCAACACTGCCGGGTTAAGGATGCCCGCTTCGGCATAAATGCCCGGCCCGGCTCAGTTGTACGGATTGAAAATACCGAATTTACCAACAACTACATCGGCCTGAACCTCGACATGACGGGAGCGAGCAGCGGACAGGAAAAAGTCACGTTCCTCGGCTTCTCCGGCAATACGTTCTCTACCGGCAGCGGCCAGGCCCTCAAAACCGCCTATTCCAGCATGCCGGAAGCCGTGGAAGAGCGGGGCTATTGCGGCATCCGGCTGATCAATTATCGGGATTTCAATGTCTTCGGCAGCAATACTTTTGAGCGTTTGGCCAACGGAATTGTAGCCTCAAACTCGATCCTCAATGTAGGCAACCTGGATTTCACAGACATGAAACACAGCGGCGCGGTAAGTGCCTACCCGCTGGAAGGCTTCGGAATTTATCTCGCTGCGCGCAACAACAGCAGCTGGGCCAACATCGGTCTGCCTTGGGCGCCCATGACTTTTGACGATTGCAAAACCGGGGTGTTCGCCAACCGCTATGCCGGCAAGGTGGAACACTGCACGATGACCGACGTGGACCTCGGGGTGGACTGGCAAAAGAGCCAAACCCGCGACGTGACGATCCGCAATAATGATATTGAGGCACAGCAATACGGTATTCGCTCATTTTTGAACGAACCTACCCACCCGGTTAGTGCCATTAAAACGAACACTATTTCGATCACCACAGAAGATAACGGCTCTACACCCAAGGCTGCCATCAGGCTTGATGAGACGCAGACGGGCGCAGGCTTTGACGGCGGTTGGACGGTCAATGCCAATGATCTCACACTCGAAAAAGGTGGCAACGGCATCCGTTATACCAACGGTAAAGCTGGTCAGATAGAAAATAACACAGTCGTAAACAACACTGCCGGTTCACATTACGAAGGGATACACATTGAAAATGTGGCAACCGGCAGCCTCACCGGAAATGTGGTCACTCAAGTCCTTGGCGACGACAATTTCGGTTCCAGTTACGGCATTTATTCCCTGGCAGGATGGGCTAACGCCTTTACCTGCAATTGCTTGGACAACACTGATATCGGCATGCAATTCTATGATATGGCGGAATTTACGAATGCTGTTCGGGGGAACAGCTTTACTGATCACAGTGTTGGATTGCAGCTGGGCGATGACGCGCAAGCGGACACTTATATCGGCCCCCAGATTGATCAGGGAAATATTTGGGATCTTTCTGCGATTGGGGATGGAGATTTTGGAGGAGTGAATTGGAATTCCCTCGGACTGAATTTATCTAAATTCATTGTGGATGAAGCAGAAAATGCGGATTTTAACCCGCCGGTTGATCCCGGTGGTGGTTGGTTTACAAATTTGTCTGGTGCAAAACCATCCTTTTCCTGTTCGAGCGCCTGCTCTTTTCCCGATACTTTGCCGCCGCATGAAGGCGAAGTCGACTCGCCGACGGATTTGGACGAGGCCATCGTTGACGATATGCTGCCGGACGGGATTTTTCCAGCTACGACACATTGGAAAGGGGAATACCGCCTTTACCGCAAATTGTTGCGCCGCCCTGGCATCCTGACAATAACTAAATATACCACCTTCAAAAACAGCCGCTCAACCCAACCGGTCGGCAAACTCGCTTATATTGCCGAGGAGCGCGCCAAACTTTTCGATCTGACTTCCACGCAACGTACCAACCTGGGCAGCTATCGTGACACGTTGCTGAAGAAGATAAGGGACATCCGCCAGGTAGACAGTCTTCGCCAAGCCGGCGGCTCCGTCAACGAAACACAATACACTACCCTGGTCTCGCAGCGCAACACCGCCGTCGGCCAACTCGAACAGTTCTATTTTACCCGGGACACGGCACGCCATAATAAAATCCAGGCTCTGCTGGCACTCAACACGGCGGTGGTAGACACTGTTCTACCCGCCACTAACCAGAAAAAGATAAATGACATCATCCTACGCTTACTGGATGCCGATACGCTTGCGACGGGCAATTTGGATGATTTGATCGCAATTGCGGAACAATGTCCTTTGGAAGGCGGCGACGCTGTGTACGAAGCGCGGGCATTCGTCCGGCACCTGACAGGTGCGGAGTACGATGACCTGGATTTATGCAGCACGGCCAGTCGTTCGGCCCAAAAACCGGACAAACAATCGACTTCCCTTGGCCAGGATTTCTATCCCAATCCTACGACCGGAAGGATCGCTTGGGATAATGCAACGGGCGGGCAAGTGACTATTGAAGTGTATGACTTGCTCGGTCGCCTCAGGTTGAGTCGAAATACCGCCGATTCGTTTATCGATCTCCGGCCTTTGCCCGACGGCGCCTATTGGATACGCCTGTATCCGCAGGTCGGTACTCCCCTTACGCAACAGGTTATTTTAGTACAAGATTAAACCATCCTCTCCACTTTCGGGGTATGTGGGCGTGCGCCCACATACCCCCGTTTTATATTTCAAGCCATGAAAAAATGGATGATTTTGAGTCTGCTTATGGGCACCACTTTAAATGCCTATACTCAGAAACAAGACTATGTGTGGCTGTTCGGATACGACTATAGTGACACTCCACAATCAGAAGGTATCCGGTTTAGATTCGAAGACTCATTGGTGATTTCTTCAGAACAAAGGCCTATGGAAATCTGGGATTCTTATGCCTCTATTTGCGACTCGGCGGGCAATTTAATTTTATATACCAA
The DNA here is from genome assembly GCA_044224705.1 of Saprospiraceae bacterium. Taxonomy (GTDB): domain Bacteria; phylum Bacteroidota; class Bacteroidia; order Chitinophagales; family Saprospiraceae; genus M3007. The sequence continues at coordinate 8,407 of JBGAJY010000178.1, forward strand.
CGGCTGTTACACTGAAACAGCAAATGGGATTGAGGTAGAGAATAGCGAAGGCCTAAATCCCGGGTTGTTGTACAATCTTTTCTGCATAGATGGCCATGGTTATACGCTAGCGCAAAACATTATTATTCTGCAGGACCAGGAAAACCCGCTCCTTTATCATTTATTTCATTATCCAAATTCTATAGGATCGATCAATAAAAACCTGCTGCATACCTTAGTCGACATGTCAGCCAATGGAGGCAACGGGCAGGCGCTTTTCAAAAATGTCCCTGTCGTCACGGATACGATCCACAACGATGGCCTTCACGCGGTCAAACATGCCAACGGTCGCGACTGGTGGATTATCGCGGCCAAAAAGCACAGCAATGTATATTTCATCCTGCTTTTTTCTTCGCAAGGCATCAGCGTACATCAGCAAGCGATCGGCAACGTGGCCGTGAACGGCATCACTTACGGCGAACTGGTCTTTTCCCCCGACGGCTCCAAACTGGCGCGCTTCAACCCACAGGACGACTTGCAGGTATTCGATTTTGACCGCTGCACGGGAGAACTATCCAACCCACTGTATGTGCCCATCCAGGACGATGCGGACGAGGAGTATTTCGGCGGCCTGGCCTGGTCGGCCGACGGCCGCTATCTCTACGCCGCCGAGGTCAAGCGGCTCCTGCAATTCGATACCTGGTCGGACGATCTGGCGGCGAGCATGGTGATCGTAGCGGAAGTCGAACCGCCGGTTTGTTTTTTGAGTGGGACCATCGGATACATGGAACTGGGCCCCGACGGGATGATTTACAGCCGGCCGCTCAACGGACAAAACTGCATGCACCGCATCAAACATCCCGAGCGGGGAGGCATGGCCTGCGAATTTGAGCAGAACTATTATCAACTGGAATTTCCGTACGCCAACATGCCCCAATTCCCCAACTTCCGCCTGGGCCCCATCGACGGCAGCCCCTGCGACACCCTGGGCCTGGACAACCACCCGCTGGCGGGCTGGCGCTACGACCGCACGGGCGGGCTGGGCGTGGATTTCACCTCGGTGTCGTGGTACGAACCCACGGAGTGGCAATGGGATTTCGCCGACCTGGTCACGGGTGGGGCGAACAACAGTGCGGAGCGGAATCCTTCGCACACGTTCTCTGCGCCGGGCGCTTACGAGGTATGTCTGACGGTGAGCAACCCCTACGGCTCGGACACGAAGTGCAAAACGGTGTGGGTGACGGCGACGGGCGTGGCGCCGGCACCATCCAAAGACGACGGGGTGGTCTTGTGGCCGAACCCGACGACGGGGGTGTTGCACTGGAAGGGGCTGCCGGAGGCTGCACTCGTCACAGTAGACGTGTTTAACACCTTGGGGCAGCCCGTGCTGCATGAAGTTGTAAGGGAAAACCGGCTGGCATTGGAGGCATTGCCGAATGGTCTTTACCGGGTTCGTTTGCAATCTGCCGGTATGGCGCCGTTCATGCAAAGCATTCTTTTGCAGCGGTATTGAACGGTTTTACAATTCATTCAATACCATTCACTTTCCCTTATCCATTTTAACAAATTTTACGAACCTGCTAACAGCTTTTAAAAGTACGGTTGCAACCGGAACGGACATCTTGCGCTCAGATTTAGAAAACAATCCAAAACGCAATGCCATTATGATCCGCCCGATCCGCTTGTTCGCCCTGCTCCTGATCACCGCCGTCCTCGCTTCCTGTCACACCGTCCAACGCTACAACGACAGTGGCGACTACGACGGCGCTATCGAATTCTGTCTCCGCAAACTGCGCGGCAAATCCAACAAAAAAACCGAGTACGTGCAAGGCCTCGAAGCCGCCTTTGCCCGCGCCCAGGCCCGCGACCTGCGCTCCATCGACGCGCTGCTGTACGAAGACCGCGAGGAAAACTGGGAAAAAATCAACGCCATCCACCGCCAGATCCGCGAACGCCAGCAAAAAATCGCTCCGCTCACGCCCCTGCGCTCGAAAAGCGGCTACCAGGCCAAATTCGCTTTCCTCGACATCCAGAAAATGGAAATCGACAGCCGCAACAAAGCGGCCGAATTCCTCTACTCCCGCGCAGAAGGCCTGCTGATGCGCGGCGAAAACGGCGATAAAGTAGCCGCCCGGGAAGCCTACGGCGTGCTCCAAAAACTCGAAGACTGCTACATCCGCAATTACAAAAACACCAACGAACTCAAACAACAGGCCCGCAGCCTGGGTATGACCCACATCCTTTTCGAGGTGAAAAACCAGAGCGACAAGGTGCTGCCGCGCTCCTTCAACGACCGCGTGCTGGCCATCGGCAAAAACGACCTCGACAGCGAGTGGAAATCGTACCACTTCGCCGGAGAGCCGGGCCTGAAATTCGACTACCGCGTGGTGTTCAACGTGCGCCGCGTCGACGTGAGCCCCGAGCGCGTGAACGAACGCCGTTATACCGACGAAAAAGACATCCAGGACGGCTGGAACTACGTGCTCGACGCCCGCGGCAACGTCAAAAAAGACACCCTCGGCAACGACATCAAAACCCCGCGCATGGTGCGCATCCGCGCCGACGTGGTGGAAATCTGCCAGACCAAGGCCGTGCGCCTCACCGGAACGGTCGACATCTTCGACGCGGCCCGCAACACCCGCCTCGATACCCGCGAACTGGGCACGGAAGTGGTTTTTGAAAACTATGCCTCCACCTTTATCGGCGACCAGCGCGCCCTCAGCGACGACACCCGCCGCCGCCTGGGCAACCGCCCCCTGCCCTTCCCGGCCGATGAGGATATGCTGACGCAGGCGGCTGACCGGATCAAGCCTGATCTTCGGGAGGAACTGCGGCGCAGCCGGGCGATACTGTAAGTTGTTTCGCGCAGACGTACACAGACCCTTCCGCAGACGTTCGCAGAATTTACACGTCAAGTTTTTCTGCGAACGTCTGCGAAAGGGT
>JBGAJY010000179.1:0-12780 GCA_044224705.1 Saprospiraceae bacterium
GTGGTACATGTGGGCTTCGGCTGGCAGCATCCGGACGATCAGTTCGAGCGCTTTTGAGGCCCCGGCGACGGATTTCATTTCAAGCCAGTGGCCCAGCAGCATGATGGCGATCAGCGTGGCGAGTTCCCAGTAAAAATCCATGCCTTGCACCAGCCCGAACACGATCGCCGTGCTGTAAGCGTACGCCACGGTAATGGCGACTCCGATGAGCGTCATCATACCCGGTTCGCGGCGGCGCACTTCGTCCCACAGCCCGCGCAGGAACGGCCAGCCGCCGTAGAAAAAAATGACACTGGCCAACCCGAACGATACCCAGCTGCGCCCAGGAAAGTCGAAGTGGTACCCGACGGCGTGCTGGAACATCGGCGATATAGCGACTACAGGCACTGAAAGTGCGAGACTGACCCAAAAGCGCCGCAGGAAATCACCGATCATGGCTGAGTGGTCATGACCCGCATGGCCGGCGCCATGCTGGACGCCCTGCATGACGGCGCCATCGGGCATCGTATGTGAGGGGTGGTGAGCATGGACGCCGGCCGGAGGGGTGTGCTGATGGTGTTCCATTTTGAAAAAATTTGTGTTTAGAAAACGGAAAAGACAGGTGTTTCAGGGCGCCGCAAGACTATCGTTTGGGGGAGGCAAAAGTTGGTTTTTGGCCTTCGGTGGTTATGATCTGACCAGACGACGGGGTCGTTTCAGGGTTGCCGGTACGGAAAGATTCGTTCTGGGAAGGGTGTAAAATGTCATAGCCCAGGCAAACGATTTGGGGATTTGATTTCGGTGCGTTTTTCATGATTTCATTCATTTAATTGATGAACTTAGGAATGTTGACAGGGCAAAATTGCAGCCTTCGGGGGCTGGCGGCGTTATGAAATCATGGATCAGATTTGTGTTTTATGGATTGGCCCGGGGGCGCAGCTCCGGCGGTAAGGTGCGGCAAGATTTGAATGCCGTTGGCAATCACCAGAAAGCCCCAAAGCAGGCTGGGCGTCAGACCGCTGCTTTGGGATAGGAATTAATGGCCGTGTAAGTGGTCCAGCGCTTTCCGCTGACGCGAATGGCTGTTTTTGAATGCGCTCGGCGTTTGGCCAGTCACTTTCTTGAACTGGCTGCTCAGGTAAGCCACGCTGCTGTAGCCCAGGCGAAAGGCGATTTCGGACAAGGTGAGTTCGTTGTACACCAGCAACTCCTTCACTTTTTCAATTTTCAGCAGGATAAAATATTGCTCCAGGGTGATGCCTTCCACCTCGGAGAAGAGTTTGGAAATGGCCGAATAGTCGCGGTGCAGAGCCGTGCCGACAAATTTGACGAGGCTGAGGTCCTCCGGCAGTTCGCCTGTCTGCACTTTTTCGAGCAGCAGGGTTTTTACTTTTTCAATCAGTTGGCTGCGCTGGTCGTCGAGCAGTTCGAAGCCGACCGCTTCGAGGTCGGCGCGCAAACGCTGTTCCTGCTCTGGGAGGAGCGCTTCGTTCAGCGTGAATTCACCCAAAGCGACCGACACCGGCCTGACCCCGTTCTTTTCCAATACCTGCGCCACGGTGAGGATACACCGGCGGCAAACCATGTTCTTAATGTAAAAAGTGTTCATACGTGGAGAAGCCGGGTGTAAGATCGGCTTCTTTACCGGTACTTTATACTGCACGGATAAGCCTGCCGGAACCAAGTCCGGTTAATCATCCCGGGCTGCTCGTGCGGGCAACATTTTTAGGGTGAGTCTGAAAAATCTGATAAGGCACGCGCAGTGCGGACCCCGGAGGTTGGCGGCGCCAACCTCAGAATAACGGACTGCTTTCAAGTGTCGCCAACCTCCGAGGTTTACGCGCCTCCGGCATTTTGCAGACACCCCCTTGTCTCCACTTTCGCATCTTACCGATTCAGTGGAAGGGTTGGGTATAAAGCGTTGATCAAGAGCAGACTTATTTTTTGCAGATCGCCTTTTCCGGCGATGTTCGAAAAATAAAAACCAATTGCCTGCACGGAGTTGCCGGTCAATTCACACCCCGTCAAAATGCGGGTAATGTCCGTATTGGCGTCATGGGACACGGATAACACGAATACAAGCAGCACGGATGCACACCGATAAAACCGACTTTTAAAGGTCAAAATCTGTGAAAATCCGCGCTGCTTGCATCCGTGTTATCCGTGTCCCATCGCTCGCCCCATGCAACCGGGTTAGGGAACACCTGAACGGCGCTGCTTGCCGAAGGTATTTCCCCTGTAGACGATACGAACTGCCCGGCTTCAATTTTTACAATCTGCGCCACGGACGGAATATCGTCCACCATGCCGAACAGCATGTACCAGCCTGGCATGAGCCGCAGGCTGTCGCTGGGCAAAGTGGCCGACACCTGGTTGCCGTTTTGGGTAAAATCCAGTTCGAGGCAGCGACTGTTGCCGGAGTTCATGAAGTGGGTCACGACGGCGTTCGACATCAGCATCACCTTGGTGAGTCCGTTGGTTTTGTGTGTTTCGAACTCGATGGTATCGCCGCGCAGGAACACTGTTTTGTTAAAATCGGACAGTTCCGGCCGCACGCCCCGGAACAGGTAGGGCGGTGAAAATGCCTCGATGATGCTAAACGGAGGCTCGTTGCCCGGCGCGCCTTCGCCACCCACGGCTATGACCCGGCCGTCGGGCACGAGGATGGTGATGGTGTGGTATTCCCGCTTCCAGTTCATGCTTTTCAGCCGGCGCCAGGTGTTGGCGGCCGGATCGTACAGGTCGCTGAGGTCCATGTAGCCCCAGTTGTTGACGGGCGTCGGATCGGTCAGGTCTTCCTTGTGGCCGCCCAGGACGAGGATTTTTTCGCCGGGTAGTTGCACGGCTTTGGCGCGGGAGCGGGTGGGGGAGAAATTGCTGCCCAGCGTCCAGGCGTCCTGAACGGGGTCGTACCATTCCACATTCACCCCTGGCTGTCCTGGCGTGAAGGATTTGTAGCCGATGGCCACCACCTGGCCGTTGGGCCGGAGGACGAGCTCGTGGTCGCAGTGGTCGCCATTGGGCATCCGGTTGCCCTGTACAAAATCGGCGGCCAGGTCCCATTGCAGGGTCGCGGGATCGAACAGTTGCGGCGGGCGGTGGGTCATCAGGATTTTGCCGGTAAACAGCGGCACGATGGCCGACACTTCGTTCCCGATGGCAAGGGTATCGGTCCATTGCGTCATTCCTGTGGCCGGGTCGTACACTTCGGAGGTATTGGTCCGCATGGCATTGCCACCGCCGGTGTTCTCGTCGCCTCCGCCCAGAATGAGCAGGCGCTCGTCGTACAGCGGGGCGAGGGTCGGGTACCAGCGGTAGTCCAGCATATCGGGTTGGTAAACCCACTGGCCCTGCTCGGTTTCCGGTTCGAGTTGGGCGTCGTGGATCACCGTGCCGACGATGCCCGTAGTGGCGTTGTTAAAATAGGCGAAACCGGGTTTGGCAACGCCGAAGAAAAAATAGTAAGGTTCCAGATTTTCAAAAGTATACACGCCATTGGCGTCCGTACGGGTCTCATGGAAATTGCTCGTGTCGACAAGAAAAATAGTGACGCGGGCATTGGCGACGGGTGCGCCGCCGGGGTCGGTGACGGTACCGGTGAGGGTTTGGGCGGGAAGGCTGGCAGCGGCCAGGAAAGCGAACAGGAAGGATAGGTTGTCTTTCATCAGTTTGAGTTCTTATTGAACAAAAATAAACCTCACAGCCTTCGAGGACGTGGAAACAGCGGGTATATGCCGGTTTAGTCAAAAAATGCCGCAGGGTGTATCAAGGCTTATAAAAACATCGTATTCAGACCTCCGCACGAGCTACTCCCGAACCACTTTGATCGTCCTTGAAAGCATCTTCCCCCGCAGTTCGATAAAATAGGTTCCGGGCGCCAGATCGATGTTCTCCACCCGCCATTCGAAGCGGCCGGCTGCCGCGGGCAAGGGCTGTTCGCGCAGTACCTGCCCGGCCGGATTGATCAGTCGCATCTGCAGATCGCCGGCATTGTTTTTCAAAAACATGCCCTGCAACAGCCAAGCGCCCGATGCCGGGTTGGGTGATACAGCGATTTGCAAAAGGGAATTATCCGTTTCTGCCGTCCCGCTCGCCGGGGCCGTCACCGTGAACTGCCCCATCATACCGTTGTCTTCGTGGCTCAGGATGTGGCAGTGGTACATGTAGGGCATGTCCGGGTCGGCGAAATCCTCGAATTTCAGCACGATTTTGACTGAGCCGTTCATCGGCGGCACCAGCACCACGTCTTTGCGACCGCGTTCGTTGAGGGGCGGTGCGGCGCCGTTTTTCTGAATCACGTAAAAACTGTTGCCGTGCACGTGGAACGGGTGCGCCATCATGGTCTGGTTGGTGATGGTCCAAACTTCAGTTTTGCCCAGTTCCGTACTGAAATTGACCGTTTCCATGTCGAATTTCAAGCCGTTAATGAAAAAATTGCTCATGCTCATCATCGGCTGCGCCGTCAGTCCGAAGCTGCGCGTCCCTGCTCCGCCTTGCGGCCACACGGTGTTGGCGATCAGTGCGGCGGGAATGGTCGTTACCGGATTGGCAGTGGGCGCCGTCACGTGGATTTGCAGCACCTGAAAGTTGGTGTTGTCCAGCGGACCCTGCGCCATGCCCATCATGGCGGGGCCGCCCGGGAAACCCGTGGGCAGTTCATTGCCGAAGGTTTTGAGCGACAGGGTCTGGCCTTCCTGGCCGCCCAGGTTGAGGAGGATTTCCGCCCGCTCGCCGGGGCCGAGCGTGAGGCGGGTGAGTTGCACGGGCGCGTCGAGCAGACCGGCGTCGCCGCCGATTTGGTGGAAAGCCTTGTTGTCGGCAAAACCGAAGCGGAATACGCGGTGGCTGCTGGCGTTGAGCAGCCGCAGGCGCACGACCCTGGGCAGGAACGTTGAGCAGACCGTTCACCGTACCATTCACCAAAACGGTGTTGTCGAACCGTCGTTCAGCACGATTTGTTTCTGATTGTCAAAGGTTTGGAACTGGAATACGAGCGGAATATCGTCCACGCCGTAGCGGCGCGGCAGGTTTAGGGCGGCTTCCTGTGCATCGCGGACGATGATCAGTCCCGCTGCGCCTTTCACGACCTGGTCCAGCGTTTTGCCGTGCAGGTGCGGGTGGTACCGGTAGCGCCTGGTCCATCACGGTAAACGAGGGCGACCAGGTCGCGCCGGCCAGGATCGGGGTGTGCGGGCTGCCGTCGTTGACAGGGGCTACGTGCAGCCCGTGCCAGTGCGTCGTGGTGGTGTCGCCGAGTTGGTTGTGCACGTGCAGCGTTACTTCCTGGCCTTTTTGCGGGAAAATGGTGGGGCCGAGATAGGCGCCGTTGTAATGGTTGTGGCCGTTTGGATGCCGGGGAAAAATTCGCGGCTGCTGTTGGCCAGTGTCAGATCGATGGATGCGCCGGACAGAGTGTTGGAATGGGGATGAGGGATTGGGCATGCAATGGCGATGCGCAAAGTGCCGCAAGGGCAAAGGAAATGAGGTGCAAAAACTTGATTTTCATAATGTTATTGCGTGAAATGGGCGACTCGAACTGGCGACAGGGTAGTGTACCCATGGTTGATGAGTTTTCAGGAAATAACCGCTTTTCATCATTGACTACTTTTCAGTTCCCTCGCTTCGCGCTCGGGATGACAGCTTGTGTGGCAATCAACTTGCTATATCAGATTTCGAGCGTAGCGATAAATCTGGCGGAAAGGGTTCATCATCAACGGCCTGTCATCCCGAGCGTAAAGCGAGGGGAACTGAAAAAGTAGTCAATGATTGAAAAAGCAGTTATTTCCTGAAAACCCATCAGACGTGGACCCCTAAAAGTAACTGCGAATTCTGCCCGCTGCTTCTTCGTGGGTGATGATGATTCAGATCATACACACCCGAAAAGGGACTGGTCGAACGGCTTTTTTACAGTCTTTGAACGTCCAGCAATACTCCCGGGCGTCGTAAATTTTCAGGACGTACAGGCCCGGCGGGAGGCCGGCAACGGAGACCTTTCCTTGTTCGCAGCGGCGCTTTCGCACCGTTTGGCCATCCACAGCTTGTGCAAGTCAACAGAACCGACATCCGCGAGCGTTTGCAGGTACAAAAAATCGCCCGCCGGATTGGGCTGCACCCTGACCCGGAGTGCCGCCGCCTCAACTTCCTCTGCGCCGTTCGGCGCTGTCACTGTGCCCTGCCGGTAGGCCAGGCCTTGCGTGCCGTTGACGTACAAGAGGTGAAAAACCCCGTCGGAATAGTCCAGTTGAGGAAATTTCTGCGCGGCGAGCGCCGGCAAGGGGGCCATATTGGCGGCCAGGCCTGCGGCGCCCGTCGTGGAAAATGCGCAGACGAGATCCTGGCTGGTCCCCACGAATCCCGTTTCTTCCCAGACCATGGCTACGGTATCCAGCCTGCCGGCTACCTCGGGGTGGTTTTGGTTGAACGCCGCTGCGCCGCTGCTGCCTGGAAACCCGAATTCGCTGCCTTTTTGCATGGTGCCGCCGTGCAGGGTGCTGGCGTAAACGCGCGTTGCACCGCTGCCTTTCGACATCCAGACGGTCATCAGGCTGTCGCCGTCCAGCCGGGTCAGGCCCGGGCCGCTGAACGGGCAGGCACTGATGACCCAGTCCTGGGCATCCATGTCGCAGGCCATGTCGAACGTGGCGCCGCCGTCGGTCGAACGGGTCACCCACATGTCGCGCAGGTTGTCCCGGTTGGCGCGGAAGGCCACAAAAACGGTGTCGCCGCCTGCCGTCAGCAGGTCCTGGTAGCAACATTCGCACACCTGCCCGTTGTCGCCGGCCGGAGCGCTGGCGTTGCCGGAAATAGTGAAGGAGGCGCCGCCATCGGTCGAGCGGGCGAGCTGGACGCGCGCATCGGTTTCCGCCGATGTTTGCAGGAGAAAGGTTACGAGGGGATTGCCCGTCGCGTCGGTCGTGATGGCTGAAATAGTGTTGCCCATGCCCGGCGGCGTGGCAAACACCGTGACCGGCGCCTGCCAGTTGGCGCCGCCGTCGTCCGAACGGACGAGGAAAATGCCTTGATCGAAATTTTCAAACACGACAAATACCCGCTGACCGGCCGTCGCCAGGTCCAGTCCGCCAAACTCGTAAATCCCCGGGACGATGCTGCCTGTGCTCACCTGAACCGGCGCTGCAAACGCCGTATCTGCCCAGGTTGCGCACCAGATTTGCGGCACCGCGCCGGTTTTGCCCCACACGGCCACTGGCGTTCCATCAGCCAGCAGGGCCATGCGCGGGCTTAAATTTCCAAAACTGGAAGCAGCTACGGGCACGGGTGCCGACCATGACAAACCGTTTTGGGACGAAACGCCTTGTGCCACGAAAAAAGACAGAAAAAACGCCAGGAGCCGGGCGGTATCCAACCGGGGAAGAGACATGAGTATGTTTTTTACAAAAAATCAAAACGGCGACTTGAAAGCCGGTTCGTTGAGAAAAGTCTCGTCAGTCAAGGTATGCAAAAACGCGATGAGGTCAGTCTTGTCCTGCGCCGTCAGTTGCAGCCCTCCGGGTTGCAGGTTGTATTGCATCAGCGGGTCTACAGTGGCCGAGGGGCGTACGCCGTGGTCGTAGTGGTCGATCACTTCTTCGAGTGTGGCGAAACGCCCGTCGTGCATGTATGGCGCCGTGCGGGCGACGTTGCGCAGCGAGGGCACTTTAAACTTGCCGTGGTCGGCCGGGTCACCGGTCACTTTCTGACGGCCTTCGTCAACCTGGCCCGCGTCGGTATCGAGGCCGTTGTTCATGAACTCGTCGTTGCTGAAATTGTGGCCGGCGTGGCAGTGAAAACACTCCGCGCCCTTTTCGCTGCCAAATGGATCGAACTCGCTGAAAAACAGGTCTTTGCCGCGCTGTTCGGAAGCCGTCAGCGTCGCTTGTCCGCGGAGAGCCTGGTCGTATTTGGCGTTGCAGGACACCATCGTGAACATGAATTGCTCCAAAGCCAATCCGACCCGTTCGGAAGTCACTGTCGGGTCGCCGAAAGCGCGGATGAACTGGTCGGTGTAGTCTTTGTCCGCCGAAAGTTTGGCCACCACGTTGGGCAGCGTCTCGTTCATTTCCAGCGGGTCCTGGATGGGTTTCAGCGCCTGGTCGCGCACGTGCGGGGCGCGGCCGTCCCAGAACATGCCGTTGGCGTGCCATGCGAGGTTCATCACGGCCATGGCCTGGCGTTTGCCGGGCAGTTGCTCCACGCCGATGCTGAATCGGCGGATGTCCGAAAAGGCATCCTGCTGTTTGTGGCAGTCGGCGCAGGCCTGGGAGCCGTCTTTCGACAGCATTTTTTCATAAAACAGCATACGTCCCAGCTGCACGCCGGCTACCGTCGGTTTGTTGTCGGCGGGCAGGTCGGGCGTGGGGAAATCGCCGATGCTGAGGGCGTAGGGGGTGGGGTCATAGGTGGCGACGGGCTCATCCTGGCCAAACGGCTCGCAGGCGGCGAAGAGGCTGGAAAGGATAAAAGCGTAGAGTATTTTTTTCATGGAATATTGAATGCGAAGGTTAATTCCTGAATGCGGGGTTTTTTACAAAATCCTCATCCGTCAGGCTGTTTAAAAATGCCAGCAAATCCGCCCGTTCCTGCGTTGACAAGGAAAAGGGATGCAGCAAGGGACTCTTGTTCGGATGCGCCCTGCCGCCCGTTTCGTAGTGGCCGATCACGGCCTCCAGCGTCGGCAGACTGCCGTCGTGCATGTAGGGCGCCGTCAGGGCTACGTTGCGGAGGCTGGGGATTTTGAATACCCCGCGGTCGCTTTCCAGGCCCGTCAGGCGGATGCGGCCGGAGTCGGGATAGACCTCGTACAGGCCGTTGCAGGCGTAGTCCTGGCTGGTGAACAGGAAGCCGTCGTGGCATTTCGAGCAATTGAGCCGTTCGCTCTGAAACAGGTCCAGGCCGCGCTGCGCGGAGGCAGTCAGGGCGTTGTGTTTTCCCTGAAAAGTGAATTTGTCATAAGGCGAATTGCCGCTGAGCAGCGTCCGTTCAAAGGCCGCGATCGAACGGGTGATCACGAATGCATCGGGCAGGCGGCCATAAGCGCTGTCGGCCATGGCGACGTATTCCGGCATCCGTTGCAGGCGCTCCGCCACGAGTAAAATGTTGAAATCGAATTCGTTGTGCTCCTGGATGGGCACGAGAATCTGCATTTCCAGCGTGGGCACGCCACCCTCGCGGAGCAGGTGTTTCTGGTAGGCCACGTTGGCCAGGGTGGGGGTGTTGCGCGTGCCGGCCCGGCCCTGGATGCCGAAGCTCACCGCCGTGCTGTCCGAAAAAGCCAGGTATGCGGCGTGACAGGAACCGCAGGAGCGCGTGCTGTCGGCGGATAAAGCCGGATCGTAAAACAAGCGCCTGCCGAGCGCCACCCGGATGCGGGTCAGGGCATTGTCGGCGGGGATTTCGGGTTGCGGAAAACCGTAGGGCACGTGCAGAACGTACTCGTCCGTTTCGGCCGGCAGGGGAGGCGTGTCGTCTTTTTGGCAAGCTGAAAACAGTGCGAGCATGCCGCTGAGCAGCCACCACAGACCCGTCCTGCGGCTTTGAGCCGCAGGGCGGGTAGGGGTACCATTTAACTTCATCATCATCCCGGTCACTCGCTGATCACCACTTGTTTACGTGCCAACAGGGCGCCATTTTCATAAAAAGCGATCTGGTAAATGCCTTTGGGCAAAGCGCCTTTTTCAAAGCGCTGCGTACCGCTGGCCGGCAGGCCGCCAAGGCTGCGCACCACCTGGCCGAGGGAATTGGTGACCACCATCGTGAGCGCCCCCGTCGTAGCCGGAAGCTCGTATCGAATCAGCGCTTCGACGGTAAAGGGATTGGGCGAAACCGACACCTGAAGGGAGTTGGCCAGCACATCTTGCGTGGCCGAAGCCTGCGGCATGGCGAGGAATCCTTCGGTAGCGGCGTTGGTCATCATTTGCTGGTTCAACGAACCGCTGCCATGCTGGTAAAGGCTGCCGGACATCGTCATGTTTTTAAACAGCTGCACATAGTCCAGCGTGAGGTGCAGGTGCAGGGCGCCGTTTTCGGCCGTTTCCACGCCCGTTAATTCGACGGTTTTATAGAGGACGTCGCCGAGGCTGTGGAATTCGAAATCCGATTCCGGAACCCCGTCGCCGTTGTTGTCCACCTTGCCTTCAATGGCCATAAAGCGGTAGCCTGCCGACCAGCCCCAGTGCATCGTGGGGTTTTGCGGAGCCAGCGGGTGATCGGCCGGCCAGGCAGCAGGATCGTTGTGGTTGACCGACGGCGCCACGCCGAGGTGCAGCGTGAGGCCATGGGCGGCATCCACGGGCCATTGGCCGAGATCGAATTCGGCGGCCGGGTCGGCGGCGTTCACCAGGATATACTGGTCGGTGAGGGGTGTCGTCGTGTTGTCGGCGTGACGGACTTCGACTTCGGAGATGTAAAACTCGGCGCGGGTGAGTTTTACTTTTTTGCCGTTCCAGATCGTAAACTCGGTTTGGTTGAGCACCAGGGAGTCAGCGCCGGCTTTGTGGTCGAAGGAGAACACGACCTCGTTGGTCGTTTGGGCGAAGGCCCCGGCGGCGAAGGCAAGAATCAGAAGGGTAGTGGATAATTGTTTCATGTTCAGAAAAATAGTTGGTTGAAAACAATGAGTTGGAATAGTGTTTTTTAGAAATGACAAAAAACGCCCGCGTTGGCAGCCAGGGCCGCGCGGCCTTTTTTTCCGAAAAAAGCAGGTTCGAGGCGAAGGCTGAAACGGGGCAGCAGCCGGTATTCCAGCCCCGCGCCGAACAGGTATTGTACCGAAAAACGCTGTTGTGGCTGAAGGGTGACGCTGGGCAGGAGGCCCGAGGAAAAGCACAGATCCACGCACATTTCGCTGAAATGTTCCACTTGCACCGAGGTTTCGGCAGTGTAGTCCAGCGCCAGTCCGCCCCGCACAAATCCCTGCCAGCGGCCGTGCCCGAAGCTGCGCGACAGGCTCAGCGGGAGAGTCCAGGAACGGGTCTGCCGGGTCGTGCGCATATCGAGGCTGAAGGGCTCGTCGAGGGGCATAGTCACGGTGCTGTCCACCTGCGAAATACGCACCGTTACGTCGGCCGTAGTGCCGCCCGAGCGCAGGGCATATTGAAATTCGTAGTGTTTGGCGCCGTAGTCGTATGGGTTGAGGCATACGCCGTCGAGTAGCCTCAGCGTAGCCAGATGGGTGGTATGCAGGGTCTCTTCGCGCCGCCAGAGGCCCGTTTCGAGGCGCCATTGCGGAGCGAAGGCATAGGCCAGGGAGACGCCCGTTTGCCAGCCGGAAGAAGGTGATTCCAGGTGTTCTGAAAAAGCCGGGGCCGACCCGCCGTGGTGCGGTGCAGTGGAATTGTTTTTATAAAAAATCCAGACCGGTGAGGTTTCAAGTCCAATCGTCAGGCGGCCACGCTGCTTGTTTTTTGGAGGGAAATTAAAGGAGGGCAAATAAGGCTTTGGTGCGGAAATGGGGGTCGGGTCCAAACTCGCCAATATGCCAAAGGGCAAAAAAGCGGGATATGCTCCGGTCGCAGAATCAGCGAGTGGGTGAATGGCAACGGGCTCATTTTCAGGCGAATAACCTGTGCCAGGAAAGATTTGAAGTGAAGCATGTCCCCTGTTTACAGGGGTATTTATGGGACAGGAACCTGTGTGAGCAAACGGAGCAGACGGCAGTAATGGCACTTTTTCGAACGATCCATTTTTCATAACGGCAGTACCGGCAGATAGGGTAGAGCCATTGACGGCCTCCGCGATGGGTTCCTCTTTTTTTAGCCCAACCGGCGTCGGCAGCTGGCTGTCCAGATACGCCCAAACGCCCAGGCCCGACAGGATTCCCAAACCCAGCACCCACCACCAAAACACCGGCCTGCGCCTGCGCTCCGGCAGCCGCGCTTCGATGCGCGACCACACACGCTCCGGCGCTTCGGGTGCGAAGCCCCGGAGCTGCTCGCGAAGCAGGCCTTCCAACTCGTCGGGATATTCCGGTTCAGTATTCATAACAACTCAGATCAGGAGCAGTGTTTTGTCCAGCAGCTTTCGAAAGAAAGCCTTGGCGCGGCTCAATTGTGATTTCGAAGCGCCGACCGAGATCCCGAGTTCGCGGGCGATTTCCTCATGACTGCGTTCTTCGATGACGTACAGGTTCAGCACGGCGCGAAAACCCGGTGGCAATTGTTGCAGCAGCGCCACGAGCCGGCCGGGTTCCGGGTGCTCCGGATCGACCGATTCGGCTGTGTGCAACAGGTTGTCCAGGGTGTCGATGTCGACCTGTTTGGAGATATGCTGCTGTTGTTGAAGCATTTGCAGGCAGGTTCGAATGATGACGCGCCGAATCCAGCCCTCCAGACTTCCTTCGCCCCGGTATTGACAGATGTGTTGATATACCCGTACAAAACCTTCCTGCAGCATATCCTCCGCTTCCTCCGGCCTGCCGGCGAAACGCAGACAGACCCCGTACATGCGGTTCCTGTATTGCTCCCACAGCCGACGCTGTGCCCGGCGCTCGCCTTTGCAACAGGCGGCGGCCAGGGCCAATGCGTCGTTTGCGGTGGGTTGCATGGTGGAAGTTCAGTCTGGCGAGGAAAAAGGTTGCATGGGGTTGAAATTTATTTTCCGGGTCAGCGACAGCAGTTCTTTTTCGGCGCGAGCCAGCGCAGGATTTTTCTTAAAAAATGGAGCATGATGAGAAAGGGGGATTTAGAGGCTGTTTGATAAAAGAAGCTGTTTGAGTTATTCCAACCGCTGTGTCAACCCCACCCCCGACCCCTCCCCAAAAGGGGAGGGGAGCCGTGTCGGCCCATGCCCAGTCTCCCCTCCCCTTTT
>JBGAJY010000180.1:0-11223 GCA_044224705.1 Saprospiraceae bacterium
AAAACTTTCTGACCACCTTCTTTTTCGTTCTCGTACCGGGACTTTTGTGCATTTGGGGCCTGCCATGGTGGGCTATTGTCCCCATCGGCTTGCTGGCGGGCTGGTTCCTGAAACCGAGTTTCGGCGCCGGCTTTTTGGCCGGCTTTTTGCTCTGGGGGATACTGGCATTTGTGCTCGATCGTGGGAATGACGGCATCTTGTCGGCCCGTGTCGGCCAATTGTTTCAGGGTTTGGGAAGTTGGGCGCTGATTTTAATCACAGGATTGATAGGCGGATTATTGGCCGGTTTATCCGTTTTGGTTGCTCGCTATGGCCGTATTTTGGCATTCCCTCCCAAAAAGGGATATTACGAACGCCGCCGCAAACGACGTTGATTCACAGCAGTCGCTAGGCTTTGTAAAAAATGAACACTACTTTTGCAACAGAAAAGAATTCGCCCATTATTTGACCGGTGTTGGTTCTCGTCGCGCCGGTTTCCACAATAAGTTGATTTTAATCCGTCCAATTTTGAAGTATGGCTAAACCGGCAGTTCCATGTGAACTGCCGGTTTTTGTTTTTAGGCCCATAATTCCGTCTTAAAAAACGGCAAAAGCCGCAGAGCGAATCAATCACTTTGCGGCTTTTGCATTTCAAAGGTCCCCTTTTGAACCCTTATTCAACGGTCAACTCAAATTCCACGCGGCGGTTGAGTTCGCGGCCTTCGGCAGTTTTGTTGTCCGCAATCGGTCGGTATTCTCCAAAACCGGCAAAGCGCAAGCGCTCGGCTTTAATGCCCCGGAACACGAGGTAATCATAGCAGGCTTTGGCGCGTTGTTCGGAGAGGGACTGGTTTTCTTCCTCCGTGCCCACGTCGTCGGTATGGCCACTGATGGCGAGTTTGTAATCGGGATACTGACGCAGAATTTCGACGATTTCATCAAGTATGCTGTAGGAAGAGGACTTCAATTTTGCCTTGCCTGTTTCAAACTGGACAGCCTGGGTGGCAAACGCCAACCGATCCTTGGTTTCTTTTTTCACTTCCGGGCATCCGTTGCTACCTGCAACTCCGGCCATGGTCGGGCATTTGTCGAGGTTGTCGGCAAGGCCGTCACCGTCGGTATCGGGGCAGCCGCCGAAGGCGCCAGGAGCATTCGGACACGGATCGTCTTTGTCGGCAACGCCATCGCCGTCGATATCCGATTCTTTTTTGACCGGGCAGCCCTGGTTATCGGCCGGACCGGCTTCGGTCGGGCAACGGTCGTCTTTGTCGGCGATGCCATCATTGTCTGCGTCCGATACTTTAATGACGGGGCAACCCTGGTTGTCAGCAGGACCGGCTTCGTTCGGGCAGGCATCGTCTTTGTCGGCCACGCCGTCGCTATCAGTGTCTACAGGCGGCGGGCAGCCCCGGTTGTCGGCCGGGCCGGCTTCGTTCGGGCAGGCATCGTCTTTGTCCATTACGCCATCATTGTCGGAGTCCTTTGAGGGTGGGCAGCCGTGGTTTTCAGCCGGGCCGGCCTCCGTCGGACATTGGTCGTCTTTGTCGGCTACACCGTCAAAATCGCCGTCTGGGCAGCCATTCCAGCGACCCGGCTGGTCGGGGCATTCGTCGGCGAAGTCGGCGAAGCCGTCATTATCAGTGTCGGGGCAGCCATTCAGCGCGGGCAAACCTGCAACATCGGGACATTGGTCGTCTTTGTCAGCCACGGCATCGCCGTCCTGGTCGGGACAGCCGGCGGTTTCCAGCGGTCCGGGCTCGCCCGGACAAGCGTCTTCAGGATCGCCGATTCCGTCGTTGTCAGCATCCGGGCAGCCCAGCGCAACGGCGGGACCCGCTTGTCCGGGACATTTATCGAGCACATCAGGGGTACCGTCCAGGTCGGTATCCACGGGTTTCGGTTCTTCCTTGTGAAGCAGGAAAACAAATCCGAGACCCGCCTGAATATTGTCGCGATCGTCGACGAGCGCTTTCCTGAATTCGCCCTGCAAATTGATAAAGCCATAGGGAGAGAGCCGGAAATTCAGCCCCAGGCCGAATGGAAACTGCACATGACCGTTTTCAAATTTTTCCAGAAAATAGCCAGCGCCGCCAAAAGCGTAAGGCACAATTTTGGCACCGGAACGCATGTTTTCAATGTGAAACACCAGGTCGGCGCTGGTAGTGACGGTATTGCCGGTGGTGTTGGGCAACTTGGCAATGCCGAGTTTGAGCGGCACGCCGACATTCAGGAAAGGTGCGATATTGCGGAAATAACCAAACTCGAAGCCCTCTCCGAGACGCACGTCGTCCCCTGCGAGCATGCTGTAATCGGTGAGATTGAGTTTGACGTGGAGGGCATTCGGGAATTCTCGGTTTTGGGCCAGCAAAGGTGCCTGGCTCAATAGCAGGACAGTCAGAAGGTTCAGGACCAGTTTTCTCATTGTATGATTGTTGGATGGATCAGTTGGATTAACGTAGTGCCGACCTCTCACGAAAAATCATACCAAAATGAAGGTATCAAAAAAAAAGCCGCCGCGCACCTGATAGCGCGCGGCGGCCTCCCTTTTGATTTGCCTGAATATCAATCTTTTTTGTCAGGTTCCTGCCGGATCAGCCGACTGGCCAACTTCCGCGCTTCCTGTTTTGGGCTGCGCCACCATTGCACAGCCAGCGTCGGCACATAGCCTTCGCCGTTTTTGGAAAAATACTGCTGTACTTTTTCCTCCCATTCGTAGGACGGGATGGGCGACGGAGTGAGCACTCCGTCGAACAACAGCACGCTGGCGTGGCCATCCTGGTTTATAATAGCCAGTGGCACGGCTACTCCGGCAACGACGGCGTTTCGGCGAAGTTGCCGGACTTCGAAATAGGGCCGCAAGGCCAGTTCGACCTCCTCTTGAAAAAGCGTGGCCGTAAAAGGCTCGTCGGGATAATGCAGCAAAGCTTTCATTTTATCCAACTGCTCGCGCGCGGCTGCCTGATCACCGCGTTGCACCAATTCGCCAAAGGTGACCAGGTGAGATAAAATGCAAGTGCCCAGGAATTTGCGGTCGGCAGAAAGCACGGCGTACAAACCAGGCGGAATGGAATGCGCAATATAAATGCGTTGCGTCGCACGCGTCAAAGCGACATGCAACTGATTGATTCCCAGTAACGTGTTCCAAAAATGGAGATCACGGGTGAGTGTTCCCTGCGCATCGGTCATGCCGTGGGTGAGCGACATCAGCAGCACGTCTACGTGCTGACCCTGTAATTCTGCGAACTGGTAAACGCCCAAACCGTTCAGGTGCAGCTGCTGGATTTTTTCATGGCCAGGTAATTTCTTCTGCCGGATTTTGAGCAGTTGCCCCGCGATCAGGTCGCGCTGTTGCACGGTAGCACAGGCGATTCCCACCATCGGGTAAGTCTTGGCGGCTGTAGGTTCAATGAGGTTCAGCCAGTCGATAATTTGTCGGGCCTCGGTCTCGTTGGTGCGCAGCATTTCATCGTAGCGGCCTTCCACGTGCGCCACCACGGTGGCATCCTGCGCCGAGCGGCCGGAGGGCAGGCGCTTGAACGGCGTTTCAAAAGCGATCCGGTTGAATTCGATCCATTCCTCGGGTGAATCCTGGTGCTGATATTCCAGCAAGTGGGTTTTTCCGCCAAGGCTTTTGCAAAATTCCAGGAAGTCGTCTTCTGCAAATGGCGTCATGTCCTGCTTGGAGTCGCCGAGCACGACCAGGTTCTTAGCCATATCAAAGAGGTGGTAACACTCCTGTTTGGAGATGTTGTGTGCTTCGTCGACAAGGACCACGTCGAACAGCATGTTGGACAGGTTCACCACGTCGAGGGCTACCTGCGGGGTCACGAGCAGCACCGGCAAGGTCTCAGTCAGCGGCTCGATGTGGTTGCGGAAGAGTTCGTCGGCCAGACGGCTCGCGGAGAGGGTCCGGTTATTTTTCCCGAACCAGGTTTTGTAAGCGTTGGAATCCGCTGATTTTAAAGCCTTTAAGGCTCTGACCTTGCGTGCCTGCCAATGGGTGCTGATTTGCGCAGGCATAATATTGCGCAGATCACGGGCCGCATTGGAATAGGCCGACAGGCTTTTGTCATCCCAGGCGAGGCCGGGGTTGTATTCGTTCTGCAACCAGTGGTGCAGGTACCAGCTTTCGAAAGCAGCCGCCCAGTGGCGGGGTTTGATCTTGCACAAAGCCCGCACAACCTTTTGCTCGGCTGGTTTCAGGCTGAGCCAGTGTTTTTGCCAGATGTAGAAATCGTCGAAATCGCGGAGGTAAAACTGCGTCTCTTCGAGGCGGCCGATCACCTCTTCGAGGAATTCCTGCCGTTTCGGGATGGTCAGCATTTCATGGCGCAACGAGTCCTCGTAAAGACCTGCCACATTGAATTCTTCGAGGAAAACGTCCATTTCGTCTTCCAGATAGCGAATTTGTTCCCGGAAATCGAGATCGCCGTGGATGCTTTTGCCGTTGAGCCGGCGCACGTCTTCGCGAACCACGGAAGGGATCCGGCGGCGCCAGAGCCGCAGCGAGGCTTCGAAGTCTTTGGTCATTTCCGCAATCTTTTTCAGGTTGCGGTTGTCAAAATTCTGGGGAAAATCGAATTCGAAGTATTTGCGCAACACATACGCCTTGCGGAGGTCGTCGAAAGCCGTGCCGAGTTGTTCCTTGGCGGCGAGAATCTGTTTGTATTTGTCTGAAAAGACGCCGTACAGTTTCTCAGTGGTCGAAGCAGGTTTTTCAAAATCGGCGCCAAAGCGGAACACACCGTCTTCCAGTCCGTCGCGGATACGCTTGGCCAGTGCTGCGAGTTCGCTGTAATGCTGCTCGTAATGATCCAGCAGTGCTTCGGCGTAGTCATTGGTTTTGGTGATGTAGCGATGGTGCAGGGCCGTGGCCTGGTCGAGCAGATTGCGCACCTGGCTTTCCGTCCAGGAGAGTCCATTCGACGCGTTATGTTCGGTGAAAATGTAGCTTTTCAGTCGGCCCAGCGGGTGTTGAAGGGTTGGAAAGCGGCGGAATAGCGGTTCGCTCGCATAAATAGCCAGCAGAATGCCGTCAAATTCATCCTGGTCGAAAGTGAAGTCGGATGGATTTAACTGACTGAGCAGCAGGTCTTTGCCTTCAATCCGATTGGCGCGCAGAAAACGCCCGACCGTATCGGTGAAATTTTGGCCGCCGAACAGGGGCGCATGTAATTCCTCCCACGCATCGTCGAGCTTGCGTTGTTCGCGGAGGGTTTTGTTGAGCACTGTTTTGAACAATTCCTCGTCGTAGCTCGCCTTGTTTTTATTTTCCGAAGCCATGCGCAGCATATCCGTCAGCATCAGGTGGTCGCTGTGGATGTCGCGGAGCACGAAGGATACGTCGCCGAAACCTTTTTCCACCACAAATTTCTGCGCCCGCCGCAGCGCATTGATGCTTTTAGAAACGACCAGACATTTCTTGCCGTTGGCCAGGGCGTTCATGACGATAGAGGAGATCAGGTAGGTTTTGCCGCTGCCCGAGGCGCCTTCCACAACGGTAAGCGACTGGCGCTGAACGGCTTGCAGGACAGTTCTTTGCGAGGGGTCGAGTGGCAGAAGGGTGAAGGTGTGTTTCCATTCCATGTCGCCTGCCGGCAGGTCGGGGGCAATCACGGGCGGCTCGGTCAGGGTCGTTTGCGGCAGGGTAGGAAATATGCCGAATACCGCCGACCAGCGCAGGCTTCCGCGGTTGGTTTCATCGCCTGCCGGGCAGGGCTGTACACTGAGCGGCAAACCGGCTTCGGGCCATTGGAGCAATTTGCGGGCGGCATCGGCCAGTTCGGTCAGGTTGGCGGAGCTCAGTTTGAAGCCTTGGGTCATGGCCCGGGCGCGGGCGGAAAGGTCCGTTCCGTGCAGGGAATCGAGCAGGTGAAACAGCGGGTAATTGGGAAGAACAAATTGATTTTCAGTACGTTGGACGATCCAATTGTCTGTATGGTGGGCATGGGGTTCGAGCTGGATTTGCCAGACGAACAGCGGAGCAAACAGGTCGTGTCCTCCGGCATTGCCTTGCAGAAAAGGGTATCCGATACCCAGGTTTTTTGTCCCGAACACCTTTTCCCGGTTCCGGGCTTCGAAATAAAAATGGTTGAACCATTCGGCCGCCGGATGGGGCGCATTGACGTTCAGTTCAAAAGGCCGGTTGTCGAGCAGTTCGCTGATACATTTGATCGCGAACTCTTCGGCGTTGAGGGTAAAGATATCTGCCAGATCGGGCGCTGCCGGCGCTGCGTGAAGCCAGTTGAGTGCCGCGCCGCTGTAATTGGGTGCGGAACTGAGTGTGCCGGAAGTGGTAAAACTGGGTGAAGTGACGGAGGTGGCGGGGCGATCGGAAATATTGTTTTCCATGCTGCTTGGGTGGTACGCCGCGTTACGGCGCGCCTTTTTATTAGGGTAAAATTTAAAGAACGCAGTGCCAAAGAACGGCATTTTGACGCACTTGAAAAACTAAACGCACCCAAGCATTTGCTATGTCGGCGGCTTTGAAAAAAAGTGAAAAACAAATGTTGTCCGACTTGTCTTTGGACTTGCTTTGAAATCCCGGAAATCGTGTCGTACCTTTGCGACCGCGCCGGACGACCAGCTCCTGCAAAACCTCCCCAGGGCGGAAACGCAGCAAGGATATGTGGTCGCAGCGGTGTGTTCGGCGCTTTTTTATGGGCGAATGAGCGAGGACGGGAACGAGCGAAATTTTTCGCTTTCTCTTCACCACCGTTCATTCGCCCATTCTCTTTTGATCGCGTGCTCAACCGCCTCCATTCCGATCACTCACTCATTTTCAAAAGATTATGTTATTTTTTATTGATACAGCCAACCTCAACGACATTCGTGAAGCTGCCGAACTCGGCATTCTGGACGGCGTCACCACCAATCCTTCACTGATGGCCAAAGAAGGCATCAGCGGTGAAAAAGAGGTTCTGAAACACTACCGCACGATCTGCGAAATCGTCGGCGAAGGCCGCGACGTGAGCGCCGAAGTAATCTCCACCGATTTCAAAGGCATGGTAGCCGAAGGCAAAAAACTCGCCGAACTGCACGAAAACATTGTGGTAAAAGTGCCCATGATCAAGGAAGGCATCAAAGCCATTTCCTACTTCACCCAGGCGGGCATCAAAACCAATTGCACCCTGGTATTCTCGGCGGGCCAGGCCATCCTGGCTGCCAAAGCCGGCGCCACCTACGTATCGCCCTTCATCGGCCGCATCGACGATATTTCCTGGGACGGCATGACGCTGATCGAGGACATTTACAAAATTTACGACATGACCGGCTACGAAACGGCCATCCTGGCGGCCAGTATCCGCAACCCGCTGCACATCGTTCAGGCTGCCAAAGCCGGCGCCGACGTGGTCACTTGCCCGCTCAGCGCTATTCTCGGGCTGCTCAACCACCCCTTGACCGACATCGGCCTGGAAAAATTCCTTGCCGACCACAAGAAGGCGAACGGCTGAATTTTATAGTAGCAGTTGCAGTTGCAGTAAAAAAAGGGACGCTTCGAAGCATGTGACTCGAAGCAGGGACGCTTCGAAGCATGTGACTCGAAGCGTCCCTTTTTTTACTGCAACTGCAACTGCTACTAACTCAAGCCGGTTTCGAATCCTCGGCCGGGGCGGCGGGTTCGTCCTTTTTCAGGGCGTCCTGTACGTCGTTGACCTTGTCTGCCACGAAGTCTTTGGCTTTGTCCCAGAAGCCTTTGCCTGCATCTGCGGCGTCGGCAAGGCCTTCTTTGGCGTCGCCGAGCAGTTCATGGGCTTTTTCGGAAAGAAAACCCATGGCGCCTCCTTCGTGGGCGGCCAGTTTTTCGCGCATGGCTTTAAGTTCGGCCAGCTTTTCCTTGGCTTCGGCATTGCCTTCGGCAGCGAGCTGTTCGGCTTTGGCACTCCATTCGGCCCATTTTTCAGAAGCGGTATCTTTCAGTTCGTTCAGCTCAATGCCGGCTTTTTCCAGCGCAACTTTTGCCGAATCGGAAAGGTTTTCCCAGAATGTCTTTTCCATGTTCTTGTCGTGTTTTTGGTGAGCAAAATTGGAGTACAAAGGTAGACCCTTAAAGTTCATCAAGCGCTGATGCAGGTCATTCACCATGTTAATTTAAGGTCATTTTTGGCCAGTTTAACTCTTTTCTTCCCAAATCTGGGCGAGGCGAACGATGGTTTCAGCGGCTTTTTCCATGTCTTGCACCGACACCCACTCCTGTTTGGAGTGAAAGGCGTGTTCGCCGGCAAACAGGTTGGGGCAAGGCAAACCCATGAACGACAAGCGGGAACCGTCAGTGCCGCCCCTGATGGAGCGTTTGAGCGGTTGGTGGTAGCCCGCGCGTTGCAGGGCCTCCATGGCGTACTCGACCACCTTCGGGTGGCGGCGCAGCACTTTTCCCATGTTGCGGTATTGTTCGCTGATGACCACCGTGGCGCGGCTGTTGGGGAAATTTTTCAGCACACCGTCCACGATTTTTTGAAGGGTGCGGCCATGCCGTTTCAGGGCTGCATCGGTGAAATCGCGCAGGATGAGTTTAATGGTGGCTTTTTCCAGATTGCCCTCAAAATGAACGGGATGGATAAAGCCCTGCTTGCCTTCGGTGTGTTCCGGGCTGAGTTTGTCGGGGAATTTGGCAACGATCCGGGCGGCGATTTTGAGGGCGTTTTCCATTTTCCCTTTGGCAAAACCCGGGTGCGCCGACACGCCTTCCACGGTGACGACGGCTCCGTCGGCGCTGAACGTTTCGTCTTCGATGCTGCCGGCGGTTTCGCCGTCGATCGTATAGCCGTATTTGGCGCCGAGTTTTTTCAAATCGACTTTGTTTACGCCTCGACCGATCTCTTCGTCGGGGGTGAAGAGGATGCGGATTTTGCCGTGTTTCAGGTCTTTGTTGTTCAGGAGTATATGCGCGGCATCCATGATGGCGGCAACGCCGGCCTTGTTGTCGGCACCGAGCAGCGTGGTACCGCTGGCCGTTACAATGTCGTTGCCGATCTGGTGCTCCAGGTCTTCGTGCTCCGATTTGCGGATCACCACTTTGGGGTCGTCGGGCAGCACGAGGTCCTGACCTTTGTAGTTTTCCCAAACGATCGGTTTTACGGCCGTTCCGGAGCAGTCGGGCGAAGTATCGACGTGGGAGCAGAAGCACAAAACGGGCACTTTTTTATCCGTATTGGCGGGTATGGTGGCATAAACGTAGCCATGCTCGTCGAGTTCGGCATCGGGAATGCCCATGGCGTGAAGTTCCTCCACCAGGACGCGGCTGAGGTCTTTTTGCTTGGCGGTGCTGGGTGTGGTGGGGCTCTCCGGGTCGCTTTGGGTATCGATTTGAACGTAGCGTAAAAAGCGTTCTTTGACGCCGTGCCGGAACGGTGATTTTGTCATGGTCGGTAAATTGTTGTTGGCTGATGGATGATCAGAGCGGGTGCAAAGTTGAAAAGCTTCCCCTAAAAATCAACCATCCGCCTGCAACAATCGGAGAAAGATGCCCTGGCGGAAAAGGTCGCTCGGCTTGGATCCGAAGGACCGTTTCCGGATCGGTCAATTTACTGACCGGGGTCGGCCGAATTATTGGCATCGCCGATTTTCACACCTTTAAAATTGAGGTTCGCCGTGTTGGTTTGCAGGTTGTAGATCGCGTAATCGGCGGGTGGCATGTTGAGGAAAGGCAAGGCGGGATTGTCGAAGGTCCAGTCGGCCCGGAAAAAGCGCCAGGAGGTATTATCGGGGAAGGTGGAATAAATACCGAGCAGCAGTTTGCGCGTTTCCACGATATCGAAGGTGGTCACCGAATTGCTTTTGTTTGCGTCCACGGCGATAATTTTCCACGGCGAATCCAGCGGATCTATGCCCAGAATATGTTTGGAAAAGAGCACGAGATCGAAGGTGCTCAGCCCGTTGTTGTCGTTGACGTCGCGGGAAGGTGTGATAAAATAGGTGCCGCCCGTGGGCAAATCCTGAAAGGAAAAATTGCCGTTGGCATCTGTCGTTGTCGTATCGGCGGTGCCGCCGCTGACCACTACTTTGACGCCCGGCATGGCCACGCCCCAATGCGTCTGGATGTTGCCGCTAACGCTGTTGACCGGGGGATTCGGTTGTTGATAGCCGTTTTGGATCAAAACGCCGGTATTGGTGGGATCCAGCCAATCCTGCAGCCGGTTGTCGGGCGAAGTGCCCTGGTTCCACGACAGGTCGAAACGACCGAAATAGGCGACATTATCGAGACAAGCATTCATCTGGTTCCAGCTGCCGCCGTGGAGCTGGCCCACAATCTTTTTATTAGGGTTAAACAACGGGCTACCCGAAGAACCTGGCTGAAAGATGCCAACATCGGGAATGGTTTTCCAATGGGTGTTCGCCGGACTCGTACCAAATTGAGCGCCCCAGTTGATCGACTGTGGGAAAACCGTGGCCGGGTTGTTGTCGAGGGTGATTTTTTTTATGTCGCCGAACGGATGGTGGATAAATGCCGTGGAACTCACATTCGGACTGGCATTGCGGTCCCAGCCGTTGAAATACACCCCGTAGGCATACGGGATCGGGTTGAGTTTGAGCAGCAGGAAATCCGTTTCAGCGCGGTGGGCGATGTTCTGGCACCCCAGGACCGACTTTGGCACGGGCTCCGTGGAGGGGTTGGAACAATCGGGCGATTCGTAGTCGAAATCAAATTTCCATTGTTCAAAATCGGGGTTGGAAAGCAGTATCTGACAATGGTGGGCGGTCAGGAAATAAGGGTCGCCCGTACCGCCGGTATTGGCGATCATAGTGCCGGAGCACCAGGCAGCGCCGGCGTTTTGACCACCGTTCCCATTGAAAATCATGAGGATACGCGCCACGCCCTTTTTTTCAGTTTGCCAGCCGGCGCCCTGCGAACAATTGATATTGACGTTGCAAGGCAGCGACTCTCCAAAATCGGAGGCCGCGGCGGGGTCGCCCTCCGCCAACGCATCGCGGTCGTAGGCATAATCGACGCGGTTGAGGTGAATGCTGGACTGCCCTTTCACCGCCGCGGGTTCCAGCAGTTCCAGTCGGGCCACAGCGCCAGGCAAAACGCCGATGGTAAATTTGCCGGACGCAATACAACTGCGTTGGGTGTAGGCGCCTAAAATGCGCTTATGATCAGGCGTATAGGCAAAAAACTGCGCGCCGGGCGGCAGCCGGAATTCGTCGAACAAGAGAACCAGCCCGAGGGCATCCGGCACGGTCAGGTCGAATTGCCAGACACGGTCGCCATTGGCCAGTTCGGTCCATGCGCCCTGCGTCCCG
>JBGAJY010000181.1:0-11219 GCA_044224705.1 Saprospiraceae bacterium
GTACGTCTGCGGAAAGGTCTGTGTACGTCTGCGTGAAACAACCCTCTGCGTGAAACCCCCGCTTACCAAACAAACGTCCCCACATTCCCCGCAAACAACGTAGCCACGATCCACTTTCCGTTGCAATTGATGTTGAAGGTGCTCGGTTCGCTGCTGTCGTTCAACACGATCAGCACCTTTTTACCCTGCGGCGTGACAAAAGCGACCTGATGCAAGGAGCCTGCGTTGACCGTGCTCCCGACCCGGACCGAACCGGGCGGCACACATTTGGAAGCATGGGCGATGATGTAATAACTCACGTTGCGGCTGACCGTTGGGCCATCGATCGTCAGGGCGCCGCGGCATTGGGTACAGCCTCCGGGGGTGTGTGGGCTGTACGTCGGGTCGTTGGCAAGATTCCATTCGAGGGCGACGCGGCTCCAGTTGCGCATGGAGCCGATAATCACGTTTTTCAGGTGCCACTTCAGGTCGCCGGCAAAATCGCTGGTAGAGCCCGTCCATTGCTCGGTGAAATACAGATTTTTATCCGGATGGGCATTGTGTACCTGCGTCAGGGCGCTGATGTCGCCGGCATACAGGTGAAAGGCCGAGCCGTCGACAAAGGGTTTGGCAGCGGCATCGTTCAGAATATTGATCGGGAAATTCGGGTTGTCGCAATTATGGTCCCAGATGATAATTTTCGTGTCGATACCTGCTGCTGCGAATTCCGGACCGAGGTGGTTTTTCACAAAATCACCCTGCTGGATCGACGACATGACCATGCTGGGATTGTTGCCGCCGTGCTGCGGTTCGTTCTGCACCGTCACGGCATCGATGTGAATGCCCTTCAACTGCATCGCCTGAATGTATTTTACAAAATACCTGGCATACACGCCGTAATACTGTGGCAGGAGGTTGCCGCCAATCGAAGAGCCGTTGCTTTTCATCCAAACGGGAGCGCTCCACGGCGAGGCCATGATTTTCAAATCGGGGTTGATCGCCAGAATCTGCTGCAACAAGGGGATCAAATCCACGGTATCCTGCGAGAGGTTGAAACCCGACAAGTCCTCGTCCGTTTGTCCCGCCGGCAGGTCGTCGTAACTGAACACCGAAGCGCTCAGGTCCGAGGCGCCCAGGCTGATGCGCAGATAACTGATGCCAATGGCGCTGCCGCCCGTGCCGAACAATTCCCGGAGCAGGCTTTCGCGGCTGCCTGCGCTGAGCCGGTTGATCAGGTAGGCGCTGCCGCCCGTGAGGGTGAAGCCGAATCCGTCGACGCTCTGAAATTGTTGGGTGGTGTCCACCTGGATCACCGAAAAGCGGTCGTCTTTGGCCTGCGCATAATCCAGGCTCGTGGAGTACAGCAGGTTGACCTGGTCGGGGGAGGTTTTCCAGACCTGCACGGGCTTGTTGGCGGGAACTGGCGTTGGGGGCTCCTCTTCCGGTGCGGCGCATTTCCAGATGAAGAGCGTGGACAAGAGAAACACTATCCAGGTGTACAAAACCGTGTTGTTGATTTTCATGAAAAATTTGTGCTGCACAGGCTGAGTGAAATGATTTTCACCGCAAAGGCGCGGAGCGGCAAAGTTCCTTACAGGATGACAAACTTTGCGTCTTCGCGCCTCTGCGATAAAAAAATCAATACCCCGGGTTCTGGACCAGTTTCAGGTTTTTGTCCAGCTCCGCCTGCGGAATAGGCCACACCAGTCTTTCTGTCGTCAAATTGTACCCCAGGTTTTCGTTGTTGGCGCCAACGGCGGCATTCATCACGGGGATGGCCCGGCCGGTACGTTTGAGATCGAACCAGCGGTGGCCCTCGAAGGCGAGTTCGAGTCGTCTTTCCCTCTCAATGGCGAGGCGCATGTCCGACTGGGTGGTAGCCGTGGTGTTTGCCAGATTGACACGGGTGCGAATCTGATTCACCAGCGCGGCGGCTCCGGGCTGGTCGCCCAGTTCGTTCAGGGCTTCGGCTTTGAGCAAAAGAATATCCGCCAGACGGATAAAGAGGTAGTTCTGGTTGCTGCCCTCGTTGAAATTGTGCCACTTGTTGATGAATGGATAATGCGTTTGCGGATAGTGCGGGTCCGACCATTTGCCCGATACGTCGAGGAAAATAATGGATGCGTTTTTGCGGATATTGTCGCCTTCGGCATCGAAGGCTTTGATCAGGTCGTTAGCCGGCAGGTTGAATTTTTTCCAGTCGAGCCCGCGGAAAATCTTCGTCCCCCAGTTGCCGTCGGTGATGCCGCCTTCGTAGTTGATCTCGAAAATGGATTCGGAGGAATTTTCATTCGCATTGTCCCACAGCGCATTGTAGTCGGCCAGCAAGGTGTAGCCGCCATTGATCACCGCGTCGCAATACTGGCTCACCTTGTTCCAGTCGTGCGGTTCCTGCGTGGCGTACACATAGGCCAGCATAGCGTTTACGGCGCCTTTCGTTGCGAAGCCCTTGTGGATATTCGTTGCCCTCACCCTCGGCAAGGCCGTTTCGAGATCGGCGATGATCTGCCGGTACACTTCCTCTTTCGGCGCCCGGGCGGGGAAAATGATCGGGTAAATCTCGTCCAGATTGGCCGCGCTGATGGTCGTCACTTCCTGCAGTTGCAAGGGCACGTCGCCCCAGAGTTGTACGAGCTGGAAGTACATGAAAGCGCGGATAAACGAAGCCTCGCCGACAATTTCCTCCTTCCGGTCGGCACTCAAAGCAGGGTCGGTGACGGCCCGCACGTTGTTGATCACCGCGTTGGTTTTACCGATAGTGGAATAGAGGTAGGCCCAGTCGCGGCTCACGTTGGAGTTTGTGGCGTCCAGTTTAAACTCGTCGATCTGAAAATTGGCGGGGTTGTCGCCGCCCGCGTAGGCGTCGTCCGATTGGGCGTCGCCGTTCACAAAATAGTCGAGCTGGTAGTACTCGTTTTTAAAATCGGAGTACGCGCCGGCCAGCGCGGCTTCGACTTCGCTGGCGGATTTAAAAAAGATCGAATCCGCGTCGGTATTCGTCACGGCGATGCTTTGCGACTGGGGTTCCAGGTCGAGGAATTTCTGGCAGGAACCCAGCAGCACGAGGACGCCAAGCGTGCAAAGCAGGAGAAATGTATTTTTCATGGTCAAAAGACGATTTAGAGGATAGGTGGAAGTGGGTGTCTCCGTGGTTAACCTCAAAATTCAACATTCAATCCGGCGGTCAGCGTTCGTGCCTGCGGGTAGGTGCCGTAGTCGATACCCAGTTCCGTGGCGCTGCGGCCGAAGGCGTTCACCTCAGGATCAAAACCGCTGTACTTCGTGAACGTCACGAGGTTTTGACCGGTGACGTATACAGAGAACTGCGTGATACCCAGGCGTTTGAGGCGATTGACGTTGAAATTGTATGTCAAAGTAACCGATTTCAGGCGGACGTATGTGCCGTCTTCCACGAAGCGCGTGGAGTTGCGCACATTGTCCACCTTGCCGCCGCCGATGGCGCGGGGAATGTCGGTGTTGCGGTTGTCGGGCGTCCAGCGGCGCAGCACGGCGGTCGACTGGTTTTTGCTGTCGAACATGCCTTCGAGATCGATGCGCGTGGCGTTGTAGATGTCGTTGCCGTAGCTGCCCTGGAAGAAAAAGTTCAGGTCGAATCGGCGCCAGGAGAAAGCGTTGGTGATGCCGAAAGTGAAATCCGGCTGTGCGTTGCCGATCACCGTGCGGTCGCCCGGATCGAAGATGCCGTTGTTGTTCACGTCCTTGTATTGCAGGTCGCCGGTTTCGGGATTTACCCCTTCGGACACGTAGCCGTAGAACGAACCCAGCGGCAGGCCTTCCTTCACGATCGCCACGTCCTGGTTGTTGCTGTAAATGCGGCCGAAGTAGTACACGTCGGTGTACTGCAGGTCGGTCACTTTGTTTCTGTTAAAGGAAATATTGAAGTCGGTGCTCCATTTCAGGGCTTTTACGAGGTTCACCGTCGACAAATTGATGTCGATGCCCTTGTTTTCAATTTTGCCCGCATTGGTCTGAATGGACGTGATCGGCAGCGAATTGGAGAGTTGGACATTCAGCAGCACGTCGTCCGTTTTTTTCAAATACGCGTCGGCGACCAGGGTGGCGCGGCCTTCCCAGAGGGTGAGGTCGAAGCCGATGTTCGACTGCGAGGTGGTTTCCCAGCGCAGGTCGGGGTTGCCGTAGGTGGTCTGAACGGAGGCCGGACCCGACAAGGGATTTGTCTGCGTACGGCGGTAGTACGAAATGAGGCCGTAGCGGGCGTAATTCGGAATGCCTTCCTGGTTGCCGTTTTTGCCCCAGCCGCCGCGCAATTTCAGGTCGTAGATAAAATCGACGTCCTGCATAAACGGTTCCGCCGAAATACGCCAGCCCACCGAGAACGAAGGCATGGTGCCCCAGTGGTGCGCCAGTTTGGAAGAACCGTCGCGGCGCACGGTGGCGGTGAAGAGGTAGCGGGATTCGTAATCGTAAGTGACACGGCCGAAGAACGAAGCGAGCGACCATTCCTCGATGTTCGTGCTGGCGGTGATGCTGTTGGCCGCGTTCAGGGTGGTTACCGTGACGTCCGAAGGGAAGTCGTTGCCTTCGGCGTAGGTATCGCTCCAGCGCAGTTTCTGGATACTGCTGCCGGCCAGGAACGCGACGTTGTTCTTGCCAAAAGCGGTGGCGTAGGTGGCGGTGTTTTCCCAGAGCCACGAATTCGTATTGGATTTGTCTGCGCGGCCGATGCCGTTCTGGTTTCGGCCGTAGTTGGTGCGGAATGGGTCGAGGTAATAGTCCCATTGGTGGGCGTTCAGGTCGGCGCCGAAATTGGTGCGCAGGGAGAGACCCCTGATCACGGTCGCTTCGGCGAAGATATTGCCGAAAAGGCGGTTGTCCGATTGCTCCTGCTTGGGGCCTTCCATGTAGGCTACGGGGTTTTCCCAGGAAGGCTGGAAGGGGTTCGGATCATACCAGCCGCTGCCGTCCTGCTTGTAAATGTGGAGAAAGGGCGGGGTATTGAGCGCGCTCATGATGACGCCGCCGCGGCCCGAGCTGGCGTTGTCGGGCGTGTCCTTCGTTTTGGAGCGGATAATATTGACGCTGGTGCCCACTTTCAGCCAGTCCTTGGCCTGGTTGTCGAGGTTGAAACGCACCGAGTAGCGGTTGAAACTGGCCGGCCGCACGATCCCTTCATTGTTGAGGTAGTTGGTGGAGATCATGTAGCGCGACTTATCGGTGCCGCCCGAGAAGGAGAGCTGGTAGCTTTGGTTTTTACCGATGCCGAATACCTCGTCGCTCCAGTTGGTATAGCCGGTGGCGGCGGGATCGAGGCTGCCCGGAATGATCTCGTCGATCAGGTCGCGGTATTTTTTCGTGGTGAGCACATCGACGGTTTTGCGGAGGTCCGAAAAACCGGTGTACGCCGAAAAGCGGATGGTCGAAGTGTTTTCCAGTCCGCGCCGGGTCGTGATCAGCACCACGCCGTTGGCTGCGCGGGCGCCGTAAATAGCGGCTGAGGAAGCGTCCTTCAGTACGCTCATGGTGGCGATGTCGCCGGGATTGAGGCCGCGGATATCGGTGGTGGGCACGCCGTCGACCACGTAGAGCGGTTCGTTGCCGGCCAGGACCGAGGTGGAGCCGCGCACCCGGACGGAGATATCGGCGCCGGGTTTGCCGGAAGGCTGGACCACCTGCACGCCGGCGGCTTTGCCCTGAAGGGCTTCGGCGGCCGACACCATCGGGCGGCTGCGGATGTCTTTCTCATCGACCATAACAACGGCCGTGGTGAGGTCTTTTTTCTTTTGGGTGCCGTAGCCGACGACCACGACGGCGTCGAGCGACTGGATTTCTTCTTCGAGCACTACGTCCACTACGGAACGGCCGTCGATGGGAATTTCCTGGCTGGCAAAGCCGGTATAGCGGAACACCAGAATGCCTTCGCTGACGGGCAGGCGGTATTCGCCCGACAAGCCGGTAATGGCGCCCGTCGAGGTGCCTTTGATAAAAACGGTAACGCCGACAAGCGCATTTCCGTCCTTGTCGGAAACTTTACCGGAAACAACCTGCCCCTGAACCAGGGATGCACAGGCAAAAAGCATAAAAACAAGGAGGGTCAATATCTTAGTCATGCTGTCTGACAAAATTTTGTAACATCAAAAAGTGTCAAGAGCGGGTGGGAGCCCGCTCTTGACGGTAATTATCACTAAACCATAATCACTTATCGTTGCAATACCACCGACCATGCGGAAGAGCCATCGTGTGCCGCTGAAATATCCACCGACAGAATCAGGGTTTCGGTACCGGCCCCTTTGATGTAGCTGATCACTTCGTAGCGGTTCGTCGGGCTGCCGCCGTTGGGCGGATTGGCGCTGCTGGTATTTTCGCCGCCGTAATAGCCTTTGTAGAAGCCGATAAATGCCGCGTGGCCGGCGCCGTTTGTCAGGGTAATGACCGGGCGGTCGCTGCCCGAAGCCGGGGTAAAGGAGAAGGAGTGTACGGCGGAGCCGAATGCCGCGCCGTTGCCGCTGGCGGCCAGTTCGGAGTCGGAGATGCAGCCGTTCGGGCTGCCCATATAACCGTCGTTGCGGGCGTCGCCGTTGGTTTTGTACTCATATACGCCGCCGGCGCTGAAAATGAATTCGTCGTTCACGATGCAGGACCAGTCGTCGGAGCCCGTCGAGGAGCCATCGAGGAAGTTGAGCGGCACGCTCCACCAGGTGCTGTTGCCCAGGCCCGGGCCCACGAAGATCGAGAGCGCTTCGGGGCGGATTTTCCACGGAGCGCCGTACAGGTCGCTTTCCACCATGGCCCCCGAGGTCACGGCAAACTGCTGTGTGGCGGTTGTGCTGCCAACGGCGTTCGTGGCGGTGAGTTTCACGTCGTACACCCCTGCGTTGGCGTAGGTATGCACCGGGTTGGGATCGGAGGAGCTGTTGCCGTCGCCGAAATCCCAGCTGTAACTGTCGGCGTATTTGGAGGTATTGGTGAAGGTCACCGTGAGGCCGTCAGCGGCGCCCGAGAAAGCGGCCACGGGTTTCGGGTCCGGGATCGGCGGTTCGTCGCCGGGGTTGTCGTAGTGAACCAGAGTGATTTTCCAGTACGCATCGTCGAGGCCGCTGGTATTGTTCTGGAATTTCCAGTCCGATTCGAGGATCAGGGTATCCACCACGCCGTCGCTCAGTTTGATGATGTCGAGCACCACGGAGTTTTGCGGCACGGCGACTTCATAGTCGGTGGCAATTTTCGGCAGGCCGATGAAGGCGCCGAGGCCGTTCAGGGTGATAGTGGGTTTGGTGCCGTTGGTCAGGACGAAGGAGTGGTCGCCGTCGCCGAAGGCCGACAGATCGACGCCGCCGGGGCCTTTCAGATTGGTGGCGTTGCTTTCCTGGCACAGGTTGGCCGGCTCGAATACGCCGCCTTCTGCCCAGAAGTCGCCGTTTGAACGGTACTTGTAGGAGCCGTCGCGGCCAAAGATGTATTCGTCGTTCATGATGCAGGGGCGAAGCGCGATCTCGTCGTTGTCGCGGCCCTGGGCCCACCACACCTGGTCTTTTGCAATGGGGCCTACTTCGAGCGGCCAACGGCCGGGCGCCACGACGCGGAGCAGTTTCCAGGATTTGGACACGTCGCCCACGAGTTTGGTCAGTTCAGCGTCCGGGTCGGTGATGGCCACAGCCTGGCTGAGGACGTCATTCGATTTGCCGTCGTTGCTCACCGCGGTGAGTTTCACGGTGTAAGTCCCCGGAGCGGCGTAAGTGTGTACCGGATTTTCGTCCGTCACAGTCGCCGAGCCGTCGCCAAAATCCCAGATCACTCTGGAATAATTCTGGGAGGCGTTAGTGAAGGTCACTTTTTTGAAATCGGAGGCGTCCACCTGAAAAGTAAACCCTGCAATCACCTCCGGCTCGGGGTCTTTCTTGCAGGATACCAGTTGAGCCACTACGACTGCCATTGCTAGCAGCCAGAAATAGGGTGAAATCTTTTTCATAATTTTATTTTGACTTACTGAATGGGAAAAAGAAAAAAAATGGTAAAAAGAAAAATTGGGAAGCAAAAGTGAGTTTAAGGCCCGGGTTTGCCCCCATTTTGAGATACCATAATTCTACCACACAGGCGTTTGTCGACTACTACATTTCTACTACACCCACCCCAATTTCCCCCTCTCAGCTGCGCAGAAGTGCTTACCTTGGGTTCGAACAGGTATGAAGCACTTTTCGATTCTGCACACTCTTTTTTTGGGGGTCTTATTGGTGTGGCGGCCATCCGGGGCGTATGCACAGAGTGTCAACCTGGGCACTCCGCCTGTCCTGAATTTTTCCAAAAAACACTACAAGGGGGGTACGCAAACCTGGGACATCGCCCAGGATAAAAACGGCGTGACCTGGTTCGGCAACAATGACGGCCTGCTCGAATTCGACGGCATGCACTGGCGCCTTTTTCCGCTGGACAACGGCACCATCGCCCGCTCGGTACAAGCCGGCATCGACGACGACAGGATTTATGTGGGCGGCCAGGGCGACTTCGGCTACTTCGAACCCAACCGGCAGGGCGTGCTGCGCTACCACTCCCTGAAATCCCTGATCCCTGCGTCAGATCAACAATTTGGCGATGTGTGGGACGTGGAAGTTCGTCCCGAAGGGGTATTCTACCGCACCGACAACCAGGTGTTCCGCTACCACGGGCAACAGGTAACGCCTCTTTTCCCCGGAGGCAAATCGCTCCTGTACATGGGGGTCTGGGACCGGAAACTGCTGGTGCAGGACGGCTCTTTTCTGCTTTATACTTTCGAAAATGACCGCTTGCAACTTCTCGAAAAGCCCAATGCTTTCCGCAACGGCAAGATATCGGCCATCCTTCCGCTCCATGCCGACACCTTCCTCGTGACCACCATCAAAGACGGCATCTTTTTTTACGCCGGAGGCGCGTTCGAGCCTTGGAAAACGCAGGACGACGCTTTTCTCCAGACCAACCGGATCTATTGCGCCGGCCTCCTGCCCGATGGAAAGATCGCACTGGGCACCTCCCTGAACGGCCTCGTAACCCTCGACCGGCAACGCCGCATTTACCATCACCTGAACAAAAAAAGCGGCCTGCAGAACAACACCGTGCTCAGCCTTTGCCCGACCCCCAAAGGCAGTTTATGGGTCGGGCTGGACAATGGAATCGACTTTGTCGACCTCAATTCGGCGTTTTCCACCTTTTTCCCCGACGGCGAACTACAGGGTACCGGGTACGCTGCCCAGATTTTTAACGGAAAAATCTATTTCGGTACGAATACAGGATTGTATGCCATCGACTGGAAAAACTACTACGCACCGGCCGAACAACGCCTGTTTACCATCGTGCGGCACTCCGAAGGACAGGTTTGGAGCCTCAATCCGATCGATGGTGCGCTGCTTATGGGCCACCACGAAGGCGCTTTCGACATCAGGGGTCTGGAGGCCCGGCAACTGACCAAATTACAGGGCATCTGGAAATTCATACAGCTATCCCCCAACCAGGCCGTGGCCGGCTACTACCAGGGCTTGTCGCTTTTTGAAAAAACAGCGGGCGGATGGACTTTCCGGAAGCCCCTTAACGGTCTGACGGAAAGCAGTCGCATCCTCGCCAGGGATGAGTATGGCAACATCTGGATGGCCCACCCCTACCGCGGCATTTACCGCATCCAGGTGCATCCTGAGAACGGCGACCTCAACGCCGAGTTTTTCGGCGCCAAACAAGGCCTCCCTTCCGATCTGGGCAACCACCTGTTCAAACTGGGCGAATCCATCGTTTTTACCGGAGAAAAAGGCACTTTTGACTTCAACGAGACCCAGCGCCGCTTTACGCCCAACGACAAGTTCAACCATATTTTCGGGGAAAATACCCGCGTTAAATACCTCCGGCAGGACGATCAGGGGAACATCTGGTACGTCACCGAGGCAGAAACCGGCGTCCTTCTCGTCGAAACGAACGCCCTGGAAAAAAAGGTGCGAAAAATGCCGATCCCGGAACTGACCGACAAACTCACCGGCGGATTTCAGTACATCCTGCCCGTGGATCAACACAACGTGTTTGTCGCCACAGGCCAGGGATTTATTCATTTTGACCTGGCCACCTACACCGCCAAAGACTCCAACCTTCGTCTTCTCCTGCATGAAGTCCGGATCAAGGGCAATGCCGACAGCTTGCTGTACGGCGGGCACCAGCCGCATGCGCTTCCCGCTTCCGAAATCATCCTGACCAGTCACCAAAATGCCCTTGAATTTTCTTTTTCAGTACCGGATTACCCGGGCGGGGAGTTTGTTCGATATGCCCATTTCCTCGAAGGCTCCGAACGGAGCTGGTCGGATTGGGACACCAAATCAGAACTGATTTTCAACAACTTACACCCCGGCGACTACACTTTCCACGTAAAAGCACGCAACCAGCTGGGCCTCGAAAGCGATGTTCAATCTTTTTCTTTTACCATTCTGCCACCCTGGTATGCCAGCCGGCTGGCTTATATCGCGTACACCCTGTTGCTGCTCGGCATCATTGCAGGCATCATTTACCGGCAACAAAAACGATTTGAACGCGAGAAAAAAGACCTCCAGTCCAAGCACCAGCAAAGAGAAGAGCTGCACCAGTTGAATGCACGTCGTTCGGAGGAGGTGATCAATCGACTGCAAAACGAAAAACTGGAAGCTGAGATCAACCACAAAACCAAGGAACTGGCCTCCGCTACCATGCACCTGGTGCAGAAAAACGAGATCCTCAACTCGATCAAAGGCATGCTGGAGCGGCTTCAGCACAAAACGGCTGCCGCTCCGGACCTGGCCAACGAGGTGGGCCGCATCATTAAAATGGTGGAACACGACGCCAGCATCGACGCCGACTGGGAGCATTTTTCGCACAATTTTGACCAGGTGCACACCGACTTCCTCAAACGGCTCGGCGAAAAATACCCCAACCTCAGCCCCAACGACTACAAACTCTGCGTGTACCTGCGCATGAACCTGTCGAGCAAGGAAATCGCATCGCTGATGAATATTTCGGTGCGGGGCGTGGAAGCCAGCCGTTACCGCGTGCGCAAACGACTGGGGCTCGATACCGAACAGAATCTGACGGAATACCTCATGCGGTACTGAAAATGATTGACGATTGATGATTACATGAGTGTTGATTTTTGATGTGGAGGGTTGATATAAAATGGTTGAACATCCATCCAAAAATCGATCAATCCAACCTCTCCATCAAAAATCAACACTCATGTAATCATCAATCGTCAATCATTTTCAAAGCCCTTTTATCCTCCCCGG
>JBGAJY010000182.1:0-11216 GCA_044224705.1 Saprospiraceae bacterium
ACGTTTATCCCGCTGGCGCTGCGCCGCACCTTTAGGGTGTACAAAAAAGCGGGCGCTACAGCGCTCATGTTTGACATAGGATTTTGGCTGGCGGTGGCCAGTTTGTTTTATCCGCCTGCTATTTGGATACTGGTGATCCTGTTTGCCGGCGTCAACAGTTTGCGCTCTTTCAATATCCGGGAGCAGCTGGTGTGTCTGAGCGGCTTTTTTACCCCCGTTTTTCTGGCCTGGACGGGCAGTTTCTGGTTCGACCGGACGGGCGATTTCTGGTCCATGCAGTTCGGCCAGTTGTTCGATCACGTTCACCTGGATTTTCAGATGAGCACGCAGACCTGGCTGAAAATCGGGGTGCTGATGTTCCTGCTGCTGGTAATGCTGCTGTCGTATGGGATTTATTACCGCAAAAAACTCATTCAGGTGCAGAAATACATCAGCATTCACTACTGGTTGTTGCTGGTGGTGGCCCTGACGGTGCTGCTGCGGAGCGATCTGCGGGCCGAGCATTTTTTCCTGGCCATGCCGAGTGTGGGGATGTTTTTAGCGATGTCGGTCTCGGCGATTCGCAGGCCCTGGGTGGCGGAGTTGTTGCATTTGGGGGCTGTGGCGGGGATATTTTTGATTCAGTTTCTACCTTTGTCCGATCTTAATTTTCTTCAATTGTTTTGACCATGAAATTTGGTGTAATTGTTTTCCCCGGCTCCAACTGCGACGACGACATGGTACATGTCCTCGGCGACGTGATGGGCCAGGAGGTCGTCAAACTTTGGCATAAAAACCCCGAACTGCCGGGTTTCGGACCAGGCGACTGCGTCGTGCTGCCGGGCGGTTTTTCCTACGGCGATTACGTCCGGGCGGGCGCCATTGCGCAATTTTCGCCGGTCATGCGGGCGGTAAAGGAATTTGCCGATGCCGGCGGCTATGTGTTCGGCGTCTGCAACGGTTTTCAAATTCTTTGCGAAGCCGGTCTTTTGCCCGGCGTGCTGCTGCGCAATGCCAACCAGCAGTTTATTTGTCAAAACGTGTGGCTGAAAACGGTGACCCACGATTCGCCGATCACTTCGGAACTCGACCTGGCCCGGCCGCTGAAAATCCCCATCGCGCACGCCGAGGGCCGCTATTTTGCTGATGAAAAAACGCTGAACGGGCTGGAGGCCAACAACCAGGTGCTCTTCCGCTATTGCACGCCCGAAGGGCACGTGACGCCCGAGGGCAACCCGAACGGCGCGGCGCGCAACATTGCCGGCATCTGCAACGCCCGCCGCAATGTGTTCGGCATGATGCCGCACCCCGAGCGCGCCGCAGAAGAGGTGCTCGGAAATACCGACGGATTGGGGTTGTTCGAGTCCTTATTGGCCACCGTCACCGTCTCATAATTTATCCAACTGCACGCTGCTCATGCTTGTCAAAACCTTTCTTCCCGCCGTTTTTCTGGGCGTCATGTGCTTTTTTTCCTGCAAAATGCAAAAGTCCGCTTGTGTGGAAAACCCCAAGCCGGATTGCATTTGCACCCTGGAGTACGACCCCGTCTGTGGCTGCAACAAGAAAACGTATTCCAGTGCCTGCGTGGCCGAATGCGCGGGGATCAAGGAATACACGAGAGGGGAGTGCCCGGACAAGAGAGTGAAGCAGAATCCTTGAAAATGAATGATTTAGGATTTTTCGGGGCACTTGAATTCCTTTGAAATAAGCTATCATTCCTTGGTTCTGCCTTCGAACAAAGCCAGAATAATATTTCCCATGTACACGCCGAGGGCCGATTCCACGAAAGTGAGGAACATGGTCATGTCCTGAAAATTCAGGATGTTGGGCGCCAGGGCTTTGAGTGAGATCAGGGTGAGTACTACGGCAAAATGGCCATGCACGAGCCATTTGACCAGGCCGTTGATGGGGGCGTCGTTCTGCCCGTTGAGGTTGGGTTCGGTGATGCTGCGGCCCAGAAAGCGGAAAACCGCCCCGCCGTACAGGGCCGTCACAGGCGCCAGAATGCCGATTAGCGACGTAAATTCATCAAAATCGAAGCCTCTGAGGATGTAATACACGCAAGCGGCTCCGATCAGGGCGAAGTGATAAATCAGGATCAGCCGCGCGATGCGGGTGCGGGGAGAGAGCGGAACGGTACCGGCAGGCCGACTATCGGTCGTGGCGGCGCCTGTGTCGGTCGCAGGATTGGCCATGCTGTGGGAGCTTGTCGTTGTCATTGGCGAAGGTAATCCGTTAGTTTTTTAAAAAGACGCTTCTGATAGTCGTCAAGATTTGTCTTGTAACGCAAATCCAGGTCCTTATAGTCGTTTTTACGGGGAGGAAAAATGATTCCGCTGCCATATTTTCCCTGAAATTCCCAGGAAACCTCCACGTCATCGCCTTTTTGCAATGCTTTAAAATAGATGCGGTGGTACTCAAAAAAGCCGTCGGGGCAGATTTCGTAGCTCAAATGCGTGACTTCGATGATGAACTCGTCGACGGCCGCGTAAGAGGTGTCGATCTGGGCTTTCCACAGGATGGGCGTTCCTTTGTTTTTGTAATAGTTGGTCAGGTAAAGTCGGGCATTGTAGCACACGGGCCCTACTTTTTTGCCCCGGAGCAGGGTAATGTTGTCGCCGGAATTCATGCCTTCCATCGAAACGGGAAGATCGACCTGCATCACCACCGGCGAACGGAGGCTGCGGCCTTCTACCGGGATCCGGCCGTCACGGCTGTACATCCGAGCCAGGAAATGCGCTGGGTCGTGGCAACGCACGACCACTTCGGCCTGGTCTTCCTGCACTTCGGCGAGGAAGGCCCATTTGTGCAGCAGGCGTTCGTGAAAATACTGGCCGTTCACGCGGCGGTTGGCCGATTCCAGTTCGTTCCACGCGCATTGCAGGGAGTCGCAAACGTGCTCGCCCCGATAAACCGGCCGGATAAAAAGCGTGATTTTATCAGCTGATACGCCGGCGCTGTCGGCGTAAAGCACGTTTCCGAGATTGTTTTGTTCCAGCCAGTTGTTGAATTCGG
This sequence comes from Saprospiraceae bacterium, assembly GCA_044224705.1. Taxonomy (GTDB): domain Bacteria; phylum Bacteroidota; class Bacteroidia; order Chitinophagales; family Saprospiraceae; genus M3007. Next base: position 2,995 of record JBGAJY010000182.1, read on the forward strand.
GAATTTTTTGACGGAAAAACGCCAAATCGTGGCGCAAATCGGCCTGTTGAGCCGAAAGATGGGGAGCGCCGGAGGCAAACAGCAGGCAGGAGATTAGGAAAGCCCGGAAGAGGCTGATTTCCATTGCGGTAGTTTTTCTGATTCAGAACGGACTGAGGGGATATACGGCGCTCTTCCACGCCTTATTTTCGGGAAAATTTACTTTAACGTTTCAAATAAAATGCCGTAGCGTCACAGCACGTTGGCGAGTTGCTCCTTGATCTTCTCGAGTTCGTCCTTCATTTGCACGACCAGCCGCTGAATGTCTGCATCGTAGGCTTTGGCGCCGAGGGTATTGATTTCGCGGCCCATTTCCTGTGAAATGAAATTCAGCGTGCGTCCGGCCGACTGTTCCTTATTGCCGATCTGATCGAGAAAGTATTTGCAATGCTGTTCAAGCCGCACCTTTTCCTCGGTGAGGTCCATTTTCTCGAGATAATACAAAATTTCCTGCTCGAAGCGGTTGTTGTCGAGGTTTTCCTTGCCCATGGCTTCTTCCATGTTGTTGCGAAGGCGTTCGCGCATACGGACGAAGCGTTCGGTTTCAAATGGCGTTAACTCGCTGAGATACAGCAGGATATTAGCCACCCGCACGCGCAAGTCGGCCTCGAGTGCGTGTCCTTCTTTTCTGCGAAAAGCTTTGAAGGTGTCGAGGGCCCGCACGACGGTGGCGAGCACGACAGCCCATTCCTCTTCGTCAACCTCGCCGGAGGAAGTGGCCACCACGTTCGGGATGCGCAGAATGGCGGGCAATAAATCGTTGTGGGAGAGATTGAGGTCGTTGGCCAGCCGTGTCAGCGCCGCGTGGTAGCCCCTGAACAGGCTCTCATTGAGACTGATGGCCGCCGCGCCGTTGGTGTTTTGTACTTCAATGATCAGGTCAATTTTTCCCCTTTCGGCGTGATCTGTCACGACTTTACGCAATTCGATCTCTTTTTCTTTATAATCGCCGGGCAGGCGCATTTTGAGGTCGGTCATTTTGGAATTCAGGGCGCGGACTTCTACGGAGATGGATTTGTCGCCGAAGCTGCCGTTGGAGCGGCCGTAGCCGGTCATGGAAAGAAGCATGGTTGGAAATGCGTCGTTGGAAAGTGATAATCGAAGGCGCGCAAAAGTAGGCAAAAACAAAGGCGCAGTCGGTATGCAGAATATTTTTGCTGCACAGGGTTTGTAAAGTGCTGAATTCGAACGAGTTTTGACCCGTTGCGTAATACGCTGCATACCAAAGCGACCACATCCGGTTTGCTCCGTTTGGGAACCTGCCATTACCGGAATTTTTCCGGCAAAAGTTTGCGCAGGCCAAAAATTGTGCGAACTTTGCGGCTCGTTTTGGGGAACTTCCTCAATTTGTTCATAATTGACTTAAAATCAACGAAGTAAAACATGAGAAAGGCTGACCTTGTGAACGCAATTTCCGAAAAAACAGGGATCGCGAAAGTTGATGTCCTGGTGTCGCTCGAAGCGCTTTTTAAGGAAATCAAGACCACGCTGCAAAGCGGCGAGAACGTTTATATCCGCGGCTTCGGCAGCTTCGTGATCAAGCGGCGCGCCAAAAAAGTGGGTCGTCACATCAAGAAAGGGGCAGCCATAGTCATCCCCGAACATTATATCCCTTCATTCAAACCTGCCAAGGTTTTCACGGATCAGGTAAAGAAAAACGTTCATTCCCTTCCGGAAGACCAAAGTGAAGATTGATCAGCAGCGTCGAAGGTCCGTTCATCATGAGTAAAGCGCAATATTTGGCAGTGGGGATTGCTTTGGCGTTGTTCGCCGGACTCTATTGGGGCTTCGGTACCACGCCTCCTGCAAACAAAAAAACGGAAAGCGCTCCCATGCAGGCGGTTGAAAATACCGGTTTCGAGCAATTGCTGTCAGCAGCCAAAACGACGCTCAATGCCGGCCAAACCGCCGAATTGGCAACTGATGAACAGGCCTTGGCCAATTCAGGTCCCGAGTCGGAAAAAATCACTCACCTGAAAGCCCTTTCTGCCCGCTGGTACGAATTAGGCAATTTGCCTGTTTCTGCCGGGTATGCCGAACAAGTGGCCGAGCTGGAAAAGGCAGACACTGCCTGGTCGGTCGCCGGCGCCTTGTTTTTCAATGGGTTACTCGCGTCGCAGGACCCTTCTATACGGGATTATTGCGGAACCCAAGCCGCAAAATCTTTTGAAACTGCCGCCACACTGAACCCGAAACAGGTAGAACACAGGGTGAATCTCGCCCTGGTTTATGCCGAAAACCCACCGCCTGACAACCCCATGAAGGCCGTGATGATGCTTCGGGATCTGGAAAAACAACACCCGGAAAATCCGGCTGTTTATAACGCACTTGGCCGTCTGGCCATCAAAACGGGGCAATGGGAACGCGCCGTCGAACGCCTGGAAAAAGCCTGGGCGCTCGATAATCAGAATCCCAACACGCCTTGCCTGCTGGCCAGAGCCTACGAAGGCGCCGGACAGATGGACAAAGCCGCAGAATTTGCCAAAAAATGTAAATAAATAATGTTGACCAGATTGCTGGCCAACTAGAAACAACTCACTCATCACACTATAACTCGAGTTAATTATGCCTTGCGGAAAAAAACGCAAACGTCACAAAATCGCGACGCACAAACGCAAAAAGCGCCTGCGCAAGAATCGCCATAAGAAAAAGAACCGTTAGTGTCTGAACCACAGGCAGTGGCGTTTCAATTCATTTGGAAATGACCGTTTTCTGCCGGGGTCAGCGCCGGACGCGACCGTCGATCAATCGAACTTTCCGCGAGCACAATGCTTGCGGAAAGTTCTTTTACAAGAAGCCGGTGTTGTTTTGAAAAAATGCTTTTCGGGTTTCCGAATGTTGTCGGTAACCGCTCGTTTTTTGAAAACAAACTCTGTTTCGTCGGACACTCTAAGTCCACCTTTCGGGCAGTATTTTCGTCCAGCAGCAAGCTTTTCGTCTACATTCAGGTTTTCTTGTCCCAAACAAGCATTTCTGGGACCAATTCCTTTTCCTCCTTGCTGCCTGATCACGATTTCTCGCCTTCCGTATCCCCATGCGGTGCGAATCTGCCAACTTATTGCATCCTTTCGACGGCCCACTTTGACGCCCGTACCGACTCCCGGTAACCGGTCGAAGGGGTTTTTCATTTTTTTAAAGTCTTGCCCCTCCATGATATTGGCTGCCCTGCCAATAAATCACCACCTTCAGTCGTGGAAAAAGAACTCATAATCAATGCTTCCGCCACCGGCGTCGAAATAGCATTGCTGGAAGGCGGCAAACTCGTCGAACTCCACCACCAAAAAACCAACAACAACTTCACCGTCGGCGATATTCTGATCGGAAAAATCCGAAAGCTGATGCCGGGGTTGAATGCGGCATTTATCGATATCGGCCACCGCAAAGACGCGTTTTTGCATTACACCGACCTGGGCCCAAAACTGCGCTCGCTCGTCAAATGGACCAACGGCGTCATGAACGGCAGCATCAACACTCACCGGCTCGACAATTTCAAATACGAAGAAGAGATCGTCAAAACCGGCAAAGTAGACCAGGTGATTAACAAACGCTGGCCCGTGCTGGTGCAAATTCTGAAAGAGCCGATCTCCACCAAAGGGCCGCGCTTGTCCTGTGAAATCACCCTCCCAGGTCGTTACATGGTGCTGATGCCGTTCAGCGACAGCCTTTCCGTTTCAAAAAAAATCGGCAGCGCCGAAGAGCGCAAACGCCTGCATACCCTAGCCGAAAGCATCCGCCCTAAAAATTTCGGCATGGTGATCCGTACAGCCGCAGAAGGGAAAAAAGTACAGGAACTCCACGAGGAACTTATTCACCTCATGGGCCGCTGGGAGGAAATTTACCGGCAACTCAAAGTCGTCAACCCGCCCGCCAAATTGCTGAGCGAACTGGACAAACCGGCCAGCGTGCTGCGTGATTTGCTGACGGACTCCTTCAGCCGTATCGTCGTCAACGACAAAGACCTTTTTGCCGATATCAAGACTTATCTGCAAAGCAACAGCCCTGAGCACGTCAAAATCGTTCAGCTGCACAACAACACCAAGCCGATCTTCGACGCCGCGGGCGTTACACGGCAGGTAAAGGCTTCATTCGGGAAAACGGCCACTATGAACAGCGGCGCTTACGTGGTGATTGAAAAAACGGAGGCGATGCACGTTGTGGATGTCAACAGCGGCCATAAGGTGACCTCCGGCGACGTCGATCAGACCATTTTTGCAGTGAACCTGGAAGCGGCCGAAGAAATTGCCCGCCAGATTCGGCTGCGCGACATCGGCGGATTGATCGTGATCGATTTTATCGACATGAAAAATCCGGAACATAAAAAGCAGCTCTCCAAGGCCATGGAGGATTTTATGCGGAAAGACCGGTCCCAGCACACCATCCTGCCTTTGTCAAAATTTGGCCTGATGCAGATCACGCGGGAACGTGCCCGGCCCGAAGTGGCTGTCAACACGGCAGAAGTGTGCCCCACCTGTGGCGGCACCGGCAAGGTGAATGCGACGATCCTGTTGACCGACGACATTGAGCGCGATCTGGAATTCATCATGCAATCGAGACCCAAGGCGCCTTTGTACATCCGAGTGCACCCCTTCATCGAGGCTTACCTCAAAAAGGGCTTTCCCAACCGCCAGATGCGCTGGTTCCTCAAATACAACAAGTGGATACGCGTCGTGCCGAATGCCGATTATGCATTGACCGATTATCGGTTCTACGAAGGAAACGACGACGAAATACGACTCAACTAAAGTGTCATAAACAGAAAGGGCAAGCGAGAAACCTCGCTTGCCCTTTCGTTTTTCTTTCAGAACTAGCCTCACCAGTGCGGGCAGTCACACTTGCCGGCTTTGCAGCTGGCGAGCACGAAAACAGCCATGATGAGAAATGTGAGGGCGGGAATCCAAAAATTCCTTTTTTTCATAGCGCGAATCGTTTTTACATTTACAAAGGCGAATGTAGCCAAAACGCTTGATTGACCAAGATTATTTAACGGTAGCGGCCGGCTTCCTTTTCTTTCGCCTTATCCTATCTCCGCTTTGAAACGCATTCTTGTCGCACCGCTTAACTGGGGGCTTGGCCATGCTTCCCGCTGCATTCCGCTGATTCAACATCTGGAAAAGTTGGGCGCAGAAGTGTTGCTGGCTTCCGATGGAGCAGCGCTTCAACTCCTTCGCGCCGAATTTCCGGAGGCTCCTTCCTTTGTGCTGCCTTCCTATCGGATACATTACCGAACCGCCAACATGGTGTGGAATATCGCGCAACAGATGCCCCGTATTTTATACGCCATTCGTGCTGAAAGGTGGGCCGTGGAGCGACTGGTGCGCGAGCAAGGCATTCACGGTATTATTTCTGACAACCGGTACGGGTGCTTTTCGCCGCAGACGAACAACGTAATGCTCACGCACCAACTACACTTGCGCGTGCCGAGCCGCCTACTGGAATGGGCCGCCAACGCCATGCTGCGACGTGCCTTGGCCAAATTTGACTTGGTTTGGGCGCCTGACTTTAAGGGTGAGCCTAACCTGGCCGGCGAATTGGCACACGATGAATCGCCGGTGCACCGAAATGTCGAATTTATCGGACCGTTAACCCGTATGCAGTATATGGACCGGGAACTGGAGTACGATGTAGCGGTGGTTTTGTCTGGCCCTGAACCGCAACGAACCATTCTGGAACAACGGTTGATGGAACAGGCCATTGTTTTGCCGCAGAAATTCATTTTCATCCAGGGCAAAATGAAGTCTAAAAAGCATTATTACGCCGCCGATAATGTGGAAGTAGTGTCGTACCTGACCTCAAAAGACCTGAACGACGTCTTGCTCGCCAGCGAGATCATGGTTTGCCGCTCCGGGTACAGCAGTATTATGGACCTCGCGGCGTTGGGCAAAAAAGCCATTCTCATTCCGACGCCCGGCCAGACCGAGCAGGAATACCTCGCCGATTTTTTTGCCCGGAAAAACACCTTTTGGGTGCAAACCCAGGAGAGGGTCAACCTGGAAGAGGGTCTGGAAAAAGTGCATTCTACTGATGGAATCGGGCCGGAAGTTTTTCCTGCCGGGCAGTCGTTCGAGGCGCCGCTGCGCGCATGGCTGGAAGATCTATAATCATTTTGCAGCCACATTCATGGCCCTTTCCAGACCGATGGTGACAAAGGCCTTTACTGTTTCGGTAATCTTATCCAGCAGGACCTGCAATTCGGCGAATTCACCTTCCGTCCATTTCCCCAACACAAAATCGACCTGGCGGCCACGTGAAAAATTGCTGCCGATTCCGATCCGCAACCGAGGGTACGCATCGGTGCCGAGCGATTCCTGAATGCTTTTCAGTCCGTTGTGGCCACCGTCGGAGCCCTTGGCGCGCAAACGCTGCTTGCCGAAGACCAGGTTCAGGTCGTCGCAAATGACAAGGCAATTTTCAATCGGGATTTTTTCCTTTTGAAGCCAATACCGGATGGCTTTTCCGCTCAGGTTCATATAGGTATTGGGCTTGAGCAGGATGAGCGTGCGACCCTTGAAGCGTACTTCTGCCAGCTCGCCATGGTGATCGTCGCGCCAGCTGCCTTCAAGGTTTTTGCACAAATGATTCACCGAATCAAAACCAATGTTGTGGCGGGTGCCGGCGTATTCGTAGCCGATGTTGCCCAGGCCCGCAATGAGGTATTTCATGCGGCAAATTTAGGCCTTTTGCATTTTGGAATTCATTTGAAGGCCCGGAAAGGTGTTCCGCAATTCGCGGATGACGAGAACGACACCTTATTATATATTCATTTTCCGGACCGACGGACAGGCCACCGCCGGGCTCACCGACGCCAGTGAAATCCTGCAGTACGCACAGCGACAGATTGGATTTAATGAAGCCAACCCGGGCGTTTTTTTGTCTTGATATTGCCCCCGAGGTCAATAAGCAGTTGCTGACCCTGCTTGTCAAATAAAACAGGGGAATCTCCACGCCGACGGCGGGAAGGCCTTAGGCACATGCTCTTTTTGGCTGGCAATCGCCCCTGCTAAAGGGAATGTTTTGGGAAAGGTCATTGCAGGGAAGTAGCCGATTGGATCTTCAGTTTTGTGTGCGGTCACTCGGGAGAGAAAAAGCGTTACAGGGTTTAAAAATTTTTATTCCACGCTTTTGATACAATCGAATTGGGATGACCTGGTTTCGGGCGTTTTCCGGAGTATTGTTTTGCCAACTCGTCAAATGTCTTGTTTTTAACAACGATAATTTGGCATCTTCTGAAAAAACTTGAAAAAAGTTTGAGCCGATGTTTGCACAAAATCAAAATCGCTTTACCTTTGCGCCGCTTTCAAAGGAAGGCATTGCCCAAAAGCAGTTCGAAAAGAAATTTTCTAAAAAAATTGCGAAAGGGTTTGGCTGAAAAGAGAAGGGTTTCCTACCTTTGCAGCCCGCTTCCAAAAAAAGCGAAAATTGACATTCACTTTGCCGCATTTTACTGTGGCGTTTGGATAAAAAGTTCATTGACAGATTGGGTGATAAAGGGAATAACAGAGAGGAAGATAGGTAAGGAATGGATAAAAGAGCACAGGTCGTAAGAATGAATATTTGCTGTGTTTTTGGATGCAGTAGATAAAGAATACACGATGGAGAGTTTGATCCTGGCTCAGGATGAACGCTAGCGGCAGGCCTAATACATGCAAGTCAAGGGGCTCGCAAGAGCACCGGCGGACGGGTGCGTAACGCGTACAGAACGTACCTCAGGGCGGGGGATAGCGATGGGAAACTGTCGGTAATACCCCATTGTATTGATTTTTGGCATCAGAGATCAATTAAAGTTACGGCGCCTTGAGATCGCTGTGCGTCCGATTAGCTAGTTGGCGGGGTAACGGCCCACCAAGGCGACGATCGGTAGGGGGTGTGAGAGCATGACCCCCCACACGGGTACTGAGACACGGACCCGACTCCTACGGGAGGCAGCAGTAAGGAATATTGGACAATGGGCGGAAGCCTGATCCAGCCATGCCGCGTGAAGGAAGAAGGCGCTCAGCGTTGTAAACTTCTTTTGGACGGGAACAAAGGCGTTTCTGCGGAAGCGTTTGAGGGTACTGTCAGAATAAGCACCGGCTAACTCCGTGCCAGCAGCCGCGGTAATACGGAGGGTGCGAGCGTTATCCGGAATCACTGGGTTTAAAGGGTGCGTAGGCGGTAGGGTAAGTCAGTTGTGAAATTCCCCGGCT
>JBGAJY010000007.1:0-64472 GCA_044224705.1 Saprospiraceae bacterium
GGATCGGCGAGGCGGCCGGACCGGGTGATTACACCAATTATACCGAAGACGACATCGTGGAAGCCGCGCGGGTATTCACGGGTTTCAACCGGGCCCAGCGCGATCAGTCGACCGACGCCGAAACCATGCTGCCGACCGGTCGCGGCATCCCCGGGCAACACGATTTCGACCCGAAAACGTTCAGCAACCGCTTCGGCAACGTGACGCTGCAATCGGGCGGCGATTCGGAGGCCGACATGCTGAACGAGCTGAATGCATTTGTGGACATGGTGTTCGCGCAGGAGGAAACGGCGCGTAATTTCTGCCGGCGCCTGCACCGGTATTTCACCACACGGCCTATCACCGATGAGGTTGAAAATGAAGTGATCGCACCGCTGGCCCAGTTGTTCAGAGACAACAATTTCGAGGTAAAACCCGTGCTTCAAACGCTGCTGTCCAGCGAGCATTTTTTCGACGCCGACGACGCCAACGCGAGCGACGAAAGCTTCGGCGCGCTCATCCGTCCGCCGCTCGAACTGGCACTGCATTCGATCACCTTCTTCGATATGCCCATCCCCGATCCGATGACGGCCAATACCGATCACTACGTCCTGTTTTACAACGGCGGCGTGATCAACCGAATGCTCGGACAGGCCGGCATGGAACTGTTTTTTCCGCCGGACGTCGCCGGGTATCCGGGCTATTTCCAGGTTCCGATCCACAACCGGATGTGGTTCAATTCGGCCACCATCATCGCCCGGTACAAGTTGCCGCAGATGCTCCTGACCGGCACGCAGGTGCTTGGAGGGTCTTCCGAAAGCATCGCCTCCAAACTCGACGTCGCCGCCTGGCTGCGCGACAGCGGCGTGGTCACCGACCCTTCGGATGCGTACATTCTGGTGAAAGAACTGCTCATGTACCTCTTCCCGGAAGAGGCCGATCCCGACCGGCTGATTTATTTCCTGGACACCATTTTCCTGAACCAGCTCCCCGCTGCGGACTGGACGTACGAATGGCAGAATTTTATCAGCAACGGCAACGACAGCGAGGTAAAAATCCCGCTGGAACGGCTGATCAATGCCGTCATGTACGCTCCTGAATATCAAACCTGCTGACTGGTAGCCCGGAATTTATTCCGGGCAGATTGTGGTTTTTTTCAAAATATCAAGCCCGGAATGAATTCCGGGCTACCAGAAATTTCAACAACATGAAAAGACGCAACTTTCTCAAAGTTCTCTCCGCAGGGGTCACGCCATTCATGGTCAACGGCTTCAATATGCGGCCTTTTGCCAACCGAAAAATGGCGCAACTGCTCTCCACCTGCGACGGCGTGGAGGATCGCACCCTCATCCTCATTCAACTCAAAGGCGGAAATGACGGCATCAATACCATCATTCCGATCGCGCAATACGACGACTACGCCAACCTGCGGCCTTACATCCGCGTACCGGACTCCGGTCTGGAAAAATACATCACGCTCGACAGCACCCTGCCTGCGCCCGACCAGGTAGGCCTGCACCCCGTGATGACCGCCATGAAAGAACTGTACGACCGCGGCTGGGTCTCCGTCGTGCAGGGTGTGGGCTATGAAAACCTGAACGGCTCGCACTTCAAAGGCACCGATCTCTGGCTCTCCGGCGGCGACGGCACACCTGAAAACTTCAATATCCGCTCCGGATGGATGGGCCGCACCCTCAACGCCATGTACCCCGACGTGCTCGGCGAACCCACGGCGGATCATCCTGACCCCCTGGGCATTCAGGTGGGCGACCCCTACCCTTCCCTGGGCTTTCATACGGAAACGGAACACCTGAACTCGATCAACCTCAGCGGACAAGACCCGGAAGGTTTTTATACGCTGATTCAATCCATTGGTGGTGCGCCCTTGGTAAACGTGCCCGATTCGGAGTATGGGGCAGAATTAGAGTTCATCATGGGCGTAGAAAAAAGTGTCGACCTGTATTCGCAGCGCATTACCGACACCTTCAACGCCGGTATGAACGCGCTGACCTACCCTGATTCGGATTTGGCCAATCAGTTAAAAACCGTGGCGCGACTGATGAAAGGCGGCTGCCGCACCAAGATTTTCCTGTGCTCCATGGGCGGCTTCGATACCCACGGCTCGCAAACGGGCGACTCAGTATTGTTGGGCCCGCATCCGGAATTGCTGCAAACCCTCTCGGAGGCCGTCAAAGCATTTTTTGACGACCTTGACGCGATGGACCTCGCTGATCTGGCGATGGCCTGTACGTTTTCCGAATTCGGTCGTTGCGCGCGCGAAAACGGCTCCTACGGCACCGACCACGGTACCCTGGCGCCCATGCTGATCTTTGGCAAGGGCGCCGAAGCCGGGGTGGTCGGCACCAACATGAACATGGGCAACGTGACCGGCGACGGCCAGGTGCAAGGCATGCAATACGATTATCGTCAGGTGTTTACGACGATGGTGCAGGACTGGCTGGGCGCCAACAACTACGCCTTGGAACAGGCCATGTTCGACGGCTACAACAAGCTCCCGCTGGTGAACAGCACCTTCGTGGTGGACCCCGATTGCTACATCGGCGGCGCGGTTTCGGTGTTCGATCCGGTGGGCGTGAAGCGTCGGCTCAGCGTGTTTCCCAACCCGGCCACCAGCAACACGGAGGTGTCGTTTCGCAGTGAAAACAGTTTTCCCGCTACACTGACGTTGCACAGCCTGGGCGGCCAACTGGTGTCCACGGCGCAGGTAAACGTCCAGCCGGGTGCCAATTTGTACTACCTCAACGTGCGCGCCCTGGCGGCCGGTCCCTATTTCGTCCGGCTGGAAAACCGGCTCAATGGCATGGCCGAAGTGGCAAAAATCAGTGTGTTGAGAAATTGAATTTTTAGGTAAAATACTTGCTGTCAATAATTTACAATGGGTCTTTGCCCCGCCGGAGAAATTCCGGCGGGGCTTTTTTTTTAGCCCTTTTAAACCCCTGCCACGCTGCATCGTCCAATGCTTTGTTTAATCCGCCCCTCCGAGCCCGCACTCCTTTTTGCTCACCAACTTCCTTCCTGCTCATGGCATCTCTTGCACCCTTGTCCGGCGTATTGGGCCAGCGGCGCGCTGCGCACCTGCTCCGCCGGGCCTCGTTCCGGTACACCAAAGACAAAATTGACCAAATAGCCGGTCAGACCGCGGCACAGGCGCTGGTCGGCCTGCTTCAGTTGTATCCCCAGCAACTCGATCAGCCCGTTTATGACGACCCCACCACCACCGATGTGATGGAAAACGTCAAATGGATCAATCCGCCCGTAGATCCGGCGAGTTTTGGCACCGAAGACTTTGTGCTGCGGCGCTGGCTGATGGGTTGGTGGATCAATGAGGCCTTGTTCGACCCCGGCATCGGGCATAAAATGTCGTTCTTTTTTCACCAGTACATGGTGACCACGGCCAATACCCTGGCGACGACCCACTACTTCGACTATCTGGCGCTGCTCCGCTGGGGCGCCCTCGGCAACTTCAAGAAACTGGCGACAAAACTGGTCACCGACAATACGATGTTGCGCTACCTGAACAACAATGAAAATATCGCCGGCAATCCCAATGAAAATTTCGCCCGCGAGTTCCTGGAATTGTTCACGATTGGAAAGGGTCCACAGGCCGGCCCGGGTGATTACACCAACTACACCGAGGACGATATTATTGCCGCTGCGCGGGTGTTCACCGGCTTCCGGACCCGCATCAACCGCAACGTCATCGATGCCGAAACGGGTATTCCACGCGGCGATGCGGCCTATATGGTTCAAGGTGTCCAACAACATGATTCGGGCAGCAAGCAGTTCAGCAACCGTTTTCAAAATACGGTGATTGCAGGGGCAACGAACACCGCGGGCATGTTTACCGAATTGAATGCTTTTGTGGACATGGTGTTCGCTCAGGATGAAACGGCGCGGAATATTTGCCGGCGCCTGTACCACTATTTCGTGAGTCGCCGGATCACTCCGGAAATTGAAACGGACATCATCGAGCCGCTCGCAGCCACCTTCCGCAACAATAATTATGAAATGTTGCCCGTACTACAGCAACTGCTGCAAAGCGAACATTTTTTCGATGCAGACGATTCGGACAATGCCGACGAGATCGTAGGCGGTTTGATCAAATCACCCCTCGATCTGGTCCTTCCCGCCTTGTCGTTTTTCAACGTTCCGATCCCCGACCCGCTCACCAAAAACACGCAGCACTACGTGAATTTTTATTCCCGTGGCCTGATCGACCGATTATTTGCCATGAGCGGGCTGCCTATTTTCTTCCCGTCTGACGTGGCCGGCTACCCGGCTTTTTACCAAAACCCGGACTTCAACAGGCAGTGGTTCAACTCCAGCACGATCATCGCGCGGTACAAATTGCCCCAAATTCTGCTCACCGGAAAATACCAGATCGGAACGAACCCGAACGGCCAGCTGGGCGCGAAACTCAACATCGCCCCCTGGATCAAAAACAGCGGAGCGGTGAGCGACGCCGCAGATTCTTACGTGCTGGTGCAGGATTTGCTGGGTTACCTGCTGCCCGAAGCCGTAGACGACGCCCGCTTCAATTATTTCTACAACGACGTTTTTCTCGACGGACTGCCGCCGGCCGACTGGACCTACGAATGGCAAAATTACCTGAGCACCAACAACGCCACCGAAGTAACCATCCCGCTCGAGCGGCTGATCAATGCGATCATGTATTCGCCTGAATACCAGACTTTCTGATCCGGTAGCCCGGAATTCATTCCGGGCCGCAATACATTGAAAACAACCACTATCCAGTCCGGAATGAATTCCGGGCTACCAGATTCAAATTCAACAACATGAAACGTCGAAATTTTCTCAAAATATTTCCGTCGTTGGGCATCTCACCCTTTGTGGTCAACGGCTTCTCTTTAAAACCCTACGCCAACCGCCGCCTCGCCCAAATGCTCAACAGCTGCGACGGCGTGGAAGAACGCGTGCTCGTGCTCATCCAGTTGAAAGGCGGAAACGACGGGATCAATACCGTGGTCCCCGTGGATCAATACGACACCTATGCCAACCTGCGTCCACTCATTCACCTTCCGGATTCGGGGGCGAACAAGTACATCGACCTGGACACTACCCTGCCGGGCGCCGACCAGGTGGGCCTGCACCCGATCATGACCGGGTTTAAGGAAATTTATGACCAGGGCAAACTGGCCCTGATCCAAGGCGTAGGCTACGCCCAACCCAACCAGTCGCACTTTAAAAGCACCGACCTTTGGCTCTCCGGCGGCGACGGCACGCCCGACAATTTCAGCATCCCTTCGGGATGGATGGGGCGCTCCCTGCAGGCGTTTTACCCCGAGGTGCAAGGCGCTCCAACGGCCGACATGCCCGATCCGCTGGGCATTCAGGTAGGCGACAGCAATCCCTCCCTCGGCTTCCACACCGAGTCGGAACACCAAAACGTGATCAACCTCAGCGGCCAGGACCCCGCCGGATTTTTCTCCCTGGTGCAGACGATCGGCGGCGCGCCCATCCTGAACGTGCCGGATACCGAACAGGGTGATGAACTGGCTTTCATCATGGGCGTGGAGCAAAGCGTGAACCTGTACGCACAGCGTATCACCGATGTGTTCAATGCCGGTTCCAATGCGCTGAGTTATCCGGACAGCAGCCTCGGTAATCAGTTGAAAACCATTGCCCGGATGATCAAAGGCGGCTGCCGCACCAAAATTTACCTGTGCTCCATGGGCGGTTTCGACACCCACAGCTCACAGGCCGATCCGATCGACACCGCCAGCGGCAACCAGGCGGAACTGCTCAAACAACTTTCCGACGCAGTGAAGGCTTTCCTCGACGACCTCGAGGCGCTCGGGATCGCCGACCAGGTGATGGGCTGCACGTTCTCCGAATTCGGCCGCTGCGCAGCGGAAAACGGCTCTATCGGAACCGATCACGGCACCTTGGCGCCCATGTTTGTTTTTGGAAAAAATGCGCAGGCGGGCGTGTTAGGCACGAATGTGAACCTGTCCAATTTGACGCCGGACAACCAGTTGCAAGGCCTCCAGTACGACTACCGGCAGGTTTTTGCTACTCTTTTACAGGACTGGCTCGGCGCCGACGGCTACGTGATGGAGCAATCTATGTTTGATGGTTACAGCAAAATCGGGCTGGTCGATTCGGCCTTCGTCGTCGATCCGGACTGCTATTTCGGGGGCGGCACTTCTGGGGCCTGGGAGGCTGCTCAACAGGTGCGGCCCTTGCAGGTATTTCCGAATCCGGCTTCCATCAGCGTCGAAGTGTCGATGGAAAGCCAATCGGGCTTCCCCGCCCGTTTGTCGCTGCACAGCCTCGGCGGGTCGCTCGTGTATGTCAACACCGTGCAGGTGGGCAAAGGTTCGAACGTGTACTATCTGGATGTCGCCAGCTTGCCGGCCGGCACTTATTTCGTCCGACTGGAGAATAAAAATACCGGCGCCGCCGAAGTAACTAAACTGACAGTTGCGCGTTAATAGGACTCCAACATTGTTCAAGACATCACAACAATGGAACGCCGGGCGATTTATCGTCCGGCGTTTTTTTGTCAGCGGGAAAACTTAACTCAACCATCTTCAATGGTGTTCTTTGTAAAAGTTTTTTCTAAAAACTTCGTTTAGAAAGCCTCCATTCCGACCACTTATGAATTATGCTATGACACGTTTCTTGACCTTTTGCCTCATAATTTGTCTCCCGCAGGGTTTGTTTTCACAATCCAATGCCGATTGCTGGACCGCCAAAGAGATTTGTAAAAAACAAGTCTACCATATCGAACAAGCAGGCGGAGAGGGCACCAACAACCAGGAAGCAGATTTTACTTCCTGCTTCATGAACGGCGACAATTTTGGCCAGGCGGAAGAAAACTCGACCTGGATACGCTTCGAGATCAAAAAAAGCGGCACGCTCACTTTTGCCATCACGCCCCATCGCCTCGACGACGATATCGATTTCGTCGTGTTTAAACTGCCCGCCGACGGCGATTGCAAGTACAAACAAATCGTCCGATGCATGGCCGCCGGCGACCTTTCTGCCAATGCCCTCACCAGCCCTTGTATGGGAGAAACCGGCCTTCGTGAAGGCGAAACGGATTCCAGCGAAGACGCCGGCTGCGCTGATGCCGGTGACAATACCTGGCTGGCGCCGCTTCGGGTGGTAGCCGGAGAGAAATACGTGATCCTGGTCAGCAATGTCTCCAGCAAAGGCCCCGGATTCAGCATCCGCTTTGGCGGAACAGCCATGCTACCCTGCGACGAAGAGAAAAAACCCGTCGCAACGCCGCCCCCGCCACCCAAAAAAACCACACCGCCGCCCCCTGCAACACCCAAACCCACCCCGCCACCTACACAGATCGGCGGCCGCGACGTGGAAGTGAACGAGACCATCAAGGTAAAAAGCCGCAAAGTGAAAATCAAAATCTGGGACAGCCAGATTGAAGACGGCGATGTGATCTCCATCTATCTGGACGATAAAAAAGTACTCGACCACCAGTACCTCCGCACCAAACCCTACGAGTTTGAAATCGAACTGCCGCCCGGTAAAGAACACTATCTGACGGTGTTTGCCGACGATTTTGGCAAAGCCGAGCCCAACACGGCCATGGTCGTGATCAACGACGGCGTGCACGAACAAACCATCGACCTGGTCGCTGGGCGGAAAAAGCAGGAAAGCGTGAAAATTATTGCGGAATAATCGTCGGACCTGCCAGCAGCGCCTTTTCTGCCGCGTGAAAACGACTGAACCGGAAGCCCGCCAGTACCTCTTTCAACTTCTGTTCAATCAAGGCATTGCCCAAGTTGCCGATGCTTCCGAGATGGGTGTGTGGCAGCATTTCTCCGGGTGCAAAATCGCCTTGTTCAAGTTGTGTCCCGATCTGTCGGTAGGCTTCCCGAAAAGGTATGCCTTGTTGAACGAGCCGGTTCACTTCTTCTACGCTGAAAACGTATTGGTACAGCGGGTTGTCAAGGATATTTTCACGAACGACAGCGTGCGAAAGCATTAGTTCCATCATGTCGAAGCAATCCCGCAGCAACTGAATTGCCGGAAAAAGCTTCTCTTTCAACAATTGAAAATCGCGGTGGTAACCGGAAGGTAAATTATTGATTATCATAGCAATGTCGTTCGGCAAGGCCTGCAAGGCGCCGCAATGTGCGCGCACCATTTCGAACACGTCCGGGTTTTTTTTGTGCGGCATAATGCTCGATCCCGTGGTGAGTTCGTCCGGGAAGGAGAAGAACCGGAAGTTGGCCGACATGAACAGGCAACAGTCGTTGGCAAGTTTGGAAAGTGTGGCAGCGAGGTTGGCCAGGGCTTGCGCCACGACGCGTTCTGTTTTTCCGCGGCTGAGCTGGGCTGCAATGGAATTGACGTGCAATTTGTCGAAACCCAGCAGTTTCGAACTGTACACGCGATCCAGCGGAAATGAGGAACCGTAACCGGCAGCGCTACCCAACGGACTCTGATTGACCAGCCGGTAAGCGCCGAGCAGCGCTTCCATATCATCCGCCAAGGATTCGGCCCAGGCCCCGAACCACAGGCCGAACGACGAAGGCATCGCCACCTGAAAATGGGTATAGCCTGGCATTAAAACGGCCTTGTATCGTTCGCTTTGCGCCAACATCAGGCGGCAGAAACGATCGGCGCTTTGGGTCGTTTTTTCGATTTCGGAACGCAGGAAAAGTTTGATCGCGGTAAGCACCTGGTCGTTCCGGCTGCGGCCGGTATGGATTTTTTTCCCGGCATCGCCCAAGCGCCGGGTCAGCAGCAGTTCGATCTGGGAATGCACATCTTCCACCCCGTTTTCTATTTCAAAATGGCCTGCTTGGATGTCCTGAAACAAATCACACAGGGCGATGGACAGGCTTTGCAATTCCTCCTGATCCAGCAGGCCGACTTTGGCCAGCATAGCCGCGTGAGCAAGCGAGCCGAGCACGTCGAAGGGCGCCAGCATTAGGTCCATAGCCCGGTCGTTACCGGCAGTGAAGCGTTCCACGGCCTCGGTAGGGATGGTGTTTTTTTGCCAGAGTTTTAGCATAACAGAATGATTTTCAATGATTAAAAAATCGCACTCCGGCCAACAGAGCGATATACGAAGCAATGCCTCTCCGGATTTCATCCAGCAAAATGTACTCATCTGCCGTGTGGCTGCGGGCACTGTCCCCGGGGCCCATTTTCAGGGCGGGCACAGGCATCAGGGCTTTGTCGCTGGTGGTCGGCGAGCCGTAAGGCTGTTTTCCGATAGCCAATCCGGCCTGAACCAAAGGATGTGACTCGGCAATCGCAGTGGCCCGCAAACGAGTAGAACGAGGCTTTGCCTCGCTCCGAACATTGGCTTGAATGACCGCCAGAACCTCCTCCGGCGAATAAGCGTCCGTCAGGCGCACATCCACGATAAAATGGCAGCGATCAGGCACCACATTGTGGGCCCTGTTGGGTGTTTCAATGGAAGTGACAGTCATTTTTATGGGTCCTAGCCAGGGCGATTGTTTTGGAAACTCATGTCTCCGAAACCACACAACGTCTTGTAAAGCAGTGTACAACGCATTTTGTCCCTCATTGCGCGCGGCATGTCCGGCCCGCCCATAAGCGGTGCAATCGAGCACCAGCAAGCCTTTCTCCGCCACCGCCAGCTGGGTCTGGGTGGGCTCACCGACGATGGCGCAGTCAAACGGCGGCAACAAGGGCAACAGGCTTTCCAGACCGTTCGGGCCGCTGTTTTCCTCCTCGGCAGTAGCCGCGATCAGCAGGTTGAAAGGCAAATCTTTTTTCGGGTAAAACCATACAAAAGCAGCGATCAGACTGACCAGGCAGCCGCCCGCATCGTTGCTGCCGAGTCCGTACAAAATGCCGTTTTCGATGTCGGGTGAAAACGGATCACGGGTGTAGCCCGGATTGGGCCGCACGGTATCGTGGTGCGAATTGAGGACAATCGTGGGTTTTTCAGCGGAAAAATGCCGGTTCAGCGCCCAAACATTGTGTCCGCTGCGCTGTACGGGAATGCCATTTTTTTGAAAAAAACTGGTGATCAGCACAGCTGTTTCATCTTCTTCACCGCTGAACGAAGGCCTGGCAATGAGTTGCCGGAGCAGTTCGAGGGCGTCGGTAAATAAACATTCCAGAACAGTTTCGGATGGAAGGAAGTATTCGGATGCTGTTGTCATGGGTTTAGGAAATAATCTGTGTTCCCGGAATTTCAGCATCGCCGGTATTGGCGCGCAGGTCCTCAGCATGGCCGATTACCACCCGCTCCACTCCGGCTGCCGCGGCGGAAAAAGCATTGTCCAGTTTGGGAAAAATACCGCCAGACAAGGCGGATTGTGCGATAAGTTGTTGATAAGCAGCGCGGTCCAATTTTTTGAAACCCGAATGCCTGTTTTCAATATCTTGTAAAACGCCCCGGTGCTCAAAGCAAAACAAGAGCCGCACCCGGAACAAAGGCGCCAGCGCAATGGCGGTCAGTGCCGCAAGCGTATCGGCATTGGTATTGAGCAAATTCCCCTGGTTGTCATGGGTCAGCGGGGCAATGACCGGGGTAAGGCCGCCATCCAGCAGGTATTTCAATTGTGCAGCATTCACTTGCTCCTGCGTCAGATCGCCCACCCAGCCGTAGTCCACCTCCCCTGCCGGTCGGCGACTGGCCTGAAAAATGCCCGCGTCGGCGCCTGCGATGCCGACTGCATTGCAGCCCTGGGCTTGCAATCGCGCCGTCAACTGCCGGTTGATCAGCCCCCCATACACCATGGTCACCAGGTCGAGCGTGGCGGCATCGGTCACTCGGCGGCCTTTCACGTATTGGGCTTCGAGCCCCAGCCGGGCGCCGATTTGGGTCGCGATTTTACCGCCGCCGTGAACCAGGATTTTGTGGCCGTCCAGCCCGGCAAATTCGTTTAGAAACCGGGCGAGCGCAGGAGGATCATCCAGTACGTTTCCACCGATTTTTACCACCGATAAACTATCTTTTTCCATGGATATTCTGCACTTTACGAGGTTTTCAGGATGGATCCCAACACTGCCTGAGCGGCCCAAACCCGGTTGCCGGCCTGTTGAATGACGGCGCTGGCCGGGCTGTCCAACACCGCTCCGGCCAATTCTAAATTCCGGCGCACCGGCAGGCAGTGCATGACGCGGGCAGCATTGGTCAGCGCCATTTTTTGCGGCGTCAGCATCCAGGAAGCGTCGTCACAAATGGCTTGTCCGTAAGGATTCGCGGCACTCCAGTTTTTGACATAAACAAAATCCGCTCCGGCGAGCGCGGCGTCCAGATTGGTCGTGATTTCGGCATTTCCAGTATACGACGGATCAAGTTGATATCCATCCGGGTGCGCCACTACAAGGTCGGCTTCACCCCAGGCCGTGACCCATTGTGCGAAGGAATTGGCCACGCAATGCGGCAAGGCTTTGATGTGCGGCGCCCAGCAAAGCGCCACGCGCGGACGGCGTTTTTCGCGCCACAACTCCCTGATAGTGAGCAGGTCGGCGAGGCTTTGCAAGGGGTGCAATGTGGTACTTTCCAGGCTCACGACCGGTCGGCCGGAATACCGGACGAACTGATTCAGGATCATTTCACGCTGATCCTCGGCCCTGTCCAGCAGCGCCGGAAAACTCCGCACCGCCAACACATCGCAGTACTGCCCCAGCACCGGCGCGGCTTCCCTGATGTGCTCCACACTCGTGCCGTTCATCACGGCCTCGTCGTCAAATTCTAGGGCCCAGCCGTCCTGACTGGCATTAAAAACCACGACTTCCATGCCGAGATTTCGGGCCGCAACCTGTGTACTGATGCGGGTGCGGGTACTCGGATTGAGGAATACCAGACCAAGCGTGCGGCCCGTCCCGAGGCTAACATCCCGCCTGGGAGAGCGTTTGTATTCCGCAGCCAGATCGAGTAATTTGCCGAGATCCGGCACGTCGTGCACGGAACGGAAGTGCTGCAGGGGAGAGTCGCTCATGACAACAGGTCGTTCAATTGTTCCAGAAAAAAGTCGGCGTCGGCCTTGGTCAAAGCCAGTGAGGGCAGCAGGCGCACGACGTTGGGCTTGGCTTCGCCGGTGAAAATGCCTTTATCGAAAAGCAATTTTTTACGCAAATCGAGGTGCGCTTCCGGCACATCGAAGCCAATCATCAGACCGCGGCCGCGCACATTTTGCAAGGCGGGGAAACGGCGAAGTTCGGTCAGCAAGTAGTCGCCCAGCGAGGTAGAATTAGCCATTAGTTCTTCATTTTCAATGACTTCCAACACAGCCAAAGCGGCGGCACAAGCCAGCGGATTGCCGCCGAAGGTCGTGCCCAACATGCCGTGTTTCGGTTGAAAATGCGGTGCGATGAGCACGCCGGCGACCGGAAAACCATTGCCCATGCCTTTGGCCACGGTATAAACATCGGCGTTTACACCTGCGGCGTCGTGTGAAAAAAAACGACCCGTACGGCCATACCCGCATTGTACGCCGTCGGCGATAAAAACGGTGGAATGGCGGTCGCAGAGGGCGCGGATTTTTTGCAAAAATGGCGTGCTCGCCTCCCGAATACCTGCCACGCCCTGAATGCCTTCGACGATCACCGCGGCGGCTTCGTGTTCCGTGAAGGCTTTTTCAAGGGCTGATTCGTCGTTAAATGGCAGGAAAACGACGTTATCCGTACGGTTTACAGGCGCCTGTATCGCAGGATTATCGGTCACAGCAACCGCCAATGAGGTGCGGCCGTGAAAAGCGCCGCGAAACGCCAGCACGGTTTTCCGGCCGGTATGGAACGAGGCGAGTTTGAGGGCATTTTCATTGGCTTCTGCTCCGGAATTGCACAGAAAAAGGCGGTAATCAGCTTTGCCACTCACTTGACCCAGTTTTTCCGCCAGTTCTTCCTGCAAGGGTAAGTGCACGGAATTGGAGTAAAAAGCGAGTTGGTGCAGTTGGTTTTCCAGCCGGTTGACCCAATGCGGGTGCGAATGGCCGATGGAGATCACCGCATGCCCGCCGTAGAGGTCGAGATAGCGCCGGCCCTGGTCGTCCCTGACCCAGGAGCCCTCGCCGCGCGTGATGGTCAGGGGCAGCAACGGATAAACGTCAAACAGATTCATGGTCAAAATGCGCTGGCTTTAAGGTGAAGTCCGGCCGTTTCTTCGAAGCCGAACAGGAGGTTCATGTTCTGCACAGCCTGTCCCGACGCGCCTTTGAGCAGGTTGTCGAGGGTGGCGTGCACGATGAGAAAATCGCCCTGCTTTTCGGGGAAAATCAGGCATTTGTTGGTATTCACCGCCATTTTCAAATCGATCATGTGATCGCTGACGACGGTGAACGGATGGGTTTCGTAAAAATCGCGGTACTGTTCGAGCACGGCTGCCTGGCTCAAAGAGCAGGCCAGGGTGCCGGACAGAAAAATACCGCGTGCAAAATCACCGCGCCAGGGCACGAAATGCACCTTTGCTGAAGGGGCGCCCGCCTGCCGGAGCGTAGCCGTTATTTCCTGTAAATGCTGATGATTCAGTGATTTATAGGCTGAAACATTGGCGTGCCGCCAGGGAAAATGCGAAGTAGCCGACAAACTTTGCCCTGCCCCGGTCGCTCCGGTGATCCCGGTCACAAACACCTCGTTCAGCAGCCCCAGGGAGGCTATGGGCAGCAGAGCCAGCTGGATGCCGGTGGCAAAACAGCCTGGATTTGCAATGCGATTTGCGCTTCGGATTTGATCGCGGCAGGCTTCCGGCAGGCCGTACACGAATTCATCCTGCCCATGGCGACCGCCGAGGCGGAAATCCTGGCTCAGATCGATGATTTTACCTGTAAAATCTGTACTCAGGTGCTCGTTCAGCCAGCGGCGCGACTCGCCGTGACCCAGGCAGAGGAACAAAACATCCACTTCCCGGGAGACGTCCGCTGAAAACCGGAGTTCCGTCTCGCCAAGCAAATCGCCATGCACAGTGCTGAGCGGCCGGCCGGCCTGGCTTCTGCTTTGCACAAAACCGATCTCCACCTGCGGATGCCGCAGGAGCAAGCGCAGCAATTCGCCGCCGGTGTAACCCGCTCCACCGACAATGCCGGCGCGGA
This sequence comes from Saprospiraceae bacterium, assembly GCA_044224705.1. GTDB lineage: Bacteria > Bacteroidota > Bacteroidia > Chitinophagales > Saprospiraceae > M3007. Next base: position 14,013 of record JBGAJY010000007.1, read on the forward strand.
TGGGTGTGTTTTGAAGCGTTTTCATTCTGGTTCAGTTGTGTTGATTTGCCGCCAAATGCGCGTTTGTTGCCCGAAAATGCGGGTAAAACCCTTCACGTCTTCACCTGTCCAGCCCTGGTTCATTTCGCCGTAAGCGCCGAATTTGGGCGACATCAGGTCGTGCGGCGACTCGATGCCCGTGATTTCAAACCGGTAAGGATGCAGCGTCACGAACACTTCGCCGCTGACGCACTGCTGGCTGCTGAGCAGGAATGCCTCGATGTCGCGCATCACCGGGTCCAGAATCTGGCCTTCGTGCAGCCAGTTGCCGTAGAACTGGCTGAGGGTGTCTTTCCATTGCATCTGCCATTTCGTGAGCGTGTGTTTTTCCAGGGCATGGTGCGCTTTGATCAACACCAGGGGCGCGGCCGCTTCAAAACCGACGCGGCCTTTGATGCCGATGATCGTGTCGCCGACGTGGATGTCGCGGCCGATGCCGAACGGGGCGGCCAGTGTATGCAATTTGCGGATGAGTTCGACCGGGTGCGCATAAGTTTTGCCGTCCAGTGCGACTGGTTCGCCTTTTTCAAAGGTGATCTGATGGGCTTCCGGCTCTGTTTTCTGCACCGGAGTGGGCCAGGCGCTTTCCGGTAAGGCGCCCTTGGAGCGCAGGGTTTCGCGTCCTCCTACGGAGGTTCCCCACAAGCCTTTATTGACGGAGTAAGCGGCTTTTTCAAAATTCATTTCCACCTCGTTCACCACCAGGTATTCGATTTCAGCCTCGCGGCTCAGGCGCTGGTCGCGGATGGGGGTAATGATTTGAATGCCCGGCAGTTCCTGCTGTAAAATCAGGTCGAAGCGCACCTGGTCGTTGCCTGCACCGGTGCTGCCGTGTGCCACCGCCTCGGCACCGAGTTCCCTGGCGACCTGGGCGATAGCCAGGGCCTGACTCATGCGCTCGGCGCTGACCGAGAGCGGGTAAGTGCTGTTTTTCAGCACGTTGCCGTAGATCAAAAAACGCAGGATACTGTCATAATAGGAACGGACGGCATCGATAACGATATGTTTGGTGACGCCCAGAGAATAGGCGCGTTGTTCAATGGCATGGAGTTCTTCCGGGCTGAATCCGCCGGTATCCACCGTCACGGAAATGACTTCGTAACCGCAATCGCGGCTGAGCCAGAGGGCACAATAGGAGGTATCGAGTCCTCCGCTGAAACCGAGCACTACTTTTTTCATGATGAATTATTTAGAGGCGCGCTACTCGGAATATTCCAGTGTGAGTTGCGTGGCCATTTTTTGAATTTGTTCCAATGGATCGTACAGCATGGCCGTGCAAAGACAGTTTTTGCGCTCCTTGCTCATCAGGATGTCGTAATTGACACAGCTTTTACAGCCGCTCCAGAAGGCTTCATCCTGGGTGAGTTCAGAGTAGGTCACCGGCTCATAACCGAGTTCGGAATTGATTTTCATCACGGCCAGGCCGGTGGTCAGGCCGAAGATTTTGGCATCCGGATATTTTTCCCGTGACAGCAGGAAAATGCGTCGTTTGATGCCCCTGGCAATGCCTGAGCCCCGGTATTCCGGTCGGACGATCAGGCCCGAATTGGCCACGAATTGGCCGTGGCTCCAGGTTTCGATATAGCAAAAGCCCGCCCAATCGCCGGAGGCGGATACGGCAATGACCGCTTTTCCTTCGGTCATTTTTTCGGACAGGTAATCGACGGAGCGCTGGGCTATTCCCGTTCCGCGGGCACGGGCGGAAGCGGCCATTTCTTCCGCGATTTGCGCTGCAAAGACGGCGTCGTCGGCCGTGGCGACACGGATCACTACAAGGTGTTGTTGTTCCACTTCGTTGAGTGTTGTTGAATGGAATGAAAGAAAATGGGAATAAACTATTCTCGCCTCCCGATGCGCAGAAACGCAGCAGGAAGGGAATTGGAGGGCCGCCTTATGGGAAGGAGCAGATCAGGAACGTCGCAATCGTCGCAAGGAACGAGGGCACCGTCGCGCGAAGGGCAATGCGAGGGCATTACCGTTCATCGATGAGGAGGGACTGGTCAGAGCGCGGGCCGAATGGTCGAAAATGTGTTTCAACGTTCCTTCAATGTTTTGCGGAAAAGTGAGGATGTAACGTTGGTTAGGAAGGGCAAAAATAACGGCAGATGCAATGCAATGGGGGATTCTTTGCGGTTTAACAAAAAATTTAATGAGGGGTTGATGAGGGTTCATGGGCTTTAAAGGCGCTATCATAATTTCACGGCAACATGCGTCATGCGAATCTGAATCTAACCCGCCTTCAAACCGTCCAGGAGGGACGAAATCTTTGTAGAACCATCTGTACAATTGGGTGTCCGTCCCGGCGGGACGGTATTTTGGATAATCATGTCGCTCCTCCGGAGCGGAAATGGTATCTATTGTCCATCCTGCTACAAAGATATTGCCCCGCTGGGGCGGTTTTTAACTCCAGATTCGCATGACGCATGTTGCCGTGAAATATAATAGCGCGGGAATCACTCAAACCGCTTCTTCAACCGCCACTTCCGTCTCTTTCTTCTTCCGCCCCGGTCGCAATTGGCGCACGGCCGCGCCGGCCTGCCACAGCTCGCTTTCACGCATTTCACGCAGCTCTGCATCGAGTTTTTCTCGGTAATCGGGCTGACTGCAGGTGTCGATCACGCGCCGGCTTTCTTTGCCCGAAGCCACGCTGGCGTACAATTCCTGAAAAACGGGCAGGGTCGCAGCTTTGAATTTTTTCCGCCAGTCCAAAGCGCCGCGCTGTGCCGTGGTGGAGCAATTGGCGTACATCCAGTCCATGCCGTTTTCAGCAACCAGCGGCATGAGGCTCTGCGTAAGTTCCTCCACTGTTTCGTTGAAGGCCTCGGAGGGCGAATGACCGTTGGCGCGCAGCACTTCGTATTGCGCTTCGAAAATGCCCGCAATGGCGCCCATGAGCGTGTCACGTTCGCCGGCGAGGTCGGAAAAGACCTCTTTTTTGAAATCGGTCGGGAACAGGAAGCCGGATCCGATAGCGATACCGAGAGCGATGCAACGCTCTTCGGCGCGGCCGGTGGCGTCCTGGTACACCGCGTAGGATGAGTTGATGCCTTCGCCGCGCAGGAACAACCGTCGCACCGAGGTGCCGGAACCCTTCGGTGCAGCCAGGATCACGTCGACGTCGGCGGGCGGCACGATGCCGGTTTGTTCGCTGAACATTATGCCGAAGCCGTGAGAAAAATAGAGGGCTTTGCCCGGTGTCAGATACGTTTTTAGCGTCGGCCAGAGCTGAATTTGACCGGCGTCGCTGAGCAGGAACTGGATGATCGTGGCGCGTTTGGCGGCCGTTTCGATGTCGAAAAGGGTCTCGCCGGGCACCCAGCCGTCGGCCACGGCCTTTTCCCAGGAACGCGTGCCGGGGCGCTGGCCGATGATGACGTTGATGCCGTTGTCGCGCAGGTTGAGCGACTGGCCCGGGCCCTGCACGCCGTAACCGATGATGGCGACGGTTTCGTTTTCCAAAACCTGCCGGGCTTTTTCGACGGGAAATTCCTCCCGTGTGACGACGTTTTCGTGTACGCCGCCAAAGTTGATGTTAGCCATGATGTTATTTTTTTTGTGACAAACAGTTTAAAAACAGATAACCGCGTAGCGGTGACATTCTGGTAGAAAGAGAGGAGGGTATCGTTTAAGAACCGCGTAGCGGTGGCATTATCAGGTAAAATAAAATGTCAGCGCTACACGGTTTTTCGGACAAAACACAGCATAGATTTTTACCAAAATGTCGCCGCGATGCGGCTTTGTTGTTTTTTAATTTATTGAAAACCAATTTTTTACATCGTAAAAACCTCTTCCTTCCGGTCGAGGTAGGCGTTTCCCGGGGCCTCGGCGGCGCTCGGGTCGCGTTCTTCGAACTCGCGCAGCAATTCATGAAATCCGCGGCTGGCTTTGATGATCGCCACCCGGGCGCTTCGCACAAATTCGATGAGCCCGAAGGGTTCGAGCACGCGGATGAGCTCGTCGGTTTCTTCGCGGTGGCCGGTCGTTTCAAATACGGTGTAATCCTTCCGGATTACCACAGCGCGGGCGCCGTGTTCGCGCAGCAAGCGCTCGACTTTTACTTTTTCCGCGATTTCATCGGTCGGAACCTTGTACAAAGCCATTTCCTGCCACACGATTTCCTCGCCGGAATTGTAAAAAGCCCGCAACACGTCCACCTGCTTTTCCATCTGCCGGGACAGTTTGCGCACGACTTCCTCCGTTTCATTCACCACGATCGTAAAGCGGTGGATGCCAGCTACTTCGCTCGGCGAAGTGTTCAGGCTCTCGATATTGATTTTTCGCCGCGAAAACAGGATGGCGATGCGGTTGAGCAGACCGACCTGGTTTTCGGTGTACACGGTGAAGGTGAATTCCTGACGTGTCATGGTTAATTTTTTTTATGCACCACGGAGACACAGAGAGATAAAGCATTAATAATCAAAATTTTACCTCTCTGTGTCTCTGTGTCTCCGTGGTATGAATCATTTCATTTCAATCGAATCTCCCCCACCCCGCAACCCTGCGGGACCATGGGAAAGACGTTGCTCTCCCGGCCCACCATGACTTCGAGCAGGTATGGGCCGGGGTGCCGGAGCATGTCGGACAAGGCGCTTTTCAGTACGGCGCGTTGGTCTACTCTGTTCCCTGAAATGCCATACGCCCTTGCCACCGACGGAAAATCCGGACTGGAAATGTCGACAAAGGAGTAGCGGCGCTCATTGAACAATTGCTGCCACTGACGCACCATTCCGAGGAATCGATTGTTCAGAATCAACATTTTAATCGGCAGATTTTGCTGCGCAACGACGCCCAGTTCCTGAATGGTCATCTGAAACCCGCCGTCGCCGGCAATGGCGATCACTGTGCGATCCGGCGCGCCGAACTGCGCGCCAATGGCCGCAGGAAGCGCGAAACCCATCGTACCCAGCCCCCCGGAAGTGATGTGGCTGCGGGTATGGTTGAACCTGGCGTAACGCCCGGCCACCATCTGGTGCTGGCCCACGTCGGTCACGATAATCGCTTCACCGCCAGTGAGTTCGTTGAGCAGGCGGATCACTTCGGCCATGGTCAAAACCTCTTCTTCGGGATGTAGTTCCGGCTCCATGACGGAGGTCCATTCCTCCTGCTCGCAGGCCTTAAAACGTGCCCGCCATTCCGGAAAACTCCGCTGCTGAATGCGTTCGGTGATCATGGGCAAAGTCGCTTTGCAATCGCCCCAGACAGGCACCGTCGCTTTTACATTTTTGTCAATTTCGGCCGGGTCGATGTCCAGGTGGATCACCTGTGCCTGTCTGGCGTAGCGGTCGAGGCGTCCGGTCACCCGATCGTCGAAGCGCATGCCTACTGCAATGAGCACATCGCATTCATTGGTCAAAACATTGGGTCCGTAGTTGCCGTGCATGCCCAGCATGCCGACGTTTAGCGGGTGGTCGGAAGGCAAAGCACCGAGTCCAAGCAGCGTCCAGGCCGCCGGGATGCCACTTTTTTCGATAAAAGCACTGAATTCCTTTTCAGCATTGCCCAGTATTACGCCTTGCCCAAAGAGGACGAAGGGTCTTTCTGCGCTATTGATCAAATCTGCCGCCTGCTGGATGAATTCATTTCGGATCAAAGGTTTGGGCCGGTAGCTGCGGATATTTCTGCACGGCTCGTATCCGGCATATTCACACGACTGGATCTGCGCATTTTTTGAAATATCGATGAGCACGGGACCGGGACGGCCGCTGCGGGCGATAAAGAAAGCTTTGGCGAGCACTTCCGGGATTTCAGCGGCATCGGTGACCTGGTAATTCCATTTGGTGACCGGGGTGGTAATGTTGATAACATCCGTTTCCTGGAAGGCGTCGGTGCCCAGCAGGTGTGCAAACACCTGGCCGGTGATGCACACTACCGGCGTACTGTCGATCACGGCGTCGGCCAGGCCTGTCACCAGGTTGGTAGCGCCCGGGCCGCTGGTCGCAAACACGACCCCTACCCTTCCCGAAGCGCGGGCGTAGCCTTGGGCCGCGTGAATGGCGCCCTGTTCGTGACGAACGAGGATGTGTTGCAGGCGCTCCCGATAGTCGTACAGCGCGTCATAAATCGGCATAATGGCGCCTCCGGGATACCCGAAAACGGTTTGAACGCCTTCGGCGAGCAAGGCATCCAATACGGCTGCCGAACCCGAAACACTGTGCAGGGCCGGTTGGCCAGTTGCCGGCTCAGCGCCGGTCGGCGGAGGGGACGGCTGACGGGCATCGTCAAGCATCTGTGATGCAGCCGTCGCTGGCGGAAGAGACTTGTCGCGCATATTTGTAGAGTAAACCTTTGTTGACTTTAAATCCGGGCGCCTGCCAGTTCCGGCGGCGCGCGGCGATTTCTTCGTCGGTTAAATGGGCGGTAATCAAATGGTTGACGGCGTCGATTTCGATGCGGTCGCCGTCTTTCACAAGGGCCAGCAGGCCGCCGTCGAAGGCTTCGGGCGTCACGTGCCCGACCACGAAACCGTGCGTGCCGCCCGAAAAGCGGCCGTCGGTCACGAGTGCCACGGAATGGCCCAAGCCCGCGCCCATGATCGCGGAAGTCGGCTTGAGCATTTCGGGCATGCCGGGCGCGCCGCGCGGGCCTTCGTAGCGGATTACGACAACGTGACCGGGTTTCACGCGGCCTTCCCGGACACCGGCAATGCATTCAAACTCATTGTCAAACACCACGGCCGGGCCTTCGAAACGTTCGCCTTCCTTGCCGGTGATTTTGGCTACGGAACCTTCTTCTGCGAGATTGCCGTACAGGATGCGCAAGTGCCCGGAGACTTGAAGCGGCGCACTGATTGCAGAAATGATGTCTTGTTGTTCAGGGAGTTCGGGAGCTGCTTGCAAATTTTCCCGAAGCGTTTGGCCCGTCACAGTGAGGCAATCGCCGTGCAGCAATTTTTCCTGCAATAAATATTTCATCACGGCAGGCACGCCCCCGATAGCGTGGATATCTTCCATGTGGTATTTGCCTGAAGGCTTCATATCGGCCAAAACGGGGGTGTCGCCGCTGATCCTTTGCACGTCTTTCAGGCTGAACGGAATGCCCGCCGTGCGCGCGACGGCGATCAAATGCAGCACGGCATTGGTGGAGCCGCCGAGCACGGTGACGACGCGCAGGGCATTTTCCAGCGATTCCCGGCTCAGGATGTCGAGCGGTTTGAGGTCCAGTTCGAGCAAATGCCGCATGGCGGCGCCGGCTTTGGCGCATTCCTCCGCTTTGGCGGGGCCCACCGCTGGATTGGAGGCGCTGCCGGGCAGCGACAGCCCCAGTGCTTCGATGGCGGAGGACATGGTGTTGGCTGTGTACATGCCGCCGCAGGCGCCCGCGCCCGGACAGGCATTTTGGATAATGCCTTTAAAATCCTCCGGGCTGATGGTTCCGGCAAAATGTTCGCCCAGCGCTTCAAAAGCCGAGACGATGTTCAGTTTCCGGCCCTGGTAATGCCCTGCAGCGATGGTGCCGCCGTACACCATGAGCGAAGGACGGTTGAGGCGCAGCATGGCCATGATGGCGCCCGGCATGTTTTTGTCGCAGCCTGGAATAGCGATGAGGCCGTCGTAGTAATGCGCGCCCATCACCGCTTCGATGCTGTCGGCGATGATTTCGCGCGAAACGAGCGAATACCGCATGCCTTCCGTGCCGTTCGCAATGCCGTCGCTGACGCCGATGGTGTTGAATTCCAGGCCAACCAGGCCGTTTTCCCGAACCGATTGGCGCACCTGCGCGGCGAGATCGCGGAGGTGCATGTTGCAGGTATTGCCCTCGTACCAGTTGCTGACAATGCCCACGAAGGGCTTGGCCATGTCTTCTTCCGACAGGCCGATACCGTAAAGCATGGCCTGGCTGGCGGGCTGGGAATCGTCCTGGGTGACGAGGCGACTGTATTTTTTCATCTTTTCAGAGGTACGTTTCGGTGAATTCTTCCTGCCGCACTTTGGACAGGTAGGCGCGTTGCAGGGTGGCCCCGATGGTGTTTTCCCATCGCAGGCGGTACGGCACGTCGTCGAGCGATTGTGCTCCGGTGACCTCGGCGGCCGTGCCCACGAGGAATGCGCCGTCGGCGCCGCGGACCTGGTCGAGGGTGAGCGCTTGCTCGCGGACCCGGATGCCATCGCGTTTGCAGAGTTCGAAAATGGTAGCCCGGGTGATGCCGGGCAGGATGTTTCCAAGGGGTGGTGTGATGAGTTCGCCGCCGATTTCTACAAAAAAATTAGCGCCGGGCGCTTCGGCGACGAAGCCTTCCACGTCCAGCAACAAGGCCTCATCGTAGCCAGCCTGGCGAGCTTCGGTCGTCGCCAGAATCGAATTGGTGTAATGGCCGCACACTTTGGCATCCACAAAACAGGATTTCGGATGCGGCCGGCAAAATGACGCCGTTTTGAGGCGTATCAGGTTGTCACCCAGCAGTTTGCCCCATTTCCAGGCGCACACGAATACGTGCGATTCGGCCGGCGTGGTGAGCGCCATATTCGGGCCGGTGTACACCAGGGGGCGGATGTAGGCGTCCGACAAACCGTTTTTTTCCAAAAGCAGGTAAGAGATTTCGGTCAATTCTTCCACGGAAAACGGGACCTGAATCCCCATCCGGCCGGCGGAATAATGCAGTCGCTGATAATGCTCGTTCGCTTTGAAAATACGCGGCCCGTCGGCAGTCCGGTAAGCCCGGATGCCTTCAAAAACGCCGTTGCCGTAGTGCAGCGTTTGGTCGTACAAACTTGCTTTGGCTTCTCCGGCGGAAACCCAGGCGCCGTCGAGAAATACGGTGGTTTGGTTGGAAAAATACATGATAATCAATGGATTAGAATGAACGGTAGATTTTTTTAAGAAAATGAAGGGGGCTGTTTCCAAAGGATGGAAACCGTTATTTCACCATAAATTCAAGATAAATTCCGGCGCTACGCAGGCGTCATTTGCAAAACGCTTCGAGCCACCCGCTCCCCTATTTCCTTGCAGCCTGCACTGTGCGCGGGGTACAAATCAGGGGGGCCGAAACCGCGTTCCAGCACATCGCGAACGGCTTGCCGTACCGCCTCCGCGCCAGCCGGTTGGCCAATGGATTCCAGGAGCATGGCAGCTGAAAGGATAGCCGCCAGCGGATTGGCGATGTCTTTGCCTGCCGCCTGCGGATAAGACCCGTGAATGGGTTCAAACAGGGAGGTATTGGCTCCGACCGAAGCCGAAGGCAGCATGCCGAGTGATCCGGTAATCACGCTCGCTTCGTCGGACAGGATATCGCCGAACATATTCTCCGTCAGCACCACGTCGAAAGCCGCCGGGTTTTGGATGAGTTGCATGGCCGCATTGTCGACATACATCCAGTCCATGGGCACGTCGGGGAATTCCGATTTGGCGAGTTCGGTGACCACTTTTCGCCACAGGCGACTGGTTTCCAGCACGTTGGCTTTGTCCACGAGGGTCAGTTTACCCTTGCGTTTTCGGGCGTATTCGAAGGCCAGGCGGGCGATGCGTTCAATTTCAAGAACCGAATACGTGCAGTGGTCCCAGGCTTCGGTTTCGGTTTTGCCTTTTTCCCCGAAATAAATGCCGCCGGTGAGCTCGCGGAAAATCACCAAATCGACGCCGCGCACCTTTTCTTCGCGCAGGGGCGAAAGGTGTTCCAAACCGGGAAAAGTGGCCACCGGGCGGATGTTGGCGAACAAGCCCAGGCTTTTGCGCAAGCGCAACAGGCCCTGCTCCGGCCGCACCGGCGCCGTGGGATCATTGTCATATTTCGGATCGCCGATGGCGCCGAAAAGGATGGCATCCGCGGCCAGACAGACGTCGAGGGTTGATAGCGGCAAAGGGTCGCCGTGGCGTTCGATAGCGATGGCGCCTACGTCGGCGTAGGTGTATTCCAGGTCGAGGTCGAAACGCTCGGCCACGGCGTCGAGCACGCGCACAGCCTGGGCGGTGACTTCGGGTCCGATTCCATCGCCGGGGAGGACGGCTATTTTTTTGATCAATGACATGATAGACAAGTTTTGGTTTGACAGGGTGGGCTGGTTTTTTCTGACAGGATTTACCTGATTTTCAGGATAAAACCTTCATATCATCCTGAAAATCAGGTAAATCCTGTCAGAAAAAAACTTGTCCTCCCGGCCAAAAAAGAAAAATCAAACAGCCTGTCGTTTGCTCTCAAACGAGGAAATCTCGTCGCGCAGGCTCAGCAAATAATCGAGGTCGTCGTAGCCGTTCAGCATGCACATTTTGCGGAAAGGATCGATGTCGAAACGGTGGTCGATGAGGGCTTCGGGGCAGTTCAGGCGTTGATTTTCGAGGTCGATGGTGATGACGACGGCCGGATTTTTTTCAATGGCGCGGAAAATGGCGTCCAGTTCCTCCGCCGACACCTGCACGGGTAAAAGACCGTTGTTCAAAGCATTACCCCTAAAAATGTCGGCAAAAAAACTGCTCACCACTGCCCGGAAACCACTGTCGTGCAAGGCCCAGGCAGCGTGCTCCCGGCTCGATCCGCAACCAAAATTGCGGCCGGCAACCAGTATTTTTCCTTTGTAAAGGGGGTTATTGAGCACAAAATCGGCCTTCGGCGTACCATCCGGATGATAACGCCAGTCGCGAAAGAGATTTTCACCGAAGCCTGCCCGCGTGGTCGCTTTCAGGAAGCGCGCGGGGATGATCTGGTCGGTGTCCACGTCCTCCATGGGCAGCGGAACGGCGGTGGTTTGTATGATGTTGAATTTTTCCATGGCGTTTAGAGTGTTTCGCGGACATCGACAATTTTTCCGGCGATGGCGGCGGCGGCGGCAGTCAGCGGACTGGCCAGGATGGTGCGCGCGCCGGGGCCTTGCCGGCCTTCGAAATTGCGGTTGGAGGTGGAAACGCAGTATTCCCCGGCAGGAACTTTATCCTCGTTCATGCCCAGGCAGGCGGAGCAGCCCGGTTCCCTAAATTCAAAACCGGCAGCGGTGAAAATGCGGTCCAGGCCCTCTGCAATGGCCTGACGTTCAACCTGCTTGGAGCCAGGGACGATCATGGCATGGACGTTCGGCGCTTTGCTTTTGCCCTTCACGTAAGCCGCTGCGATGCGCAGGTCTTCAATCCGTGAGTTGGTGCAGCTGCCGATAAACACGTGGTTCACGGTTTTGCCCAACAGCGATTCGCCCGCCTCGAAACCCATGTAATGCAGGGCTTTGTCGAAAGAAACCTGCCCTTCGGCAACGGGCTGATCGGGAACGGGGTCGCTGACCCGCACACCCATTCCAGGGTTGGTGCCGTAGGTGATCATCGGGGCAATGTCTTCGGCGCGGAAGTGGTGTTCGCTGTCGAACACAGCGTCCGGGTCGGAGAAAAGGGCGCTCCATTGTTGCACAGCGGCTTCAAAATCAGCGCCTTGCGGGGCGTTTCTCCGGCCTTTCAGGTATTGAAACGTTGTTTCGTCGGGTGCGATCAGGCCACCTCGGGCGCCCATTTCGATACTCATATTGCAAATGGTCATGCGGCCTTCCATCGAAAGCGCCCGGATGGCGCTGCCGGTGAATTCGACAAAATGCCCCGTACCGCCCGCCGCGCTGAGTTGCGCGATGACGTACAGCACAATGTCTTTGGCCAAAACGCCGCGCGGCAACTTGCCGTCGACCGTGATGCGCATGCGTTTGGGGCGTTTTTGCAGCAGGCATTGTGTCGCCAGCACCTGCTCCACCTGGCTGGTACCGATTCCGAATGCGATGCAGCCGAATGCGCCGTGGGTGCTGGTGTGGCTGTCACCGCAAACGATGGTCATGCCGGGTTGGGTGAGGCCGAGTTCGGGGCCTATCACGTGTACAATGCCTTGAAAAGGGTGTCCCAGACCGTAAAGTTCAACGCCGAAAGCCGCGCAGTTTTCGATCAGTTTGTCCACCTGAAACCGAGACAGGGGCTCGCTGATGGGCAGGTGCTGATCTTTGGTGGGCACATTGTGGTCGGCTGTGGCGATGGTCTGTGCGGGCCTGAAAACCGGCAGTCCGCGCTGCCGCAAGCCGTCGAAGGCCTGCGGGCTGGTCACTTCGTGGATGAAATGCCGGTCGACATAAAGCACGTCCTGACCGCCTTCGGCGGCAACAATGTGGGCGTCCCAGATTTTGTCAAAAAGTGTGCGGGCCATTTTTCGAAAAATATAGATGGGTTCAGGCGGTTTGCGTGGCGGGTTGGAGGATGGCAATAAGGTCTTCGTCGTTCACTTCTTTCTGCCGGTCGGCTACGTTCAGGAAGGCGGCGTACACCTCGTCGAGTTCCATTTTGGTCAAATTGAAACCGAGGCATTTGGCGCGGTAAGCGATTGCAGCGCGGCCGCTGCGCGCAGTGAGCACGATTCGGGAATGATCCACGCCCACTTCCAGGGGGTCGATGATCTCGTAAGTTTCGCGTTTTTTGATCACGCCGTCCTGGTGAATTCCGGAGGAATGCGCGAAGGCATTGGCGCCCACAATGGCTTTGTTGGGCTGTACCAGCACGCCCATGTGATCCGACACCAATTGGCTGATAGGATTCAAGAGGCGGGTCTGGATGCCCGTGGAAAAGTTCAGATCGGGGTGCTGGCGAATGATCATCACTACTTCTTCGAGGGAGGTATTGCCGGCGCGTTCGCCGATGCCGTTGATGGTGCATTCCACTTGCCGGGCGCCGTTCTGGATCCCGGCCATCGAGTTGGCGGTAGCGAGTCCGAGGTCGTTGTGGCAGTGCGTGGAGAGGACGGCTTTTTCAATACCGCGCACATTTTCAAGCAGATAGCGCATTTTTCGACCGTATTGCTCGGGCAGGCAGTAACCTGTCGTGTCCGGGATGTTCAGCACTGTGGCGCCGGCCCGGATGGCTGCTTCGAGCACCCGGGCGAGGAATTCATTGTCGGCCCGGCCGGCGTCTTCGGCGTAAAATTCGACGTCTTCCACAAAGCTTTTGGCGTACCGAACGGCCGCGGCGGCGCGTTCGAGGATGTCCTCGTGTGTGGTGCGCAGTTTGTAGCGGATGTGCATTTCGGATACGCCGATACCCGTGTGAATGCGCGGGCGGCGGGCCGGTTTTAGTGCTTCGGCGGCTGCACGGATATCGGCCTCGACAGCCCGCGACAAACCGCAAACAACCGGCGACTGCACTGCTGCCGACACGGCGCGCACGGCTTCGAAGTCGCCCGGGCTCGACACCGGGAAGCCGGCTTCGATCACGTCGACACCAAGCGATTCGAGGGCGCGGGCGATTTCAATTTTCTGGAAAGTATTCAGCTTGCAACCGGGGACCTGTTCTCCGTCGCGCAGCGTCGTATCAAAAATCTGAATGCGGGTGCTGGACATACCGTTCGGCGAGGATTTGATGAAACATTCAATCTTTGCCGGTAAAATTAGGCGGGTGTTTCCCCTGCTGAAGAATCAAAAAAAAATGTTACTCCGGCCGCGATCGGGTGTGTTTTTTTACATAAAATATTGATTGTTAATTTTTTACGAGAGCAGTTTCTACGATGGCCAAACAAAAAACAGACGACCTGATCCGGCTGATCCATTCGCTGACCAAGGCGGAAAAACGGCATTTCCGCCTGTTCGTGCAGCGCAGGCAGTCGTCGGAGGAGATGTTGTTTCTGCGCCTGTTCGACTACCTCGACAAGCACGAGGAATACCGGGAAGCGGCAGTGCTGAAAAAACTGCCGGACATCAAAAAAAGTCAGCTGCCCAACCTCAAAGCCCACCTCTACGGGCAGTTGCTGACCAGCCTGCGCCTGCTCCACAAAAACAGCAACGACGACATTCTGCTGCGCGAAATGATCGACTACGCCAGGGTTTTGTACAACAAAGGCCTGTACCGGCCCAGCCTGAACTACCTGGAAAAGGTGAAACACCGGGCGCAAAAACTGAACTACCAGGCCATTGCGCTGGAATCTATCGAATTTGAGAAACTTATTGAAAGCCAGTATGTTACGCAAAGCATACAGGGCCGTGCCGGCGAACTGAGCAGCCAAAGCCAGGTGTTGAACCAGGTGATTGAAAAAGCCAACCTGTTCTCCAGTTTGTCGCTGCAGATGTATGCCTTGTTCCTCAAATCGGGCTTTGCTCGTAATGCGGCCGATTACGAGAAGGTGCAGGACTTTTTTGAGGCGCACAAACCGGCAGTCGGGTTCCTGGAACTGGATTTCTGGGGGAAGATTTATTACTGCCAGTCGCACGTTTGGCTGTACTATATCGGGCAGCAATTTTCAGCCTGCTACCGGCATGTGTACACGTGGGTGCAGCTGTTCGAGGACGACCCTTCGATGAAAATCCATCACCCGGCGCTGTACCTGAAAGGCCTGCACAATTTGCTGGGCACGCTGTTTAATACACTGGATTACAATCGTTTCTGTGCCCAATTGAATCGCCTGGAGCAATTCCCGCAGCAGGTCGGAGGGGTCATGGATAACAATGTCGAAGGTCTTTTTCAGCTTTACCGCTACCTGCATCGCATCGACAAACATTATTTGGAGGGTTCGTATGAAGATGGGTTACAACTCGTGCCGGAACTTGCCCGGGCCATCGAGCAGGAGACCTATAATTGGGATGACCACCGGATCATGGTCCTGAATTACCGCATCGGATGCCTTTATTTTGCCGTGGGCGACAACGACAATTCGATCCATTACCTGAACCGGATCATCAATCAGAAAAACCCGGATTACCGCGCCGATATCCAGTGTTTTGCGCGGATTCTGAGCCTGATCGCGCACTTCGAACTGGGCAACGCGCGGCTTTTGGAATACCAAATCAAGTCGGTATACCGCTTTTTACTACAAATGGAGGATCTGCACCAGGTCCAGAAAGAGATTTTCGGTTTCCTGCGCCGCACCCCGAGCATGCGCCGTGACATGCTGTTGGGCGAGTTCAAGCGTCTGCACGATAAATTGCTGCCGCTGGCGTCCGATCCCTTTGAGCGGAGGTCGTTCATGTACCTCGATATCCTGTCGTGGCTGGAAAGCAAATTGCAGCATCGCCCATTGTCCGCCATCGTGCAGGAAAAATTTTTGGAGCGGACTCAGTCTGTAAAACAATAGCCCGTTATGCGGGTTTGTTTTGGGACCTGCACCTTGCCGCAAAATCGGATTTTGGGAAAAATCGTTTTCGTGAATTTTCAATTCGTTTTACAAAATGACGTTTTTGCAATTATTCATTTTGACGATACAAGATTGACAAGTTATTACAATTGCGATTTGCAGGTTTCCCAAAATTTAAAATACATTTGCCTTGCACACCGGCAAAGTCTTCCGACAAAATGCTCGTTGCGTTTCCCTTTCCAAATAGTCTGACCAACACCCTTGTTTGCCTCTTGCAGAACAACATTCTGCCTGGGTGCTCCTTGTTAACAACCAGTATTGGAACACTATGGAACGGAAATGGCTTTTCCCCTTTTTGATATTGACCCTGATAGTAGTGGCCGCGATTTTCATCCCCTTCCCTGGGTCGGATGAGGCTGGCCTGGCTGCCCTGAATGCCGCCGACACGGCCTGGATGCTGATGGCCGCCGGTCTGGTGTTGCTCATGACGCCCGGTTTGTCGTTCTTTTACGGCGGCATGGTGAGTTTTCGGAATGTGGTCTCCACGATGCTGCAAAGTTTTATCTCGCTCGGGGTGGTGAGCCTGCTGTGGGTCGTTGTGGGATTTAGCCTCGCCTTTGGCGACAGCATGGGCGGTATCATAGGCAATCCGGGTACTTACCTGTTTTTTCAGAAGGTGGGCCTGGCGCCCGATGCGGCACTTTCGCCGACCATTCCGCTGCTGTTGTTCGCGCTGTTTCAACTCAAATTTGCCATCATCACACCCGCTCTGATCACCGGCAGTTTTGCCGAGCGTATCCGTTTTTCAGGTTATTTGCTGTTCATCGTCTTGTTTACCCTGTTCATTTACACGCCTTTGGCGCACTGGACCTGGCACCCGCAGGGATTCCTGCGACAAATGGGCGTGCTCGATTTCGCCGGCGGCACGGTGGTGCACATGTCGGCGGGTTTCGCGGCCCTGGCAGCGGCCGTATTCCTCGGCAAACGCCAGCGGCACGGCCGGGAGACGAGTCCGGCCAATATACCGTTTGTCGTGCTGGGCACCGGTTTGTTGTGGTTCGGCTGGTTCGGCTTCAATGCCGGCTCGGCACTGGCAGCCAACGGAACGGCCACTTTGGCATTTGCTACCACCAATTTTGCCTCCGCTGCGGCCATGCTCGCCTGGGTGTTTTTCGACGCCCTGGCTGGCCGGAAAATTTCGGCCCTGGGCGCTTGTATCGGCGCAGTGGTTGGTCTGGTGGCCATCACGCCCGCCGCGGGTTTCGTGACCATCGGGCAAAGCCTGTTCATCGGATTTGCGGCCGCCATCATCAGCAATATCACGGTGCATCTGTTCAACCGCCGCGGCAACATCGACGACACCCTCGACGTGTTCCCCTGTCACGGGATGGGCGGCATCGTGGGCATGGTCTGCACGGGCATATTTGCCCAAAACGTGGGTCTGTTTTACGGCCAAACACAGACATTCCTCTACCACCTGCTGGCCCTGGTGATCGTGGGCGTCTTCACTTTCGGAGGCTCTTATCTATTGCTGATGCTGGCCAATGCCATCGTGCCGCTCAGGGTGACGCCCGAGGAGGAACGGCTGGGTCTGGACATTTCCCAACACGACGAACGGATGACCTCTTTTGAGGAACGATTGAGCGAGTTTTTCGGAGACAAAGCCGTCGAAAACGGCAACGGAAAGGCTGTCAAACCTTATGTTCCACACAGGTAACTCATCCAGCGCACGGGGTCTGTACACCCCACAATTCGAATCCGACGCTTGCGGAACGGGCTTCATCGCCAATCTTCATGGCCGGAAAAGTTACGCCATCGTGCAGGATGCACTCACCATGCTGGCCAACATGGAACACCGGGGAGCCACCGGCCGGGAAGAAAACAGCGGCGACGGCGCAGGTATCCTGCTCCAGATTCCGCACGATTTTTTTCAACTGGAAACACTTCATCACGGGTTCGACCTGCCTGCGCCGGGTGAATATGGCGCAGGCATGGTCTTTTTTCCACGTGACGCTGCGTTGCGTCAGGCTTGTCGAACTTTAATGAACGACCTCGCAGATGCCCTCGGGTTTGAAGTATTGGGCTACAGGACGGTGCCGACCGATAACCGCGCCCTCGGCGAAACCGCCCGATCCGCGGAACCGCTCATGGAGCAGATTTTTGTAAAGCCTGAAACGATCTTGGACCGAAAGACCCTGGAACGGCGCTTGTACGTGCTGCGCAAATTTGCACATTCGAGTATTTACCGCGCCATGCCGGCCGTGAGCGAAGACTTTTACATTGCCTCGCTGTCGGGCAGCACGATCGTGTACAAAGGTCAGCTGACCGCGGGGCAGTTGCGCGGTTATTTTCCAGACCTGGCTAATACCCATTTCAAATCTGCCATTGCGGTCATCCACGCGCGTTTTTCGACCAATACGATACCAAAATGGCGGCTGGCGCAGCCTTTTCGCTACATCGCCCACAACGGTGAAATCAATACCATTCAAGGCAATGTGCGCTGGTGGGAAGCGCGTGAGCCGTTGATGAAAAGCCCATTTTTCGAGGCGGACGAACTGGAAAAACTGAAGCCCGTTTGTGGCAAAAACCTGTCGGACAGCGCTGTTTTCGACAACGTACTGGAGTTCCTGCACCTGGCCGGCCGCTCTTTGCCGCATGCCCTGATGATGATGATCCCCGAAGCCTGGCAGCACGACGAACAAATGGACGACGACCGCCGCGCTTTTTACGAGTACCACGCGCAATTGATGGAGCCCTGGGACGGCCCTGCCGCCATCTGCTTCACCGACGGTGTCGTGGTTGGCGCCACACTTGACCGCAACGGCCTTCGCCCCTTGCGCTATTGTGTGCTCGACGACGGCCGGCTGATGGCCGCATCGGAAGCCGGGGCGCTCCCTGTCGATGAGGCAAGGGTACTCGCAAAAGGCCGTTTACAAGCCGGCAAAATGCTGTTGGCCGACCTGGACCAACAGTGTATCGTGGCCGATGACGACATCAAACGAATCATTTGCTCGCGTTTCCCCTATCGCGACTGGCTGCGCGAAAATACGGTTCGACTGGAAGATTTGGCAATGCCAAACAAAGATGGCGAGGGCCTTCCAAATACCTCATTATCAAGTATTCAGCAACAATTCGGCTATACCCGCGAAGACATCGAGGTCATCCTGAAACCGATGGCAACCCATGGCGAAGAACCCCTCGGCAGCATGGCTGTGGACACCCCCCTGGCAGTGTTGTCCAAATATCCGCAGCACATCAGTCTGTATTTCAAGCAGCTGTTTGCGCAGGTGACCAATCCGCCCATAGACCCGATCCGGGAGCGCGCCGTCATGTCTTTGTTCAGTCCCTTGGGCGGCGCTAAAAACCCTTTGGACCTTTATGATGAGCATCCCAGGAACATTCATCTCGACTCGCCGGTGTTGCAGAATGCCGAACTGGAGGCTTTGAAAAACCTGCGGCATGAGCATTTTCATGCGGTATCGCTTCCCGCTTTTTTCAGCGATGATGGTCAAAACGGCAGGTTGAAAGCTGCCCTGGACGCCCTCATCGCCATGGCAGAAGACAAGGTGCGCGGTGGCGCGAACCTCATCATTCTCAGCGACCGAAACACCGGCTCCGGACAGGCGCCGATTCCTTCCCTGCTCGCAACCGGGGCTGTGCACCAGCATTTGATCCGAAACGGTTTGCGGCACGCCACTTCCATCCTGGTCGAAACGGGCGATGCGCGGGAAGTGCATCATCTGGCCGTGCTGCTCGGCTTCGGCGCCAATGCCGTTAATCCGTATCTGGCGCTCAACACCCTGGACAATTTGGCGGCAAATGCCGAACAATCAGCCGTTTGGAGGAAAAATTACTGCAAAGCCTGCGACAAGGGGCTGCTGAAAATTTTGTCCAAAATGGGCGTTTCCACCCTGCAGTCGTACATCGGCGGGCAGCAATTCGAAGCGTTGGGCATTGGCCAGGAGGTCATGGAATTTTGCTTTCCGGGCACCGTTTCCCGCATTGGCGGACTGGGTTTCGACGATCTGGCGCGCGAGGCGCTGGCCTGGCGCCGCCGGTCGCTCGACATGGTTGGAGATGAGGATATGCTCCCGCACGGCGGCATTTATCAATGGCAGCAGGACGGTGAGGCGCACCTTTTCGATCCGGCCACGATCCATTTGCTGCAACATGCCGTGCGTACCAATGATTACCAGGTGTATAAAAAGTACGCCCGTCGCGTCAATTCGCCAAAACATCAGGCGCTAACCCTTCGCGGACTGTTGGGGTTCCGGCGCGGCCATCCGGTTCCCTTAAAGGAGGTAGAGCCCGTGGAGAACATCCTGCGTCGTTTTTCCAGCGGCGCCATGTCGCTCGGCTCGCTCTCCGACGAGGCTCACCGCACGCTCGCCATTGCCATGAACCGCATCGGCGCCAAAAGCAACTGCGGCGAAGGCGGCGAACCGGAAGCCCGCTACCGGATGCTGCCGGATGGCGACAGCGCGAGAAGCGCCATCAAACAAGTTGCTTCGGGCCGGTTTGGCGTCACAAGCGCCTACCTGGCCCATGCCGACGAACTCCAGATCAAAATGGCGCAAGGCGCCAAACCCGGCGAAGGCGGCCAGCTTCCGGGCCATAAAGTGGACGAATTCATCGCCAAAGTGCGGCATTCCACGCCGGGAGTAGCGCTCATTTCACCACCCCCGCACCACGATATTTACTCTATCGAAGACCTGGCTCAATTGATTTTTGACCTTAAAAATGCCAATCCGAAGGCAAAAATTTCCGTCAAACTTGTGGCCAAGGCAGGTGTCGGCATCATCGCAGCCGGCGTGGTAAAAGCCAAAGCCGACGCCATCCTGATCTCGGGCCACGACGGCGGCACGGGCGCGTCTCCCCTCGGCAGTATCCGGCATGCAGGCCTGCCCTGGGAGCTCGGGCTCTCCGAAACACACCAGACTTTGGTGAGGAACGGTCTTAGAAACAGGGTCCGCCTGCAAACCGATGGGCAAATTCGGACCGGCCAGGACCTCGCCTTCGCCACCCTGCTGGGCGCCGATGAATGGGGCGTTGCCACTGCCGCGCTCGTGGCCGAAGGCTGCATTCTGATGCGAAAATGCCACCTCAATACCTGCCCGGTCGGGATTGCCACACAGGACCCTGAGTTGCGCAAATATTTCACCGGGAAGCCCGAACACCTCGTCAATTTTTTCACCTTTTTGGCGCAGGAACTGCGCGAGATCATGGCCGAACTCGGCTTTCGCAGCGTAGCGGAAATGGTCGGCCGGGTGGAAATGCTCAAGGAAAAAGACCACCTGGAAGGCAAAGCCCGCTTGCTCGACCTGGGCCCCTTGCTCTACAAGGAGGAGCCCCCCGTTGATCATTTGCCTTGGGAGGCTGCCAAACGGCATGGCTCCCCGGGCCTGTTGCAGGGCGCGCTGGACGTGCAACTGATTCAACGAACCCGGCTTGCCCTCGACCAGGCCGCGCCATTTCAATCGGTCTTTCCGGTGAATAACCAGCGCCGCTCAGTGGGCACCATGTTGTCTTACGAAATCAGCCGGCGCTGGCACAGCGCGGGGCTGCCCGAGTCCTGCATCGGGCTGCATTTTCACGGGTCGGCCGGGCAAAGTTTCGCTGCATTTGGCGCGAAAGGGCTGGAATTCTTGCTGGAAGGAGAAGCCAACGACTATTTCGGCAAAGGGCTTTCCGGAGCGCGGCTGATCGTCATTCCGGACCGGCACGCCCGTTTTGAAGCCGCCGAAAACGTGATCATTGGCAATGTCGCGCTCATGGGCGCCACCTCAGGCGAAGCTTACCTGAGCGGTCAGGCCGGAGAGCGTTTCGCGGTGCGCAACAGCGGCGCGCGGGCGGTCGTGGAGGGTGTCGGCGACCACGCCTGCGAGTACATGACAGGCGGAATTGTCGTGGTACTCGGAGCCACCGGTCGCAATTTCGCGGCCGGCATGACCGGCGGAGAAGCCTACGTATTCGATCCGCAGGGCGTCTTTTCAAAAAAATACAACCCGGACAACGTAGACCTGGAAATTCCGGACGAACAGGACCTGAGTATGCTGCGCCTGTTGATCCGCAAACACTTCTGGTATGCCGGCAGCGGCAAAGCCGGCCAGTTGCTCCACAACTGGCCGACAGAACGGCAATACTTTGTCAAAGTGATGCCCCGGGATTACAAAAATGCTCTCGCCAAGGCTCGTTCACACACTCGCCAACTCATCACCGTCCGCTGAGCCATGACATACGATCCACACGGTTTTAAAAAATATTCGCGCCGCACACCGGCGTACCGCCCGGTCGCAGAACGCGTTCGCGACCACCAGGATGTGATTGATTATACGTCGTTTACCTCTGAATTAGCCCATGAGCAATCTGCCCGCTGCATGGGTTGCGGCGTTCCGTTTTGCCAGTCGGGCTGTCCTCTTGGCAATTATATCCCGGAATTCAACGCGGCGGTGCAGCAAGGCAACTGGCGACAGGCTTACCGCCTTCTGGCTCAAACCAACAATTTTCCCGAATTCACGGGTCGCATCTGCCCGGCCCCCTGCGAGCACGCCTGTGTGCTGGGCATCCATCAGCAGCCCGTCGCGATCGAACATTTGGAACAAAAAATCATCGAAACGGCTTTTCACGAAGGCTGGGTGCAGCCAAGCCGGCCACTTTCGAAAAGCGGGAAAAAGGTAGCTGTAATCGGTTCCGGCCCCGCCGGGCTGGCTGCCGCCGATCAATTGAACCGTTTCGGACACGACGTGACGGTGTTTGAAAAGGACGAGTTGCCAGGCGGCCTACTGCGCTTCGGCATTCCCGATTTCAAGCTGGAAAAATGGGTGGTGAATCGCAGAATTGCCCTGCTTCAGGAAGCAGGTGTGGTTTTTCAATGTGGTGTGGAGGTCGGAAAAGATGTTTCAGGCGCTGAATTGCTCCTGGAATATGATTCGCTTCTGCTGTGCACCGGTGCCATGTCGCCGCGCGATTTGAACCTGCCCGGCCGCGAACTGGCCGGCATTCATTTAGCCATGGAATACCTGACTGCGCAGAACCGCCGGATCGGCAAAACTGGTCGCCCCGACCCCTACCCCTCCGCCGCCGGAAAACACGTGGTCGTGATCGGCGGCGGCGATACCGGTTCCGATTGCGTGGGCAATGCCGTGCGCGAAGGCGCCCTGTCGGTGACACAAATCCAGTACCGCCCCAAGCCGCCCGAGCTGCGCCCTTCCGACAACCCGTGGCCTATGATGGCGGCTACGTTCACGACTTCTTCTTCGCATGAAGAAGGCTGCGACAGGAGTTGGGAAATGCGGACCCGGTCATTTTGTGGCAACCGTTCCGGGCAAGTCTCCGGACTGGAAATCAGCGACTTGCAGTGGGGCAGGGATGCGACGACGGGCAAATTTTCTTTTTCGGAAAAACCGGACTCCATTCGGGAAATCCCTTGCGACCTCGCGCTCATCGCCATCGGCTTTGAAGGCGTGCAGGACCATCCTCTGCTGACGGAACTCGGCTTGCCCAAAAACGAAGGGGGCACGATCGGAGCGGAACAACACCGGACGAAACAGGATCGCGTTTTCGTTGCCGGTGACGCCCGTCGCGGCCAGTCGCTTGTGGTTTGGGCCATTGCCGAAGGGCGCGCTGCGGCATCGGCGGTGCATGAATTTTTACTGGATTATATTTGAGGAAACAAAGCGGCGCGGAATGCTGTTAAGTGCCCGATATGATAGGTTTCCGATTTTCAGAATTCACAGGCGATCCGAATCAGTCTCTGTTTGACCGGCTGTTCAAGATCTTTCAGGAACTGATGCTCTACACTTCCGGCGACGTCAGCGAGGCGCTCGCCTGGCTCAACGAGCTCGACCGGGAGTACAAACTGACCAGCGACGACTACGGCATGGCCGATTTTATTCGCGAACTCGAAGAGCGCGGATACATCCGCCGCGAAGGTCCGGGCGACGGCAATGGCGACGCAGGCCTCGGCCCTACCCGCAAACTTGAAATCAGCATTCGCCAAAAAAGCCTCGACGACATCTTCGGCGACCTTAAAAAAGCCAAAAGCGGCAGGCACAACACCACCCACATCGGTCAGGGCGATGAGCATACTTCGGATGTGAAGCCTTACGAATTCGGCGACAGCCTCGAACAACTGGCCGTCACCAATTCGCTGCGCAATGCCTACATCAACCACGGCATCGAGGAATTCAACCTCACCCAGGACGACCTGGAAGTGCACGAAACCTATTATCAAAGCCAAATGTCGTCGGTGCTGATGATCGACATTTCGCACTCCATGATCCTGTACGGCGAAGACCGTATCACGCCGGCAAAAAAAGTGGCGCTCGCCCTGGCGGAATTTATCCAGACCCGCTTCCCGAAAGACACCCTCGACATCATCGTTTTCGGCGACGACGCCTGGCCCATCGAACTGAAAGACGTGCCTTATCTGCAGGTGGGGCCGTACCATACGAACACCGTCGCGGGGCTTGAACTGGCCCTGGATATCCTGAAAAAACGCCGCAACCCGAACAAACAGATCTTTATGATCACCGACGGCAAGCCGACCTGCCTGAAAATCGGGAAGAACTACTACAAAAACTCCTTCGGCCTCGACCGGAAGATCATCAACCGCTGCCTCAACCTGGCCTTGCGTTGCCGTAAAATGGACGTGCCCATCACGACCTTCATGATCGCCCGCGACGCCTATCTCGTACGCTTTGTCGAAGCCTTCACGCAGGCCAACAACGGCAAGGCTTTTTATTCGTCGCTCGAAGGATTGGGCTCCTTCGTGCTGGAAAATTACAAGAGAAGGAAAAGGAAATGAGTCGGTTCGCCCGTCTTTGAACGGGATTGCTGACTTTTGCGGCAGGGACGAGACGTCCCGTACACGGCTATGTACATTCTCCTGATCACCATCGTTATCGGCCTCTTTGTGGCCATGTTGTTTGTAAATTTATACTTCCGCGCCAAGGTGCTGAAAGTGTATGGCGTACTGGTGCGCAACCACGTGGAGTTCGGCGCCGCCCATATTTTCAACCGGAAAAAACTGGAAGAGGAAATCCTGCCGCGTTATCCGCAGTTCCGCAACGAGATCGAAACGTTTGTGCGGCACATGCGGTACTCCATTCGGATGGCTTCTGTATTATTGCTGCTTATTACGGCGTTCGGAGCGGTACTGATGTGGTTCAGAGAAAATTAATGCACCCTTTTTCTTCACCAATTAA
Organism: Saprospiraceae bacterium; assembly: GCA_044224705.1. Taxonomy (GTDB): domain Bacteria; phylum Bacteroidota; class Bacteroidia; order Chitinophagales; family Saprospiraceae; genus M3007. The sequence goes on from JBGAJY010000007.1 coordinate 38,259, forward strand.
CACGTTCAGTATGAAAAAACTTACACTTCTCTTTCTTGGCCTTTGCTGTTCGCTCGCCCTTACGGCACAAATTCACAAAGGCGTCGTTTTGCTCGGCGGAACGGTTGGTTTCAACAACGTCAGCTCGGACGGCGTCAGCTACGGCATTCTCAATTTTTCGCCGAGCGCCGCCTTTTTTGTCGGCGACCGGACAGCCGTCGGTGGTTCGGTGAACATAGTGACCACCACCGGTGACCTCGACGGACAAACCAACCTCGGAATCAGCCCCTTGGTGCGCTATTATTTCAACGGAAGCGGCACCTCGCGCTTTTTCGGTCAGATCAATCTTGGTCTGCAAAGCAGCAAATCGGAAGGCTTCGACGCTACGACCAGCTACCTGTTCGGCGCGGGCGTCGGCGCGGATTTCTTTCTCAACGACCGCGTGGCCATCGAAGCGCTGCTCAATTACCAGCGCGTGGAAGCCACCGAAGGCGGCGGCGGATACAACGGCCTCGGCATCAACTTCGGCGTTGCCGCCTTTATCGGCGGGGGTAAAGAATAGAATTATCCTGACCATGGTTCCGGATTAATAATCGCACCGGGAGTTTTCAATTTAAATTGAAAATTCCCGGTGCGTTTCAAACCCAAGCCTTCTTTCCGGCGTTTTACCTGCAGTATTTCCCAAGCACGGCGCTCCGCCGTTTTTTGCAGAAAAACGTTGCCCTATGTCTTTCAACATTCCCGATACTACCCAAAAACGCGTCGTCATCATCGGCGGCGGGTTCGCCGGCCTCACCCTGGCGAGAAAACTTGAATCTTCTGATTTTCAAGTTGTTCTGATCGATAAAAACAATTACCACCAGTTCCAGCCGCTGTTCTACCAGGTCGCCATGGCGGGTCTGGAACCATCCAGCATCGTATTTCCCCTTCGCAAGGTTTTTCAGGGCAAAAAGAACGTTTTCATACGGGTCACCACCGTGCGCGCCGTGCGCCCTGAAAGCCGTGAAATTGAAACTGATATTGGCACTTTGCGGTACGACTACCTGGTGCTCGCCCTGGGCACCGACACCAACTGGTACGGCAACGAAGAGGTCCGCGCCAACGCCATCCCGATGAAATCGGTGAGCGAAGCGCTTTACCTCCGAAACACGATTTTTGAAGATTACGAACGCGCCGTCACTTCCGACAGCGCCGAAGGCCGTCAGCCTTTACTCGATATCGTGGTAGTAGGAGGTGGCCCCACGGGCGTTGAAGTAGCCGGCGCACTGGCTGAAATGAAGAAGTACGTGATCCCGAAGGATTACGCCAATATCGGCCGCGACGAGATCGATATACACCTGATTCACGGCGACCCCAGGCTGCTCAGCACCATGTCGCCGCAGGCTTCTGAGAAAGCGGAACAATTTCTCCGGGATCTCGGCGTGCAATTGTGGCTCGACAAGGTGGTGACCGGTTACGATGGCGAAACGGTGTTCATCAACGACGGCTCCTCCATCCGTTCGGACAAGGTCATCTGGGCGGCGGGTGTTGTCAGCAATAAAATTGAAGGGCTGCCGGCGGAGTCCTACGTTCGCGGCAACCGTTTGAAAGTCAATGCTTTCAATCAGGTGGAAGGTTTCGACGACATATTTGCCCTGGGTGATATTACTTATCAAACCAACGATGAAAAATACCCGAAGGGCCACCCTCAAGTGGCGCAGGTAGCGCTTCAGCAAGCGGCCTGCCTGGCCCAAAACCTGCGCCGCTGGCAAAGAGGCGCCGGGCCCCGGCCTTTCCGGTACCGCGACCTGGGCTCCATGGCCACCATCGGACGGCACCGGGCGGTAGCGGATTTGCCCTTTTGGCGTTTTCAGGGCGCTTTTGCCTGGTTCATTTGGCTGTTTGTGCACCTGTTTTCCCTGCTGGGCGCCAAGAACAAGCTGTTCGTGTTCATCAACTGGGTGGCCAACTACTTTACTTACGACCAAAGCCTGCGCCTGGTGATCAAGCCCTGGCGTAAACCCAAACAACGCATTGTGGAAACAATGGAAGGTTAAGAGCATGTCGGGGTTCAGCATTTTGCAATTACATTTGCAAAAAGTACCTTATTACCCATGTGCCGATTTGCGCTCCGTTGTTGTTGGTTGATGCTCTTGTTTGCCGCAAGTGAGTACCGGGTTATTGCCCAAAATCAAGTCGTCCTCGATTCGCTCAATCAGCGCATCGGTTTATTGCGCACCCTCGCCCAGGCAGGAAATTTCGAACAGGGCCAAGTGGAGGCGGAGTCCTTCCGTGCATTTTTGATTCGCCAAAAACTCGCTGTCCCGACGCAGGTCATACCCACCATTTCCGCCATTTATCAGGCCAATAAAGATTCGGCAAGCGCCTTTTCTTTCCTTGCCACAGCGGAACGCGACGCCCGACTGCAACGCAGGCCCGAAGCACGTGTGGCCATGTACCAATCACTGGTCACGGCTTACGAGCGCTGGAATCAACTCCGGGGAGTTCCCTCCGCGCGTACCGCGACTTATCTGCCGCCCAGGATTCTCTGGCCGCCCAGCGGGTTGCCCTGGAAACGGCGACGCTGCGGCGTTCCTTGGATTCTTTGCAGGCTCTGCGCGTGCTGGAAGGGCACGACAACCCGCAGGTGATCAAGATGGACCGCGATTGGTTGCTCATCGCAGGCGGTATAGCCAGTCTGCTGCTTTTATTGCTTTTACTGACGAATACCCGCATCCGCAGCCGTTGGCGCAAACGCCTGGAACAGCGCGAACTGGAACTGCAAATTGAACGCGCTAACGAACGACAGGCTTTTGAGCAAATGCTTGCTGCACAGACTATTCCGGCGATTACAGCGGAAAAAAAGGCGCTGGAAAATCCGCTCGAATTCACGCCCGACAACGCGGGCGCACCCGATAAAATCGCCCTGCTCATCGAACCCAACCGTCAGGTGGTGATCTACTTGAAGTCGCTGCTCAGCGACCGCTTCCGGGTAGAAACTGCCCAGACCGCCAACGACGGCCTGCAACGCGCCGCCGACCTGCTGCCCGACCTCATCGTTTGTGATGCGGTACTCAACGGTAAAACGGGCATCGACGTGGCGCGGCAAATCAAGCTTTCCGAGCGCACCAACCACATCCCGGTCATTCTGCTCAGCGACCGACATGGCAATGAAGGCAAGCTCGATGCCCTCCGGGCAGGCGCCGAAGCCTGGTTCACCCGTCCGGTGCTCGACGACGAATTCGACGCATCGGTACAGCGCCTGCTCGATGCGCGCAAGGAAAAGCATGACCTGTTTGCACGTGTGCTGCATTTCTGGTTCACCGACCACCGCGAGACCCTGGACAACCGGTTCCTGAACCAAACCATGCTGTTCATTGAACAGCACCTTTCGGACCCCGATTTTATGGCCGACGAACTGGCCAAAAAGATCCAGCTGCCGCGGCACCATTTTGTCAAAAAGCTGGGCGTACTGACGGGCAAGGAACCCATCCAGTTGATCCGCGAAATGCGTCTGGAAAAAGCCAAGGTACTGCTGGAAAAACGCGCCGGAACGCCGCAGGCCATCTCCGACCTGGTCGGATTCAGCAATCCGGGCACTTTCGCGCTGGCGTTTAAGGAATATTTTGGGGAGAATACGTTGTTGTTGCAAACGCCGCCACATCAACCATAGTAGTAGGCAACAAGGATTTTTCTGCCTGGATCAAGACGCCCTGCCAATGGAAAACCAACTGTTTACAGCCAACATAAAAATTTTATTGACCGCCGGAAAATTACATTCGGCGGTGGAAGAATTGGTCAAGTTTCTCGCTTCCCATGCTTCCGACGATCTTTACAATTGCGCTATCCAACTTAGCGGCCATTTTGCAAGAGTTGAAGCAGAATATCACAAAGGCCTGATTTCTGCTGCTGATCGTGAAAAGGAACGGCTGTTTGTCACAAATACAATCCTGGAACATGTTTTACCGAAGATTTCCCAACTTCAGCAATCATATGAGGCGCCTGAATTGGGCTCTGTCGGGAAATTACTTCATAATGTTCCGGCTAAAATGTTTGTCGGCACACCTACGCGTTGTACCGTTCGAATAGCCAAAGACGTTGTTCATCTCCTCGAAAATTTCTCATCCGGTCCGGATTCCATAATCACAGATATTGAAATTGCCAAAGTGATGGAAGTTCAGATTTTCGGGATGGAAGGAAATGTGTTTACGATCGAGGGTTCAAGTCATTCTGCACAGGCAATCAGTACCAGCCGGTTCAATGAATGGATTTTCCATGTCACTCCCCATCAGCAAGGCCATTTCCATTTGATCCTTCGGATCAATATTGTTGAAACCATCGACGGCAAAGAATACCCTCGCGATACTGTACTTGAACAAGCCGTAGAGGTCACAACTTCACTTCCAGTCAACTTTTTCACTACTTCGACCGGCTGGCAATATGCCTCCGTTCAGGTGAATTACCTCGCTTCTAAAAAGATACCGGTAGTACTTCCAGAAGTTGAAGGCAAATGGAACGGCCGCAATCGAATTGTTCGAATTGCGATCTGGGTTGCTCTTGGAATCCTGCTTGCACTTCTGGGCTATTGCGCTTCCCATCGATTCTGACACTCGGGTACGTTAAGCAAGGCCGATCCGCCCGTACAAAAAAAAGAATGGAAGGTGTTTCTGCATCTTGCCCAAACTGACGACATCAAACATATTCAGTTAGATTCAATTTCCGGTGTTGGGTATGAAGTTGTAAACGATACTTTGCTAGCCTTATCGGTACCTCCGGAATTTGATTACCATGAATTCAGTATTTTTTTCAACGCACACTATCCAAGCACAAAAAGCTCCACTATCAGCAGGGATAGTCAACACCTTTTTTTAGAGATTAACAATAAAATTATTCATAATGAGCCCCTGGACTTCGGCTTAGGCTATCGAGGCTCGGCTCCTTCACCAAATTATACAATTTGGCTGGTGGTTCCTCTGTCCGAATTGAACCATTTTCCTCTAAATGCAAATGGTGACAGAATTGCACAGGTTAGAATCAATAAGAAAGGGGATGGATACAAATGGAAATTCCTGCACACTCAGGTTCTCGTCACCCAGGCTCCGCCCGAAGATGGGTTGGTCTACGTTGAAATTGGCTATCCTGGAACGCCTTTCAAGGCTTTGTGGAGCAGAAGAATATACATGGAAGGGAATATGACTATTTGGTGCGATTTGAATCTGCCTACTTACGACGAAAGAAAAACATCGAAAAGGTCTGAGGAGCCGAAATCTACACCAGGACCAGAAATCCCCGTTCAGTGGCCTGGCTTTGACCCTTTTGTCCCTCCGGTTCAAAATCCCAATGACCATAAAAGGGTCCCCATCGCTTATACGCCAACTAACGAGCCCACCTTTATCAAACTGCTTGCCAAGCAAATGAATGCTGAAGCGGTGGAGTTTCTAATGGAAGAGAAAGTACAATCAAAATTATATCGGGTTGAAGGAAGAGAATCGATCGAACTGGACATGATTAAAAAAATTCAGGAGAATTTAGAAATCAAGCATGAATAAGCCTACTTGAAAGGCTGTTCAACGCCTCACTTCAGCCGACCCAGTAAATCCCGCATTCGCCGCACCGCTTCGCGCAATTGCTCCTCCGAGGCCGCATAACTCAGCCTGAAGCAGCTGTTGTCGCCAAACGCCGCACCCGATACCAGTCCTACGTACGCGTTGGACATGATGTAGTCGCAGAAATCGTCGGCGTTCTGAATGACGGTATTGCCGTCCGATTTTCCAAAATACGAGCTGATGTCCGGGAAAATGTAGAATGCCCCGTCCGGGTGATTGGTCTTGATCCCCGGGATCTCTTCGAGCATGGAAATTACGATATCACGGCGTTCGCGAAAGGCTTCCCGCATCGCCTCGGTGGGCGCCAGATCGCTCATAAGGGCTACCGCGCCCGCTTTTTGTCCGAAAGAAGAAGCGCCGCTGGTCACCTGTCCCTGAATTTTGGAACAGGCATCGGCAATGAATTTCGGAGCGCCCATATAGCCGAGGCGCCAGCCAGTCATAGCGAAGCCTTTGGCAAAACCGTTGATGGTGATCGTGCGGTTTTTGACGTTCGGGAAACTGCCGATACTAACGTGTTCGTGCGTAAAATTGATGTATTCGTAAATTTCGTCGCTGACGATCAGAACGTGTTCGAAAGGTTCGATGGCGTCGGCGATGGCCTGCAACTCTTCTCGGGTAAAAACGGAGCCCGTCGGGTTGCAGGGCGATGAAAAGAGCACAAATTTGGTGCGTTCGGTGATGGCCGCAGCCACCTGGGCAGGCGTCGGCTTGAAATCCTGGTCCACGCCGGCGTAAACCGGTACGGGTACACCGCCCGACAATTTGACGATTTCCCAGTATGACACCCAATATGGGGCAAAAATTACCACTTCATCACCCGGGTCGAGCAAAGCCTGACAGAGGTTGTAGACGGTTTGCTTGGCGCCGTTGCTCACCACAATTTGCTCGGGTTTGTATTCCAGGTGGTTGTCGCGCAGGAATTTTTCGCTGATGGCTTTGGTCAGTTCGGGTAAGCCGGAGACCGGGGTGTATTTCGTGTACCCATCTTTAAGCGCCTGATAAGCAGCGTCTTTGATATGATCCGGCGTATCGAAATCGGGTTCTCCAAGGCTAAGGCTGATCACGTCGTGGCCAAGCGCCTTGAGTTCGCGCGCCATGCGGGCCATTTTGAGGGTTTCGGATTCGGCGAGGCCCATGACCCGCTGTGAAAGGATGTTTTGCGTAGCAACCATAGTTTGTTCAAATTCAAATTGGCTGCAAAAGTAGGCGTTCTTGCTCGCCCCGCCCTTGCAGGCTGCCATCAGCGTTAAAAATTTGATCAAAATTATCCGTTCAGTATTTTAAAACAAGCGCCTCAGCAATCAGATAGGACAACACTACCATCGGCAAACCGATGTAAAATACCTGATAACACCTGGACAACAGGCGGTATTTCCGCGCCAGAGAATTGCCCAATCCGTGCAAATCGCGGAGCATCACCGACCGCAATTCTTTTGGGTTTTTCATGATATTCATCATGGTGCTGTGAAAATCATCGGCCGACAAATGGCTGTAAGAGCCAAAAAACATGGGATTGATCTGTTCGTCCGGAACAGATTTGCGTCTCCAGGCGCCCACACGCGGCCGGACGGCCAGCAGGGCTAATACGACGCAGGACAAACAGGTTGCCACCAGTAGCATATTGGGAATCATCAATTCAGGCCGGTAAGCCAGAATGCCCATTTTTTTCTTCGCGATCACGAGCGACAACATAAAAACATTGATCCCGATCATCAGGTGGGCTTTGTGGTCGGCCATCCGGCTGAAATTCAGGTGGGTCGTGTACATCACCCTGAACAAGGTGCTGGCGCCTTTGCCTTCGCCGGTGAATCGCGCAGCCGCTTTATTCATTTCGAGGATTTTAGCCTGAAGAGGAACAGGCAAAAACCGGGCATCCTTAGAGTTCTCCATTGTAAATCAACTTATTGCGCAGTGCCTTGCCGTATGTATCGATAAACTTGCAGCCCCCTGTCTTCAAATAATTTCTGAAACTCCTCAGGATGCGCATCCATGTACCTCGCCCAATACCGGTCGGGCTTGTCGTTGTCCCAAACCGCTTTTACGGCATAGGTTACATTATTCTGATTCAGCCATTCCATCCAGTCGTTTTCGTGGTTTTGATCCGGAAAAACGGTGCCTTTGTGATTTGTAAACAATGCAAAAATGCGCGGCCGGTCGGCGACCAGTACCGCATCTTGCGGCACGCTGTCGCGAACGAAGCGAAACAGGTTTTGCGTATTTTCCTCCATCATATTGCCAATGATGGCCTGATCGTGGTTGTGTGCATACCAGGACGTCAGATAAGTCAAAAAAACAGGCAGCAAAATGCCTGCCAGAGCGAGGCGTACTGCACGTCGTGGCAGCTGCTCTGCAAACCAGAAACCATAATACAACAACAAGGGAAATACACCAATCATAAATCGGAAGCCTTGCCGGGCCGGGTACAGAAAAAGTACGAGCAGGTAAAAACACAAGTAAGTTTCCATGACCGTCCAGCGGCGACGGCTGACGAGACCCGAAAAAGCGAGGACAGGTATTACTACTGCCAGCAGTTTACCAAAAACCGGAAAATCATTGCCGCCATTGAGTTGCAAGCCTTCCCCCAGGGAATTCATGTAGTATTGGCCGGAGGAGTACAAATTGTACAACAACTTGGGAATGAATACCGTGTGTTCATATTCTTTCACCAGCATGTGGCCATAGCCCGGGCCGGCGGGCAACAGCAGGTTTTGGACAAAAGCCAGGATCAGGGCTAGGCCCAGTGCCGCCACGTTGAATTTGTTGCGGTACGATTTGTCCAGCAGAACATGCGCGCCCCAGGCGGCAATCAGGGCAATACCCACGCTCCTCACGGCCAATGGAAAAAAAATCAGGCATCCAAGGAAGCAGGCCTTCCGCCAGTCCGGATGGTTTTCCCAGCGGTTCAGCATGTAAAACGCCAGCAGCGAAGCAGCCAGATACGGGATGTCGCTCAGTATCTGGTCGCGCATTTGCCAGAAGAATGGCAGAAAGCCGGTCAGGGCCACCACCGACAGGGCTGATAAGGGTTTCAATTGGGATTTCAACAGCAGCCAAAGCAGGTACAGGGCTGCCGACAGGATAATTAAGTTGGCGATTTTCAGCGGAGTGAGTTCAATCCCCCAAATCGCTACCACTGGCGCAATCATCAGGGGATACCCGGGCGGGTAAGCCGAAGGGGAGTACGTGGGATACATGGGATTATAAATGTATCCGGGATACACATACGGTCTGCCGTGTACCATATTGTATGCGTGGTTGACGTACATCGTCCAGTCGTCCCCCCAACTGCTGCCTTTGCTGAGGGTAAAAAGATGGAAGCAGAAAATGCTGATTATCAGCGCGATTGCCCCCATGTGGATCATTTTTTGACGATCGATCATGAATGCTGATGGTAAAACGGGCACAAAACAACTCAATTTTTTCAAGGCGGACTTTCTCAACTTCTCAGGATTTGCCCGTCAACCGGCCGATTTCCGCCCATCCCGCTTCGTCGCGTGCAATCCAGGCCTTGTCTCCCGCCACGATGATGGGGCGTTCGATCAGGATCGGGTGCTCGGCGAGGATGCGAATCCATTCCTCGTCTGAAAAAATTTTCCCTGCATAATCCGTCTGGAAAATCTCCTCCTTCTGGCGGATGATCTCCAAGGGCCGTTTGCCCAGCAGTCGAAGCAACTGGCGCAGTTCGTCTTCGGAAGGTGGTGTTTTCAGGTATTCAACAACCTGGAATTCCTGATGGGTTTGCTCCAGAACCTGGAGTGCGCAACGGCTCTTGCCGCATCTGGCATTGTGATAAATCCGGATCATCGATGGTCGTGCCGGCCTGGAACTTTGTTTGAAGTTTTTGAGCATTATGAACTTTCATTTACCTTTGCAGTGGCTACAGGCCATGTTCATCAATTTTTTCTTTTTTAAATTTTTTCTAATGTACAAAGGAACCGTCAAGTTCTTCAACGAAACCAAGGGTTTTGGTTTCATCATCGACAGCGCCAGCGGGCAGGAAATTTTCGTGCACGTCAGCGGTCTCGTGGACAAAATCCGCGAAGGTGACGTCGTCACTTTCGAAACGGCCCGTGGCAAAAAAGGTATCAATGCAGTAAACGTTCAGCGCGCCTAATCCCAGGCTGACGTCTTAGTGATACAAGTCGAAACTCCGGCGGGAATGACCCGCCGGAGTTTTTTTATGCATCAATGCCCGCACACGCAATTCGCTTCCTGGCAAGTGTGCGTCATGCCGGAGCCAATATTCTGACTGCCTGGCATTTCGAACCAGAATTTGCCGCGCGGTTGGTCGTAATTGCCCTTTTCATCCAGCGTAGCGGCATCGTATAAGCGGCCGTTCACCATCACCATCGAGATTTTCTCCGTATTCCGGATGTTATCGAGCGGATTGGCATCCAGTACGATCAGATCGGCAAGTTTGCCCGGGGCCAGCGAACCGATTTCTTTGTCGAGTCCGAGGTATTTGGCGCCGTTGATCGTGCCGCATTTCAGCACCTGAAGGTTGCTCATGCCCCCCTGGGCGAGCATCCAGAGTTCCCAGTGCGCGCCCATTCCCTGCAACTGGCCGTGCGACCCGAGATTGATGTTGATACCTGCGTCCTGCATCTTTTTCACCTGACGGCTGACGAGGATATGGCCGTTTTCGTACTCCTCGTCCGGGATCATTTCGCGGTGCCGCGCGCGTTCCTGAAGGATGTGGCCGGGAGTAAATGCGAGCAGGTGCGGATTTTTCCAGACGTCATTTTTTTGATAAAAATAGGACTCGCCGTTCATGGCGCCGTAGCAGACGATGAGCGTGGGCGTGTTGTGCGACTTCGTTTTTCCCCAAAGCTGAATCACATCGGAATAGATCGGCGCAACCGGAATATTGTGCTCGATGCCGGTGTGGCCATCCACGACCTGCGTGAGATTGTGGTAAAAAAACGAACCGCCCTCGGGCACCACTTCCATGTGCAATTCCCGGGCGGCAGCGATGATCTGCTGGCGTTGCTCGCGGCGCGGCTGGTTGTAACTTTTTACCGAAAATGCTCCCCAGGCCTGCGTACGGCGCAGCGTGGCGCGTGCATCGTCGAGCGAATTGATCGGGGCCTTGAAATCGCCTTCGGCGCCGTAGAGGATGGTGCCCGTAGAGAACAAACGCGGACCGATCATCCGGCCGCTGCGCAGCATTTCCGCATTGGAAAAGGCCATTTCGGAATTGACCGAAGGATCGTGCATGGTAGTAACGCCAAAGGCCAGGTTGGCGTAATATTCCCATTGCTTTTGCGGATTAAGGCCATAACGGAAGTTGCCAGTGTGCGCATGCACGTCCACCAGTCCCGGCATGATGGTTTTGCCCTTGCAGTCGATGATCTTGATCGGATCGCTGGTTTTGTAACGGCGCGCGTTTTCAAATTCTGCGGCGGTACCGACAAATTCGATCTTGTTGTCGATCACCCGGATCACGCCGTTTTCGATCACTTTGTCGCCTTCCGCCGTAATGATGCGGGCATTTTGGAACACCACGTGACCCTTAGGCACGTCGCTTTTCAGGGTCAGGCCGATTTTTATGCCGTGTTCGGGCAAGGCAGGCAAGGAATCCGGCGCTCCGGGCAGAAAAGCAAAACGGTTGCTGAGGTCGATCGTAAAGTATTCTTCGCCCAGCGTGTAATGCACCATTCTGGAATCGGCGCTCCAATGAAGGTTGTAGCCGGCATCTCGGGAAATCTGGGAAACGGGAATGGATTTCGTATCGGCGCTCAGGTCGATGGTTTGTCCTGCATCGGGCATAGCGCAAACATAAGCCTTGTGCAATTCCGTGAAAGCCAGCCATTTGCCGTCGGGCGACAGGGCCCACTGGTTGGCGTATTTGCTTTTGAACAACACCCGACGGTCCTGGCCATTGAGGTCGAAAGAGACGAGTTGTTTGTCGAGCGCGCCGAAAAGGTAGCCGCCGGTGTTGACCAAAATCCGCTTTCCATCGGCAGAGAAATGAGGGTTTTCGCCTTCGGCGGTGATGAAGCGCGGCGCATCATTGTTGCGCAGATCAAGAACATAGATGCCGGGTTTGTCGGACAATGACGGGCCAAGCTCGTCGTCGCCGTCCTGCATACGGAACACTATTTTTAGTCCGTCCGGGGAAAATTGCGGGGTACGGTAAATGCCCTTTGCGCGGGTCAATTGCCGCTGCGAAGCGCCTTTTGCCCCCCAATTATCGATCATGAACAGCGCGCCTTTTTGTTCGTCGTTCCAGCCCACGTACGCCAGTTTGTTTCCTTGTGGTGAAATAGCCGGTTCCGATTGGTTGTAAACAGGTTCCGGCTCTTCCCCTTTTTTGATCACCGGCGGGACAAACAGGCCGGCGCTGAGTTCGAGCACTTCGCCGGAGCCCAGGTTTTTTTGGTACAATCGGCCTGCGGCGTTGAATACCAGCGTCTTGCCATCCGGGGAGGTGACGGCGTGGCGAATGGCTCGGGCTGTGAATTCGGGCTCGAACACTTTGTTTTCAAAACGCAGGGTTTCAGCCACTTTGGTATTGACGGCGCAGGAGAATGGGATGTCCGACACCGATACCTGGGGCGTTTCAGCGGCCGTATTGCGGTCGTCGGGAGCGATGTTCGTCCAGTGAAAAGCAATACGTTTGATCTTTCCGCCGGCCCAGACCACGATTTCAGACAGGTTGCCGGCGCGGCTGGGGCGGTCATTTTGCCAGGCAAATCCGGGGTAGCAGCCGAAGGTCGTCCAGGCTTCCTGCTGGTCTTTGTCGAGGCCGTCGTACAGCGGATATTCGAGGCCGTTGGCCATGTTCCGGATGAACAGCACACTTTTGGTATCGACGCGGCGGACAAAAGCGAGCCATTTGCCGTCGCGGCTGATTTGAGGACGACAGGCGCCGCCGGAGCCGCCGGTGATATCCTCTACTTTGCCTTCCTGCCTGTCGTAGCGGCGAACTTCAAAAATCTGGTTCAGGGGGTCCTTGTTGTACTGAAAAAAACCGCCGGGATACACGTCTTCGGAGAAATAAATATAACGGCCGTCGGGAGAAACGGAGGGTTCGTTCACGTCCTGCTGGTCGTTTTTCCGCTTGGTAAGTTGCAGGCCCTCACCGCCGGAGAGGTGGTACATCCAAATCTCCCCTGCGCCCAGCGAGCGCGTACTGGTAAAGTGCTTGCGCGCTACAAAGTATTGATTATCAACCCAGGCGCCGTTGTTCAGCAAGCGGAAATTCTCTTTGGTCACCTGCCGGGGTTTGGTACCGTCGGCATTCATCACCCAGATATTGTCGCCGCCGCCTGCATCGGAGGTGAAGAGGATCAGTTTTCCGTCGGGCGAAAAACGAGGCTGTACCTCCCAGGCGATGCCGCTACGCAGACAGGTCGCCGCGCCGCCCGAAACGGGCATGGAATAAATATCGCCCAGCAGGTCGAACACGAGCGTGGCGCCGTCAGGAGAGATGTCCAGGTTCATCCAGGTGCCTTCATTCACGGTGAAGGACACATCCGCATAGGGAATCCCTTCGGGATTGTTGACGTCCCATTTTTTATCTTTTTGGGAAATAGCCAAACCTGGCAGAAGCAATAAGAGGAGGGAAAGTGTGCGCATAGTTGGTCGAATTTGGGCGCATAAATACGGCAATACCGCTGCAGGATGCGCGCCTGATTCGACCGGAAGAGTCAGTTCGGCATTTTTTTACCAAAAACAGGTACGTTTCAAGGGTCAATGACCGGCGGCTCGTACAATTTGGCTTCATTTTCCATCGCTTTTCGAACGGCAGGACGAACGCGGCGGCTCAAATCCCAGCAAGCCCAGGCGGCAGCCGATTGCAGAACGAACGGCACCACCTGGCCCGAAGTGAGTTGAAATAAGGAACAAAGCACGGAGAGACCTGCGCACAAACGAGCTGACACCGCCCAATTAGGGTGCCCGGTCGCATAAGCCCTCCAGGCCGAGATGATCATGGCGGAATAAATAATCCATTGAAGCACAGGAATAAAAAGCAGCAATTCCATTGAATATAATTGATCAGGTTTATTCTTCCATGTCCTCCCAGGCTAAATCGTATTTGTACCGCGGACCAACGCGCAGGAAGCCCTCGCGTTCGTAAAAACGAAGGGTTTTGGTGTAATCGTCGCCCGGAGTGGTCACTTCCAGCCGCGCCCAGCCGCGTTCGCGGGCCAGTTCCTTGACGGCGTCGATCAGGATTTTCCCGACGCCTTCGGATCGAAAGGGCGGCACGACATACAATTCATTCACCACGCCAATGCGGCCGCCGGCGTAGAGGGCGAGCGATTCGGTGACCGTGATAACGCCCACGACTTCCTCCGATTCTTCATCGACCGCAAGCAGGGTGGAATGACGGTCGTCGCTGTCGATGGCGACAAACCGGGCTGCGATTTCGGGTGCGGTCAGGTCGTGGCCGACGTCTTCAAACAAGCCGGCGAGGAGTTCAGCGACCACGTCGGTGTGGGATTCATCAGCAACCAAGAGATTGATCATACGTTTTGTAGTTTTGAGATCGACAAATCACGGGTTTTTTCCCATGCGCCATACCGATATCCTCGACAATTTTGATTTTGACGACAGCCATTTCCCCACCGAGGAGGGTGATGGCGAAGTAGTCGCCAAGTTTTTTTCACTCATGGAAGCCGAAGTTGCGGCAGCGCGCCTGCGTTCGGAGGGCATTCCATGTTTTTTGGCCAATACCACAAGCAGCGCCGTACTGCCTCAACTTCAAGCAGTTGTCCGATTGCATGTGCGTCCCTCGGATTCGGTGCGCGCCCGGGAAATCCTCGACGAGGCAGCCATCGACGCAGGTGGACCTTTGTCCACTTCCAACAGCAATATCGTTTTGATCGGATTGTCTATTCTGATCGGCCTACTCCTCGCCTTTTTGCTGGTAAGGGCCATCTGGGGGCTTTACTGAACCCCTTCAGCCTGAAACAATTTCACCAAAAAGGTCGAACTCCTCTGCCCTGGTAATGCGAACCTGTGCAAAATCGCCTAGCCGAACGTAGTTCGTTTTGGCATCTACCAGCACTTCGTTGTCCACCTCCGGAGAATCGGCTTCTGTCCGTCCGATGAAGAATTTTCCCTCTTTGCGGTCGAACAGGGTTTTGAATACCTTGCCCACCTTGGCTTCATTTTTTCGAAGGGAAATTTCCTGCTGTACGTCCATCAGCGCCTGTGCGCGGGCTGCCTTGACTTCTGCAGGAATGTCGTCGGGCAGATCGAAAGCGCGGGTGCTTTCTTCGTGGGAGTATTGAAAAACGCCGACCCGTTCGAATTCCTGCTGCCGGACGAAATCGAGCAGTTGTTCAAAATCCTCCTCGGATTCACCGGGGTGACCAACCAGAAAAGTAGTTCGCAGCGCAATTCCGGGCACCTTTTCCCGAATCGCAGCCAGCAGTTCTTCGGTTTCTGCGCGGGTGATCTGGCGTCGCATAAGGTTCAGCACATTATCGCTGGCGTGCTGCAGGGGTAAATCGAGGTAATTACAGATTTCGGAGCGCTCGGCCATCGCGTCCAGGATTTCGAGGGGAAACTTGGATGGATAGGCATAGTGCAGGCGAATCCACTCGATGCCTTCCACGTCGGCCAGGGCGTGCAGCAGCCTGGGTAATTCGCGTTTTTTGTAGAGATCCAGGCCGTAATACGTCAGTTCCTGGGCGATGAGCAGAAGTTCCTTCACCCCGCGGCGAGCCAGGTTTCGGGCCTCGGAAACGAGTTCTTCAACGGGCCGGCTGATGTGCTGGCCGCGCATGAGCGGGATCGCGCAAAAGGAACAGGTGCGGTTGCAGCCTTCCGAAATTTTCAGGTAAGCGTAGTGGGGCAACGTGGTGATCTGACGTTCGCCCAACAGTTCGTAGCGGTAATCGGCATCCATGCGGGCGAGCAAAGCCGGCATTTCCAGGGTGCCGAAAAAGGCGTCCACCTCGGGGATCTCCTGTTCAAGATCGTCCTTATAACGTTGTGACAAACAGCCGGTTACGTACAATTTTTCGATCTGGCCCGTCTTTTTCAACTCCGCGTGTTCGAGGATGGCGTCGATACTTTCCTGCTTGGCAAGGTCGATAAATCCGCAGGTATTGATGATGACGACATTAGCATCGGCGTCCTCGCGTTCATGGCTTACTTCAAAGTCGTTGCCGCGCAACTGCGTGATGAGGTTCTCGCTGTCGACGAGGTTTTTGGAACAACCCAGGGTGACGACGTTGACTTTATCTTTTCGAAGCGTTTTTGTGCGCATAGTTTTGGAAAAAAATTTGCCCGGCGCGGCCTGGCGCAAGCGGGCAAAGCAAATGTTGGCGCAAAGGTCGGCAATTCGCCCAAAAAATAGCAACCCGAGTACATGCACAACCCGTTGAGGCCTGCTATTTTTGCCGCCTGCTTTTGGAAGACCGCTTTATCTCATGCCCCCGGGCTGATTTACCCCGATCTGTAAAACATCCGGCTGAATTTGAATTATGACGCAAAAAGCCCTGCTTGACCGTTTGGAAATCGAAGTGCGCGATATGCTTGAACAGGCACGAAACCAGATCGCCCCGCTGCCTTCCGAAGCATTGTTGTACCGTCCGGCACCTTCGAATCCGAAGGAAAAAGCCCACTGGAATATCCTCGAATGCCTGGCTCACCTCAACGCTTATTCCAACGATTATTTTGCGCGCATCGAGTTGTCGGTGCATAAGGCAAAAGCCCGGCGCTGGACCGCCGATCCCGATGGCGAACTGCGTTATACGGGTCGTGGAAAACGGGCCATCCGTCGCGCCGATCCGAACAACGGCAAATTGTACAAGTCGCCGAAGCGATACAATTTTACCGGTAGGGAATTCGCTCCAGAAGTGGTTAAAATCTTCATTATCAACGCCGAACGTTTGCTGCGCCTGCTTCAAATCTCCCGCGAAGTTGATTTGAACCGCGCCCACGTTCGCAAAGCCAATGCCTGGACGGCCCAATATTCCCTGGGCAATTTGCTGGAGTTTTTAGTGGTGCACCAACGCCGGCACCTGGCACAGGCACAAGACCTTCGCGTGAAGGCAGGCTTTTGACTTTTCCGATCTTAAATTAATACAGTCCTTCCGGCAAGGTTTATACTTTTGCCGCCGGTTGATGGTTTCCGTCCGGCTGCTCCCGGCGGAATGAAAAGGGAACCCGGTGCAAATCCGGGGCAGTCCCCGCTGCTGTAAGTTCCATCAGGTTCAAAAGCACAAGGCCACTGGGTAACCCGGGAAGGCGCTTTTGAAGGAACGAGCCAGAAGACCTGCCATGCGCCGCTGTATCACCGGGCTTCGGGAGAAAGCCTTCGAAGAGAATGATGAATGTTGAATGATAAATGATGAATACTCCTTGTGTTTGGGAGACTTGTCATTCATCATTTATCATTCAACATTCATCATTCGTAGCACTTCCCGGCCTTTCATTTTCACTTTTTAAAGCGGCAAAAATGAAAGCCAAATTCCTTCCAATTTTCCTCCTGCTTTTTTCAACAACATTCTTCCAGTTCGCCTGCCAAGACGGCGCGCTACCCTATTCGCCCCCCGTTCCGGGGAAATATGCCACCGGCATTTTTGTCGTCAATGAAGGCCCGTTTGGAGGCACAGGCAGCATCTCGTGGCACAACCCAGCCACCGGCGAGACGGTTCTGGATGTGTTTGCCCAGGAAAACAATGGCGCCGTGCTGGGCCAGTTTGTTCAGTCGATTTGTTTTCACAACGGCCATGCCTACATCGTCGTCAATGGGGCCAACAAGGTGTATGTCGTTGACGCCGAGACGTTTAAATACCAAAGTACTATTGAAGGACTCGCGCTCCCGCGCTTTTTTCTGCCACTCGACAACGACTACGCATACGTGAGTCAGTGGGGCGCTGACGGACTGAGCGGCAGCGTTGCGAAGGTCGATTTGCGGACCAACCAAATCGTAAAAACCATCTCCACGGGCAGCGGTGCGGACAAACTGGTACGATTGTCTGACGGACTGGTGTATGTACCCAATTCCGGCGGCTTTGGCACTGATTCCACTATTTCGGTGATCAATCCTGCCGACGACCTGGAAATTTCGCGCATGGCCGTACATGGCAAAAACCCCGGTACCCTCGCCGAAAGCAATTACCAAGGACAGAAAATCTCCTACGCCCATTGTCGCGGCACCTTTCTGGACACAATGCCGGAAGGATGGGTAGGCCCACTGGACGGCTCGGCCGGGTTCACCACGCCGGCTTACGGAGACGACCTCGTGGCCGGCCCGGGAGCACAATTCCTTTATTTCACGGCCGGTGGAAGTATCTGGAAGATCGGTTTTCCCGGCGGCCCTTCGAAGGTAGCTGATCAGCCGGCCTACGGACTGAACTGCGATGCGGAAACCGGAAACCTTTACTGCGCTGATGCGAAAGACTTTTCCTCAGCGGGAGAAGTGGTGGTGTTATCGCCTGTGGGACAACGGATTGGCGCATTTTCGGTGGGAGTGGCGCCGGGCGAAGTCGTGATTGTGAAATAGGAGCTGGTAATAAAAGATAACATCTCAAACGTATTCCCAGGGCTGAAGCCGTGGGAATACGTCGGTTTATAGTTTAAAAAATCTTTGAAATCAATAAATCGAACACTTCGATGCAGATAAGCGCAATAATGATCCATTCCAATTGACTGCTTTCGCGGTGCAGGTACAATTCGCGGAAGACCGATAGATTGTCTTCGATCACTTTGAACGTGTACTCCACTTCCTTGAACCGGCTTTGCAATTCGAAGGTGCGCGAAAGCCCCCGGTAAATGCGATCGAGGTATTCGTCATCCCAGATCATTTCCGGGCTGTCGAAAATGAACAGGTTTTCCACCACCCTGTTTTTGTTGTTGAGGGTTCGGCCGATGAATTTCAGCATGTTTTTCCGGCTGATCCGGATAGAGCCGTCGCGTTCAAGTTGATTCGTAAAATGGTGGATTTCGGAAAGCAGCACATCGGAGCGCTGGGAGAAAAAATCGAGGGCCACGGAATGCGCCACATTGTGCATCACGATCCGGACCACGGTCTCATCGAGCCGGGGCACGGTCAGGCTGTCGAAATTGAAGGTGATCTGGCTTTCCGGAACCTGGCTGATCTCAAAATCGTCGCGAAATTTGTCGCTGAGCGAATTGGTGCAAAAGGGCAGCAAAAAGCTCAGATTCTGGCTGATCTCCACGCTGTTCATGTTGGCAAATACGACTGCGCCGTAATCGAAGGCGTAGAAGTACTGGTCGTTATCGGATTGATAGAACAGTTCCGAGGGATTTTCCTGAATCAGCGTGCCCGCATAGGATTCCTTCAGGCCCTTCAGGTCGAGTTGTTCGGCAATGTAAAAGGCTGCTATTTTCATGTTGATTTGCAAAAATAATCAAAGGGCAAAGCGCCTACCTTTGGCGCGCCAAAATCACTTTACATTTTGTCTGCCACACAAGTTGTCGATATCGCTGTCAGTTCCGTTCTGGGACTGATCATGTTTGGAGTTGGGTTGTCTTTGACTGCTGGCGACTTCACCCGGATTATTCGTTATCCCCGGGCTTTTTTCACCGCATTGGGCGCGCAGATGATCGGTTTGCCCATCATTGCTTTCATTATCAGTCTGATAGCGCCTTTGCCCGCACCATTAAAGGTAGGTTTTATCATCTTGGCGGCCAGCCCGGGCGGCGCAACCTCCGGCTTTCTGACCTACCTCTGGCGTGGCAACGTGGCGCTGTCGCTGTCCATCACCTCGGTCAACAGTTTTCTCACCATTTTCTCGATCCCCATCGTCGTCAATATCGGTCTGAAAGTTTTCCTGAGCCGCGGCACCGACCTTCATTTGCCGCTCGGCGATACGGTCAGCCATATTTTTTTCATTACCGTGATTCCGGTCACGTTGGGCCTGTTGGTGCGGAGGCATTATGCCAATGCCGCAGAGCGGATCAGCAAACCTGCGAAATACGTCATGATGGTCCTGTTGGCTGTGGTGTTTGCGATTAAAATGTTTGCGGGCCAAAACTACGGTGGCGCCGGCCTCACCTGGCACGATTTCATGATCATCAGCCCCGTCGCATTGGTCCAAAACGCCTGTTGCCTCTTTTTCGGGTATTATTTTATGAAACATATGGGTTTTGGCCACGCGTCGAGGCTCACCGCCGCCATGGAAAGCGGCGTACAAAACACTACGCTGGCTTTCCTCATCGCCAGCACACTGATCGGCAATGAGGACATGGTAAAACCGGCACTGGTGTATTCGCTGTATTCTTTCTGGACGGCGTGTTTGTTTGCCTACGTATCCAATAGAGCCAATACCGGTCAGCCGCAACCAACGGTTTAGAATATTACTTTTTTCCTTTTTTGGATGCTGCGGGTTTAGCAGGAGACGGAGCGGAACGCGCCGGCTTTTCTTCCTTCGGCATATCGGCCAATTGATCCGGATCGCCTGGCGTATGCCGGCGGAACCACCAGAACAGGCCGCCAAAAAAGAGCAGCAGCGCGAGCGCGGAGGCGCCCATTGAAATTTTCTCGCCGAGATAGTACGAACGTGGTTCGAAACGCATTTCCAGTTTCATCTTATCGCCTGCCGGGAGGCGCATGCCCCGGAGCAGGTAGTCGACTTTGATAAAATCGGGCGCCGGCTGGTCGTTCAAATAGCATTTCCAGCCCTTCGCCGGCGGGTAATACACCTCGGGGAAAACGGCGAACTGTTCTGTTTTGGCGGAATATTCATACACCATTTTATCGGGATGGTAACTCACCAGATCGATTTTCGCCGTGCTGTCGGGTTGAATCTGGAAGCCCTGCAAGGTAGCGGCGAAAGATTGCTGCACCACCGCCGTGTCTTTCGGATTCAGGCCGTGAAGGGCATTGAATTCAGCATCACCGTTTGGAACGATGTCGAAATGCCGCACAAACCACGCGTGGCCCAGGGCTTTGGGGTTGACAATCACGTCCGCGCCTTCCCCTTTGGGCACGATGATGTACTTGCCGTTGAACATGCCGACGATGTTCAGGTTCTGCCCGACATTGCCGGACAGGAAAGTATCAATCACTTCCTGGTAGCGCTGGAGTTTGGCAGCGTGATAGCCGCTCATGTTTTTGTGGAAATAAGAAGGCAGGAAGTTGGTCGTGCTGGCGCCGCGCACCAGGTCGAGCACACGGTAGTGGATGTCCGGGTCGCGTTTGATCTGTGCGTCGAAGCTTTCCTCCTTGGGCGGAGCGGTAGCGGCGCGTTTGTTCTCGTATTTATCCGCAGAAATGGTGCGGCTGCAAACCATCCAGTTGTCCGCCAGAGAAAGCGCCGCGAGGCCCAGCACGGTGACGCCAGCACGAAGATTTCCCTTCAGATAAAACCAAATCATACCCGCTGCAACCAGGATAAAGCCCAGGGAACGGAAGGCATCGGAACGGGCCATGCTTTCGCGGTCGGAAATCAGGATGTCGGAGAGATTGGGCATTTTCAACTGTGCTGCCAGTTGGGCGTCCCGCGGGCCTGCGCCAGCGCTTCTGAATGCCGCAAAGAGGCAAAACAGCGCGGCAACACCCAAACCGAAGTACAAGCCATTCATTTTACGCTCACGGGGAATATCCGGATCGCATAATTTTTGTAAACCCAGCGCTGCCAAGGCGGAAAAACTCAACTGTGTCAGGCCCAGTGCCATGGAAACGGCCCGGAATTTATTGAACATAGGCAGAACGTCGTAGAGAATGTCGTTCAGGAAAAAGTTCTTGCCCCAGGCGAGGGAAAGGGTGAACAAGCTGCACGCAAGCAGCCACCATTTAGCGTTGCCGCGAGCCACCCAGGCGCCGAACAAGGCCAGAAAACAGATGATCGCGCCGGCATAAATAGCCGTGCCGACGAAAGGCTGATCGCCCCAGTAGAAAGAGGATGCAATCTGACTCCCGATACTTCTTTTCTCTGCGGCAGAGCGGCCTTTGCTGATCAGGTCGTAAAATTCGCCTTGCTGAATGGTTTCGCTCGCACCGCCGCCGTAAGCATGAGGCACGATAAGCGTGAGTGTTTCCCCGATACCGTAACTCCAGCCAAACAGATAATCCTTGTCCAGGCCATCGCCTTTCCCGGAGCGTTTGGTAAGTTCCGACTTGCCGCGAATGGTTTCCTGGGAATATTCGTAAGTCGGCCAGAGACGCGAAATATTGCTTCCAAAACCAAGGAGAATGGCCACACCGCAGGCCGCCACTCCCCTGCCCCACACCAAATAATTCTTGTGCCGGATGGCATCGATCAGTTGGACCAGGAAATAGATGCCGCAAATCAGCAGCGTGTAGTAAGTGATTTGTACGTGGTTCACGTACACCTGCATGCCCGTAAACAAGGCCAGCACTCCCGCCCCAAGGAGCCATCGCCCGTTGAAGGCCATGACGACCCCGGCAAGCATCGCGGGCGTGAGGGCCAGGGCCGCCATTTTTGTGGAGTGCCCGGCCTCGATAATATCGATGTTGTAAGAGGTGATGCCGTAGGCCAAAGCGCCAAAGACAGCCACGCGCCAGTCCAGCTTCAGCACGCTGAGAAACAGGTACATGCAAAACATGGCGGCAAAAACCTGCGTCCACACCGAAGTGTAGTCGGCCCACAGGAAGATGGTTTTTGCAAATGGTTTGGTGAAGTTCCCATGGATGGGGGAGTATATCTGGTAAGCGGGCATTCCGCTGAACGCGCTGTTGGTCCAAAGCGGAGCCTTGCCGTCCTTTTTGAGGTAGTCCTGCACTTCGGTTTGCATGGCGCGCGCCTTGTCGTTGTCGGGCTGTGGCAGCACTTTTCCGCTGAAAGCGTTCGGGGCGAAAAAGAAGGTCGCAACGAGGAGCATCGCGGCAACGGCGATCAGATGGGGCAGCAGTTTTTTAAAATCCATGGAAAACAACTTTTGTTGGACAGGCGGCGAAGGTAGGCATTAGAACCGTTCGCCCGAAACAGTACAGAGAGGTGTAAAGATCAATTGGCGAATTTGGAGTTAGCAGGCAGTTGTATTGGACTATGCTTTATTTTTTAGACAGGATCAACAGGATCGACAGGATATTGTCAGAGAAAATATCAGTTCAGTTTTTTCAACAAATCGCGCAGCGCGGCATCGGGAATTTCATGTCCGCCGGCAAAACGCGTTTCTTCAAAATCCACCCCGTTGCGATCCTCGATTTCGCGCACTTGTTCAATGCGGTCGGGCGTCAGGAATGGATCCGTAGAGCCGTAAAGCAGGTATAAATTCTTGTCTTTCAGGTATTCACGGTGAGCGGCGTAATCGAGGTCTTCGGGCGGCATGCCGGCCCACAGGACGAGATCATGAAAATGCGGCTGGTTGCGAAGTATCCAGCGGCAAATCGTCGCGGTACCCTGCGAGAAACCCAGAAGAACGATCCGAGTATCAGCCGGAACTTGTGCAATACATTGGTTATAAAGGGTTTGTAAATAAATCGCATTGTCCTGAATGGCACTGTCGCGAAAATGCCTGGTCATCCAGTTGGCCCCCACGTCTCCTGCAAATCCTTTTTTATAAAAGTGGTTGAGCCCTTCCGGAGCGACTACCCAGGTGTGCGGGTTGTCCAGCAATTTGAAATCGGCCAGGAAGGAATCGGCCAGCTGGGCGTAGCCATGACAAATCAGCCACAGCTGCCGGACCTGCGGACCGGGCTGGCCCAGGGTGAAATAATGCGCCGTCCGGGACACGACAAGAGAGTGCTGCTGCATGGGAACGATTTTTGTCCTAAACTACCGCGAAAGGTAGACAGGGCGGCGAAAATACCGACGTGTCGGCCCTTGTTTTGCTTACTTTTGCTTGTCTCCTGTTCGCTTGTTCATTTTCCAAAACCGTTTTGCGTCCCATGAGTCGTGTCTGTTGCGCATTCGCGCTGCTCGTTTTAATCCATTTTTCTTTTCCCTCCCAACTGTCGGCCTGCGGCTATGACTTTATTGGCGATTGTTCCACCTCCATCGGCCTGCGCATCAATGGCACCCCCGACAGTTTCAGCCTCGCTTCCTGTCCTTTCGGGACCGTGTTCAACGGATTGGATCTCGGGCTGATCCAAA
The DNA here is from genome assembly GCA_044224705.1 of Saprospiraceae bacterium. GTDB lineage: Bacteria > Bacteroidota > Bacteroidia > Chitinophagales > Saprospiraceae > M3007. The sequence goes on from JBGAJY010000007.1 coordinate 61,813, forward strand.
GCTTGTCCCTGATCAAAGGCAAAGGTGTGACTTGGGAAAGTTGCCAGAACAACGTGACCAATATCGCCCTCTTTTACCGGGTGTACGAAGAAGGGCAATCCGGCGGCAGCTGGCAATCGATCGATCTGGCGCAGGATTATTTCACGCTGGTCGGGCCTTACACCACTCGTTACCGCAGCAAAACGACCAATATCAACCTCTGCACCGGGCTGTCGATCGGTAATAGTTACATCCTGGAAGTATACCTGCGCGCCGAAATTGACACGATCGGCGACGATTTTATTCCTGAAACCTTCCTGTTTCAAAACAACAACGGTTCGAATTTCAAAATGCGGTTTGAATATGGAGGCGCCAGCGCGCCGCCTTTTACGGTCGTTACGACAAAACAAAAACACCTCGATTGCTTTGGCGACACAACGGGCGTCGCAGGCGTTTCGGTGTATGGCAACCAGGCCGGTTTATTCTACCAATGGAGCGGCTTCAACAATAATTTCCCGGTGCTGGCCAACCTGCCGGCAGGCTCCTACACGGTCACCGTCAGCGGACAAAACGGCTACACACAAAGCCAGACCATTGTGCTGCAACAGCCGCCTGCCCTCCAAAACGAATTTTTTAATATCGTTTCCGTGGATTGCGGAGGTACGGGCGGGCAAGTATCGGCCATGGCCTCCGATGGCATTCCGCCTTATCAGTATGTATGGAGTACGGGGCAGCAAGGTCCGGTAAGCAGCATACCCAATATCGGGCTATGGCAGCTGACCATTACGGACGCGCACCTTTGTTCGGCCGTTTTTTCAGTAATGGTACCAGGCACGCCGGCCGTGGAAGAAACCGTGTTTAAGGAAATTTGCCTCGGGGAAACCCTCAGTTTTGAAGGCCAGACATTCACTGCCACAGGCGATTATGACATTCTTTTGGATGGTCCCGACGCCTGCGACACCTTGTATCACCTCCAACTGCTGGCCTTCAATGCGGCCGGTTTGCTCGACGGGCTGCCCGACAGCAGCGCTATCAGCTGCGCCAACCCTACCGTCCTGCTTTGTGTGGAAAACATCCCCGGTGCCAGTTATGTATGGCAAAACATGAATGCTGAGACAATCGGCGACTCCTCCTGCCAGAGCATTGCCAGTGCCGGTGTTTACGAGCTCGACGTGATCTGGCAAGGGATTCAGGCGAGCTGTGCAGCCTCCGGCGAAGTAAACATCCACGCATTTTTCACTGCTCCCGAATTGACGTTCATTACCCTCAATGCCAGCGGTCCGCAAAATACCGATGGAGGCATTGTTGTAAAAGCGACGGGCGGAACGCCCTCCTACTCCATCTCATCGAATGAATTCGGCAGCAGCAACGACTCCTTAATCTTGCTGGAAAATGTGCCTCCGGGCGATTATTGCTTTACCGTAACCGGCGCCGACGGCTGTTCGCAAACGGCTTGCGCAACGGTCTCGTTTAGCAGTGCAACCACCCTGGCGGAAACAGGTGACTGGAAAATTTACCCTAATCCGGCGCATGCCGGTCGGCCGATTCATATCGAGTTGCCGGCAGGTTTTGCAAGCGAGGACCTGGGTATTGAGTGGAGTGATTTAGCGGGGAGAACGGAAACCGGGCAGGTTGAGCAAGTCGACTCCGTTGTGGTGGCGTGGACTTCGGGACCCGCTTGCTTTTTTTTACAGAATATTAATTGTCGATACCAAGCGCGGGCGCATATCGTTAATTGGTTTTTCAGTTCAGCAATCAGCCATTAAACCCTTCAAACGTATACCTTTTTAAGGTTCCCGGCGTTTTCCGTAGGCATACGCGTCAACGTTCAAAATTGACAAAAGCAGTGTTATCGACAGCGCATTGGATGTTTTAACTACTTTTGCGCGACTTACTTCAAAACTTACATTCTATCACCGACTCAAAATTTCAAAACATGAGCAAAAAACTGTTTCTGCTTCCTGTTCTCCTGCTGGTGCTTGCTGCCGGCGCCCTGACCACCTCTTGCAACAAAGATTGCAAAACCAATCAAAGCGACTTCACCGGTTCTTTCAGCGTAACCGAAGATTGCTCCGCCAGCGCTCCGACCGCTTATGCTTCCATCATTTCTGCCGGTGCTTCGGATACCGAAGTACTGATCACGAACTTCTGGGGCGCATTCCAGAACAGTGTTAAAGCCAGCATTGATTGCGACAACATTACCATTTCCCGTCAGGAGCCCGATGGCGACAAATTCTTTGTTGAAGGTTCGGGTACCCGCACGAAAGACGGTGACCGCGTGACGATCACGTTCTCCTACACGGTAACCGACGAAACGACGCCCGGCTCGATCCAGACCGACAACTGCAACAGCACGGTGTTCACCAAACTGTAATTCAGTTCCAACCCAAATACAAGGGCCATGCCGAGTGATCGGCATGGCCCTTGTTGTTTAGAGCATGTTGTCAATAGCAAGGGGCGAGTGATGGGACACGGATAACACGGACATTACCCGCATTTTGACGGGGTGTGAATTGACCGGCAACTCCGTGCAGGCAAGTCGAGCTAAATCGAAATGCGGCATTGATGCAGCCTGGAAACCCCGCCGCAAATGCCAAGGGCCACACCGAATACCCGGCGTGGCCCTTGTTATTTTATTCAGCAATCGACAATTAGTTGCCGCCGCCCATTTTCTTTTTCTT
>JBGAJY010000183.1:0-11013 GCA_044224705.1 Saprospiraceae bacterium
GTTTGACGGAACACGGATAAAACGGATGCGAGCAGCACGGATTTGCACTGTTTTTGATCCGTTTCAATCCGTGCTGCGTGCATCCGTTTTATCCGTGCCCCGCCAAACGCATGCATCGCCAACCGCTCTACCATGGAAAAAATCACGGAAAGTCCCTCGTCTTACAGGCACCTCGAACAAATGAGCGTCCGGGAACTGCTCACCGGCATCAACGCCGAAGACCAGACCGTGCCCCTGGCGGTGGCGCAAGCCATTCCCCAGATCGAGGCCCTCGTGGAAGCCCTCGTGCCCCGAATGCGCGAAGGCGGACGGTTGTTCTACATTGGCGCGGGCACCAGCGGACGCCTGGCCGTGGTGGATGCCTCGGAAATTCCACCCACCTACGGGGCGCCGCCCGATTGGGTGGTCGGCATCATCGCCGGGGGCGACCAGGCCATCCGCAAAGCCGTCGAAGGCGCGGAAGACAGTACGACACAAGCCTGGAACGACCTTTCCGCTTTTCAAATTGACGCGCAGGATTTTGTAATCGGTATTGCCGCTTCCGGCTCCACACCCTACGTCGTGCACGGCCTGCGCGCCTGCCGGGAACGCGGCATCGCCACGGGCTGCATCACCTGCAATCCCGGGGCTCCGGTGCTGGCCGAATCCGACTACCCGGTACTGGCCGTCGTGGGCCCCGAGTTTGTGACCGGCAGCACGCGCATGAAAGCCGGCACGGCCCAAAAACTCATCCTCAACATGATCTCCACCGCCGCCATGATCCGCCTGGGCCGCGTGCAGGACAACCGCATGGTGGACATGCAACTCAGCAATGCCAAACTGGTGGATCGGGGCACACGCATGGTGATGCAGGCTACGGGGCTCGGTTATGATGCCGCCAAAGCGCTGTTGCTGCAACACGGCAGCGTCCGGGAAGCCGTTCGATACGCGGTATAAATACAAAGGTTTATTTACCACGGAGACACAGAGACACAGAGTTTTGTCCTCCTGAAAGGAACTCCGTGTCTCTGTGTCTCCGTGGTAAATAATCCTCCGTATCTTAAATTTGACGCTTCCCGTCAATTCCCGCCCATGAAAAATATCCGCCTGTATTTCATTTTACTGTCTTTTTCATCTCTGCTCCCTTCTTCTTTTTCACAAAACTGGCCCACAGTGGGCGGCAACAACCAGCGCAACGGGCAAAGCCGGATGCCCGGCCCCACGAGTATCGGCGTCCCGGTGTGGACCGTACAGTCCGGCCACAACACCGCCTGGGGCAATGCCGTGTACATTTCAGGCGAGCGTTTTGTTAATACGCGCGTTCAGATTTCTCCGAATTATGTCGCCCAAATTGAATGCCGCAGCTTGGCGGATGGCGCTTTGTTATGGGAAAAATCCATCGCCGGCCAGATCCTTTACGCGGTCGGATTCGACGAGCACGCGGTGTACGTGCATAATTATTCCACAGACGATTTTTTCGCGCTGCGGCCCGAAGACGGAGCCCTTTTGTGGCAACATCCGGAGCCGGTAGACATGTTCGGCGGCAATGCCGGCGTCCTTTTCGCCTGCAACGGCGACCCGGTGGTGTTCGGCAAACGCATTGATAAAAACACCGGAGAAACGGTTTGGGCGACGAATTACACCATTCCCATCGCGCCTGACGGCGGTTTTGCCGCCTACGGCGAAACGTACTACCATTGGGAAGGTTCCATCGCCACGCCCAAACGCCTGATCGCCGTCGATATGAATACGGGCCTGATCAAATACAAATCGGCTCCCATGGGCGGCGATCCCGACCAGGAAAACCCGCTCACCGTCGGCCCCGACGGCACTATTTACATCACCCGCGACGGCGGCCAATTGCTCGCTTTCCGCGACACCGGCACGGGTTTCGACTCGCTCTGGGCCAGTAATGCAGCCGCCGAAAGCCGCATGGCAGCCGGCCCCGACGGAACGCTCTACTACTTCCGGAACAACCGCATCCTGCGCATCAGCCCCCTGGACGGGCACCCCATCGACACCTCCACACAGGTTGTGGCCAGCACCTCGCCGCCGCTGATCGCCACCGACCCCGACGGGCGGGTGTACGTGAGCAATGGCGTGTTCGGCTCCGGAGGGCGGTATTATTGTTTCAGTCCGGACTTGCACCAGGTGCTCTGGACCCAGCAATCGCCGACCAACTACTACTCCGGCCCCGCTTTCGGCCGCGACGGGACGATGGTGGCGGTGGGCGAAGGCACGGCCTTGAAGGCCTATCGTTTTTCAGGCGACCACCGGCCGGTGGCGGATTTTGAGACGGTAAGCTTGCAGGTGAATACGGGCGAAGGGCTTGATTTTCAGGATTATTCATCTTTTTCGCCGGACAGCTGGCAATGGTTTTTCTCGGGAGCGGTGCCTGCTTTTTCCAGCGATCAAAACCCTTCGGGTATCGTTTATGATACGCCCGGCCTGTACGATGTAACGCTGGTGGTGAGTAATGCCCTGGGCTCGGATACGCTGGTGAAAACCTGTTATCTGGATGTGCGGGAGAGTTCGCCGGTGGAGGAAATTGCAGGGGCAAAAGGAGTACGGATTTTCCCGAATCCGGCGAGTGAGGTCGTGCGGGTGGAAGCGCCGGAGGGGAGTTGGGTACGGGTGTGGGATGTGGCTACCGGTACCTTGCAATGGTCTTCCGAGCGAGCCGCTTCAATTGACTTGCGGGAATGGCCGCCGGGGTTTTATGAAGTCGACGTGTGGGATGGGCGTCTGCGCAACCAGGCGAAACTGGTAGTCATTCACTGACAGCCGTATTCAGTTCGGCCAGTATTTCTTCAACAACCTCGCATTCCGCGGGTCAAAAAAGCCGTTTTCATACTGGATCGACGCCCGGTAAGGCTTGCCCGCAGCATCCTTCATCTGTTTGAATCTGCCCTCGTCGTTCAATTCATACGGCGTCACTTTCAGTCGGATCGTGTCCTGCTGCCAATTGCCGTAATCCATTTCCAGCCATTCCAGGCGTTTGTCGCCGTCGGTATCGGCCAGCAGGCCGGGCGAAGGAAAATGATCGAAAAAATAAAACTCTGGTTGCGGGCCGTTCATCTTCGCCAGCAAGGTCGCTTCGTACATGCTGGTGCTGCCATTAGCGGCGGGGTTGGACAGCGATACAATGAGCCAGTCTTCGTCGTAAAACTTCATTTTGCGAAATTCCCCTTCATAATTCCAGCCCTGGGCGACGCTGTCGCCGGAGATTTGATAACGGTAGGCGGCCGGATACAAAGTAGTTTGGTTGAATTGCAGGGTCAGTTTTTCGGGCGTATCACCCATAAAAAAGCGCATCATGATATTATCCGGACAGGTGGCATGTTCTTCATCGATCCGGACGGTGTAGCCGGGAAAATCCAGCCGCCGCCGCAGGTGGCACTTGCCCGCTTCAATCGTTTCCTGCCACAGACCATCCGGGTTGAGCAGATGAAAACCGGTATCGAACACCGGGGCGTTTTTCCCCCTCAGCCTGCCGAGCACCAGATCGAGGCTGCCGTCGCTTTCCAAATATTCGGAATCGTCTTCTTCTTGTCCAGTGGCAACTTCTTCCACAGCGACCGGTGGAGCTTCATTCGCGGGTAAAGGCGGTTTTACTGGAGCTGAACGGGCGCAACTAAACAGCAATAAACCCATCAAAAAGAACAACCGTACTAGCTTCATGGTGTCAGGATGGGGTTTTCAGGGCGTTTTTTACCAATGCTTCTTCCGCCAAATACGGTACCGTCACCCGCAACTCCGGATACGCCGCCATAGCCCTTTCAATCGCCGCCAAAGCGTGCGGATTCCTCCCCCAGGCCCGCCGCGCGATGCCGTTGTTCACGTCCCAGAACAGCATGCTGTGCAGGCGCCGTCCGGCTTCCGGCGTACCGTCGAGCACCATGCCGAAGCCGCCGTTGATCACTTCGCCCCAGCCTACGCCGCCGCCATTGTGCAGGCTCACCCAGGTCGCGCCGCGGAACGAATCGCCGATCACGTTGTGCACAGCCATGTCGGCCGTGTAGCGCGAGCCGTCGTAAAGATTGGACGTTTCGCGGAAAGGCGAGTCGGTGCCTGACACGTCGTGGTGGTCGCGGCCGAGCACGACGGGGCCGCGCAGTTCGCCGCGGGCGATGGCATCGTTGAAGGCTTTGGAAATGCGCATACGGCCCTCGGCGTCGGCGTAGAGGATGCGGGAGAACGAGCCGACCACCGGCAGGTTTTGTTTGGCCGAGCGGATCCAGAGGATGTTGTCGCGAATCTGGCCCTGGATGTCGGCGGGCGCTTCGGCGAGCATTTTTTCCAAAACGTCGCCGGCGATGGCGTCCGTGCGGTCCAGGTCGGCCGGGTCGCCGGAGCAGCACACCCAGCGGAAGGGCCCGAAACCGTAGTCGAAACACAACGGACCCATGATGTCTTCCACGTACGAGGGGTAGCGGTAGGGCGATTCCGCCACGCTGATCTCGCCGGGTTGCAGGGGCCTGGCGCCGGGTTTGAACACCGCCGCGCCCACGTCGCCGGCTTCTTTGAGGAAGGCGTTGCCGTAGTCCCAGAAGTACATCCCCTTGTCGCACATCGCGTTGACAGCAGCGGTATGGCGGCGCAGCGACTCGGCCACGGCGGCCATAAAACGCGGTTTGTCACTATTGAGCAGCGCCTTGGCTGCTTCGAAGGTGTAGCCCACGGGGCAGTACCCGAGGTCGTTGATGTTGTGGCAGCTCGTCTGGTCGGAGCCAAGTTCGATGTGGACGCCGTCGCGGACGAAGCGCTCCCAGAGGTCCACAATGTTGCCGTGGTAGATCAAGGCCACGGCATCGCCGGCGCGGCGGCATCGATCCAGACGCTCGAGCAATTGATCGAGATCGGAGTAGACATTTTCCTGTAAAATATACCCGTCGGTGACGCGCTGCCGCACCGCGTCGCCGTCCACTTCGGCGATCACGCCGACGCAGCCGGTGATCACCGAAGCCATGGCCTGTGCGCCCGACATGCCGCCCAAACCGCTGGTGACGAACACTTTACCGCGCAAATTATCGCTGCCCAGGCCGAGCCGGCGGCCGGCATTGAGCAGGGTGATCGTGGTGCCGTGTACGATGCCCTGCGGGCCGATGTACATGAACGAGCCGGCGGTCATCTGGCCGTATTGGGTCACGCCGAGGGCATTGAAGCGGTTCCAGTCCTCCTTGCGGGAGTAATTGGGGATCATCATGCCGTTGGTCACCACCACGCGGGGGGCTTCGGGGTGGCTGGGAAAGAGGCCCAGCGGGTGGCCGGAGTACAACACGAGCGTTTGGTGGTCGGTCATTTCGGCGAGGTAGCGCATCGTGAGGCGGTACTGCGCCCAGTTCTGGAACACCGCGCCGTTGCCGCCGTAGGTGATCAGTTCGTGCGGGTATTTGGCCACTTTGGGATCGAGGTTATTCTGGACCATCAGCATGATGGCGGCGGCCTGGTGCGAGCGGGCGGGGTAGTCGCTCACAGGCCGGGCGTGCATCGGATAGTCGGGGCGGAAGCGGTGCATGTAAATGCGGCCGTATCGGTTGAGTTCGGCGGCGAATTCGGCGGCCAGCGTGGCGTGCCATTCGGTCGGGAAATAGCGCAGCGCGTTTTGCACGGCCAGCACTTTTTCTTCATCGGACAGGACGCCCTCAATGACGCGCCGGGGGGCATGGGCGACGCCCGGGTCGAGCGGTTTCAGGGCGGGCAGGGTGGCGGGGATGCCTTCGAGAATTTGGCGCTGGAAGTCGTTGGTCGGGCTGGCGGACATGAAAGGGCAGCTGTTTTTTTAATAAGAAAACGGGATGGATTCTTCTGAAAACCCGGAAAAAACCCGGACAAGGCCTTTGCGGCTTTTCGGTTCAAAGGTCACTTCGGGCAATTGCATATCCGGTTTGAAAGGATAATTATTGATCAGTTTGGTCTTGCTATTGGACAAATAATAAACCCACAACTGCTGGCTGGCAAAGTTCTCCCCGGGCCGGTAAAAAAACACGACGCCGTTCTTTTCATCAAATGCCAGCAGTACGCCTTCGAAGCGTTTTAAAAGTTTGAATTGCAGCAGGTTGTACACCACGATGTAGCGGCGCTGGTCGGCCGAAACGCCCTCCATAGTCGTCTCGGTAATGAGTACGCGCGAATCCGGGGTCCAGAAAATCCGCGCCCCGGGCCAGTCGTAGGCGAGCAATTGGCCAATCGGGATAGTATCGCCCGTGGCGGTTTGCTGCAGTGTCTGGCGGTGGCCGCTGATCTCGTCTTGCTGCACAAAAGTGCGCAGTACGCGGTACCGGCCGTCGGGTGAGGCGATGGTATCGCCGGCGGGCTGTTGCGCCTGTATTTCAGGCAAATAAAAAAAGGCCAGTGCGGCGAACAAAAACAAAGGTGCGGGTTTCATAGAGCGGTGAACAGGCTGGTGAGCGAACTTTACTTTTCGTCCGACAAAGGTGTGTCTTCACGACCGATTTTTTAAAAAACACAGCATGCAAAACATCTTCCTTTCCGCCGCCTGGCGCCGCCTCCTGATGCTCAATTACCGCGTCGACCCGGAGACGCTGCAACCTTACCTGCCGGCCGGCACAGAACTCGACATCTGGAACGGCAGCTGCTACGTCAGCCTGGTCGGGTTTATGTTCATGGACACCCGGATCAAGGGTATCCGCTTCCCCTGGCACACAAATTTTGAGGAAATCAACCTGCGCTTTTACGTCCGCCGCCACGACCCCGTGGCGGGCTGGAAACGCGGCGTGGTGTTTATCAGCGAAATCGTGCCCCGCCCGGCCATCGCCTGGGTGGCCAACATCGTCTACCGCGAACATTACCGCTGGCGGCCCATGACGCACCGCTGGCAGGAAACAGCCGACCAGCTCGAAGTCGAATACGCGTGGCTGGAAGCAGGCCGCTGGCAGTCCTTCGCCGTGCAGGCCGAGCGCGCCGCCGTCGATCTGAAAGCGGGCAGCGAAGCAGAGTTTATCACGGAGCACTACTGGGGCTATTCGCGCCGCGACGGAGGCGGCACCCTCGAATACCAGGTGGAACACCCGCGCTGGCGCATGCATCCGATCCGGGCCTGGCACTGCGACGTGGATTTCGGGAAAGCGTACGGGCCCGCTTTTGCAGGTTTGACGGGAGCGGAGCCACTGTCGGTGTTTTTGGCGGAAGGTTCGGAAGTGGCGGTGCGGGACCGGGTGCTGTTAGGAAAGGAGTTGCAGTAGCAGTTGCACGAGCGCAGTTCGACAGTAGGGGTGCGGGATATTGTTTGCTGAAAGTCTGGCTTTCAGATGCTCCGGCTGCTTTTCCGCCACTTCATCAATTGCACGAACGTCTCCATCGAGCGCGAGCAGCGCCACAAATGGCGGCTTTCCCCGATCAACAGCAACCCAAGCCCGCTTCCCAGCAGGGCGTTGTGAACGATCAGCGCCAGGCGGTAGTAGTCGGTAAAAAAGGGCTTGACTACAAAAATTTCAAGGGCGACCACCGCTGCGGAAAGCAGGAACAGCAGCAGGGCCACGGCGCGGACCTGAAACAGCCACGCCGGCCTTTGCCGCAAGAGGCAATTGCGCAAAAAACGTGGGGCCAAACGGTGCCAGGGATGCAGTTTGATCAGCTCGCGCAGCACGTGCTCTGCCCGGGCATATTCGTGCTGCTGATAGAGCGACGCGGCCTTGCGGAACAGGATTTTTACATAAATATCTTCTCCGCCCCAGGACTCCACATTTTGCATGATGACAAATTCCAGCAGGTGATCACACATCACGAGGTGGCGGCCATAATCGGCCGTCTGGAACAAGGCCTCGGTGTAGGTCACGGTGCAATCGAAATACTCGTCCGCATCCAGGGTCCGGATGTCGTCTTCCAGTCGCTCGTAATACCGCACTATCCCGTGGAAGTCGTTGGCTTCCAGGGCCTTGAAGTTGCGGTAGAGTTTGAGCCGGTACGCGGGCAGCATGGGAGAAGGTGGTGTGGGTAGCGAAGATAGTGGTCCTCGATATAAGAGATAAGATTACATGAGATTTGATTTTTGATTTGAAAAGGGGAATGGAATATTCGAGGGTTCCCTCGCCATTTCCGATCGCGTAAAACAATCAAAAATCAAATCTCATGTAATCTTATCTCTTATTTCAATACCACTATGCCCCGATCGCTCACTGCCTTCTCACAGCAACGGGCATGTTATTGTCATAAGCACCGGTGAGCACGGGCGTTTGAACGCCGGAGGTATAGTCGCGCACCTTGACGTACACGTAGGTATACAGTTCCTTGATCGTGACGAGGTAGTCGCCGTTGGTGTCGGCCTGGCCTTTGAGGCCGCGCAGCAGATAGTAGGTAAACACGCCCTGGCGCAGGCCGTGGTCTTCGAGGGAGAGTTCTTCGGCTTTGCTCGACATCAGGAGGGCGATGCCGCCGTCGGAGTCTTCAAAAGCCTGGTAGTAACGTTCCAGCGACACCGTCACGGGGCCTTTGGCCGCCAGGCCGTAGTTCAGGGTACCGCTGTGGCAGGCGTCGGCGATGCAAAGTTTGTGTTTGGCCTTGCTTTGCATAAAGATCTGCTTCACCTCTTCGTGGCGGAGTTTGTTGTTGTAGCCGTCAAAATCCACGGGCAGGAAGCAACCTTCGAGGCCGTGTCCGCTGTAATAGAAGATCACCACGTCGTTGGCGTCGGCTTTGAGGAACTGCCGGCGCATAGCGTTGAGGATATTTTGGCGGGTAGCGTCTTCATCGAGCAGGAGCACCACCTGATCGTCGGACAAGGCGCCGCCTTCCGGGCTTTTCAGGAAGGAGTACATCAGGTTGGCGTCGTCGTCGGTGAATTTGAGGGGCGGCATGGTGGTGTAACGGCCCACGCCGACGACCACGGCCCAGATTTTCACGTTGCGGCTGTTCTGTACAGCCACGGGTGCCGCTGGCACCTGTTCGGGCGAGTCGAGTTCCTTGACGGGCGAGCCGTTCATCCACACGGCGCCGTAGACGCGGCCGTTGGCGTAATGCATGACGCCTTCGCCGTAGGGAGCGTTGTTGGCCCATGCGCCTTCGTAGCGGTCGCCGTTGGCATAATAGCAGATGCCTTCGCCGTGCGGGACGCCGTTGCGGAATTCACCGATCCAGCGCGAGCCGTCGGGGTAGTCGTAATAGCCTTTGCCGACATTGCACAGGGTCGTGCCGCAGTTGCGCAGTCCGCCGATGTTGTTGCGGCCGGTAGCGGCGGGTTGGGAAGACGTCGTATTGGTCGGCTTGGTATTGGTAGTGGTGGGCTTTGCCGTGTTGGCGGTTGGTTTGTTGTTGGCCGCCGTTGAATTGCCCACATTGCCTGCGGGCCGGGTGGCGACGGCTTTACCGGCAGCCCAGGTGCCGGTGGTCACGTTGCCGTTGCCGTCGACTTGTTTGCCCTCGCCTTCGCGCAGGTTGTTTTTCCAGGTACCCGTCCAGTAACCACCGTCGGGGTAGTACATGGTGCCGTGGCCGTTGAAGGTGCCGTTGTAAAAATTCCCTTCGTAGCGTTCGCGGGTTTTCCAGTAGTAGGTGCCCTCGCCGTTGGGCGAATCGTTGAGCCAGGAGCCGGTGTATTTGTCGCCGTTGGGGTACACCATGGTACCCTCGCCCGACATTCGGTTGCGGCTGAACTGGCCTTCGTAGGTTCTTCCCTCGGCTTTGAGGATCAATTTGCCCCGGCCTTCGCGCATGCCGTTGCGCCATTCGCCGGTGTAGCGGTTGCCGGTGGGGAAGTCCATGGTACCCTGACCCTGGGGTTTGCCGTTGACAAACTGGCCCGTGTATTTCGAGCCGTTTTCGTAACGGTAGGTGCCTGAGCCGTTGTAACAATTACCGCTGAGGCATTGGGCGCTGATTTGAGAAAAGGAACTTGCCAGCAGCGCGACGAGCAAGAGAAGGCGGATCGGTAAACCCTTCATGTTGTAGGATTTTTTGATTGAAAGTAAAAAAGAGAACTACAAGAAGGGTGCAAGTTTTGTGATGGCGATTAAAACCGGCCGAACGGACGGTGCAATCGCACAATGGGAGGACAGACGGAAGTTACGGGTGCGGCCGCTCCGTATCGGCGGCCAGTGCGATTGCAAGAACAATTTTGGCATCCGAATATTGTGCCATTCACTGCCCCTTGCATTGAAAATGCTTAACTTTGCAGTGCGTTTTTTGTCGCAATTTTTTGATAAACAGCATTTTGTAAAAAAATTTAAAACCATGTTAAAGAAATTTCTCTTTGGTTGCTGCCTGGCCTTCACCATTGCTGCCTGCGGCCAAAATCCCAAAGTCACCGCCGTCAGTACTCCCGCCGGCCAGAGCATCGGCGCCGCCGTAACGCCCGAAGGCGCCATCACTTACGACGAACTTGCACCCCGAATGGCTTCCGTAGACTCGCTCCATGTGAAACTCACCGGCAAAGTGAGCGAAGTGTGTCAGAAAAAAGGTTGCTGGATGACCATCGTGCCCGATCAGCCCGGCCAGGAGCCGATGCGCGTCACCTTCAAAGACTACGCTTTCTTCATGCCCAAAGACATCGTCGGCAAACGCGTCGTCATGGACGGTTTCGCTTACATCGATGTTACCCCCGTGGATGTACTCCGCCACTACGCCGAAGACGCCGGCAAATCAAAAGATGAAATTGCCGCCATCACCGAACCCAAACGCGAACTGACCTACGAGGCCTCCGGCGTGCTGATCCTCAACTGATCCAAACCGGCTTGCCTTTTTTTTGTTCTGAACAGGATTTGCTTGATTTTGAAGGATTGAATTGGCTTTTTCTCAGCCTGAAAATGCGGGTTGAGGTTTTAAAATCCAATTCAATCCCGCAAAATCCCGCAAATCCTGTTCTGTTTTAACCTGCCTGAACAATATGACTGCCCACCTCCTCACCATCGGCGACGAAATTCTGATCGGCCAGATCGTGGATACCAATTCGGCCTGGATGAGCCGCGAACTGAACCTGCGCGGCATTCGCGTCGTGAGCAAAAGCAGCGTGGCCGACGAACCCGACGCTATTATCGCCGGCTTGCAACACGCGGCTGCACAAGCAGACGTGGTGATCAC
>JBGAJY010000184.1:0-11057 GCA_044224705.1 Saprospiraceae bacterium
GCATTTACGTGCAGGATTTCAAACCGGACTGGGAGGTCCCGATCCACCTCGAATTTTACGAGCCGGATGGTCTGTTGGGCTTCCACCACGACGCGGGGGCTTCTATCGGCGGGGAAAACGCCTGGATTTTGCCCGAAAAAATGCTCAACGTTTTTTCCCGAAAACAATACGGCGGCGGCAAAATCGAGTACCAACTCTTCCCGAACAACCCGCGCAAACAGTTCGAAGACATTATCCTGCGCTGCTCGGGCAACGACTGGTCCAACACACTGTTCCGCGACGGCATGGAACAAGGCCTGGCCGCTTCCACTTCCGACCTCGACATCCAGGACTTCAGGCCCTGCGCCGTTTACATCAACGGGCAATATTTCGGCATCCACAACATCCGTGAAAAACAGGACAAGGAATATTCGGAACTGTACCACGGCATCGATCCGGACAGCCTCGATTATATCGAAAACAACGGCGAAATCAAGGAAGGCAACGACGCAGCGTACCAGCAAATGGTCGCTTTGCTGAATGCCGGCGTGCAGTCCGACGCGGCTTTCCAAAACCTGGCTGGCATGGCCGACCTCCGAAATTTCACCGACTACATCATTTCGCAAATTTTCACGGCCAACTACAGTTGGGGCCACAACATCGCCCTTTTCCGCGCTCAGTCGGACACGGCCCGCTGGCGCTGGTTCCCGCACGATTACGACCGGGGTTTCGAGCTCGGCAGCGTGAACAGCACGGCCATGAACTGGGCCACGGCTACCAACGGCGCCGACTGGACCAACCCGGCCTGGGGTACGCTTTTTTTGCGTAAAATGCTGGAAAACAATACGTTCAAGCAGAATTTTATCACGCGATTCGCCGATCATTTGTACGTCACCTACAACCCGAAGGCCATCGACCGGCGTGTGGACGTACATGCCGGCTGGATACGGAAGGAGATGCCTTACCATGTGGCCCGTTGGGCAGGCACCACGTCCAGCTACGGCGACGGCATTCCTTCCGTGGCGTTTTGGGAGGCCGAAGTGGCCAAACTCAAAACCTTCGGCCAGCAGCGCAACGCGTTTATGTGGCAGGATTTGAACCAGTTTTTCGGCCTGAGCGGATCCACGGGGTTGGAGGTACAGGTAGACGATCCGGCCCACGGGTTTGTCCGGCTGCACGATTTGCGCATCCCGGAATATCCCTGGACGGGCAATTATTTCATCAACCGGCCTTTCACGCTCACCGCCGAGGCGCGTCCCGGCTACCAGTTTGTTCGTTGGGAAAAAACGGCATCTGCCGTCCAGCCCCTGATCGATCCGGCTTCCACCTGGAAATACAGCGATGCGGCCACTGCGCCGCCTGCCGGCTGGAATCAGACCGGATTTGACGATTCCGCCTGGGCTTCGGGGCCTGCCCAATTGGGCTACGGCGACGGCGACGAGGCCACGACGCTCAGTTTCGGCAGCAATGCGAACGACAAAACGCCGGCCTATTATTTCCGTAAAAGCTTCACGATCAGCGATCCCGCTGCGTTTTCAGGGGTACGACTGCGGCTTTTGGCCGACGATGGCGCCGTGGTGTACCTGAACGGCCAGGAGATCTGGCGCTACAATATGCCTTCCGGCGCGGTTCAGTTCACGACCCTTGCCACGTCCAGCGTCAGCGGCACGGCGGAAAATGCCTGGAACGAACAAATTGTGGCCGCATCGGCCCTCGTAGCGGGTGAAAACGTGCTGTCGGTGGAAGTGCACCAGGCCGCCCCGAACAGTTCCGACCTGAGCTTTGATGCTCAATTGGCCGGTTTTCAAAGCGGCGGCGCCGTGACGCTGGGCACCAGCCCCGTGCTGGATTATACCCTCGGCGCCGATGCCGTGACCCTTCGCGCGGTGTTCGAATCGGACGGAACCTGCGGGATTTTGCCCGATACCGTTTTGACGAATCTGACCCTCACCGCCGCCTGCTCGCCCTACCGCGCAGCGGGTAACGTGGTGGTGAAACCCGGCGTGACCCTGACGGTGGAGCCCGGCGTGGAAATCCAGTTTCCCGAAAAAGCCGATCTGTGGGTGCTGGGCGACCTGCAAATCAACGGCAGCGATGCCGAACCGGTGCTCATCAAAAACGCGCCCGGAACCCAGGTCTGGGGTGGTATTTTGCTGAACAACACCACAGCGCAATCGAATTTCAAGTACCTGAGCCTCGAAAATGCCAGCGCCGGAACGCATCGCGTGTATTTCCCGGCAGCCATTTCGGCTTATCACGCCGACCTCGACATGGATCACCTGACCTTGACGAATGTCAGCGACAACCCCATTTTCAGCCGTTTTTCAAAGGTTGTGCTGACCAATTCGGACCTGAAATCTTCCGTGACAGGCGATTGCATCAACATCAAACAAGGCAGCGGACGGGTCGAAAATTCCACCTTCGAGGCGCTCACGACGTTGCCCGACATGGACGCCATCGACTTCGATGGGGTAACCGGCGGAATCATCCGCAATAACACGATCCATGATTTTCGCGGCGACAACTGCGACGGACTCGATATCGGCGAGGAGTGCCAGAACCTGCTGATCGAAGGAAATTTCGTTTATCACTGCCTCGATAAGGGCATTTCCGTGGGCCAAAAATCTTCGGCAACCATTCGGAACAACACGATTGCATACACGGGCTACGGCATTGCGTTGAAAGACCAGTCGCCCGTTCAGATCGATCACTGTACGTTTTTCGGCAATCAAAATGCCGTCGCGGCCTACGAAAAGAATCCCGGCAACCTGGGCGGCAATGGCACGATCACCAATTGCATCGCCTCGAATGCCGCGTTCAATGCCTACGTGGCGGATACCTTGTCGTCGATCACTTTGTCGCATTGCCTGTCTGACACGGACACGCTCAACGGCTTTGGCAACCTGACCGCCGACCCGCATTTTGCCGACCCGACGTTTTATAATTTTCACTTGCTGCCCGGTTCGCCGGCCCTCGGCGCGGGCCTGGATGGTATCGATTTGGGCGCCAACGTACTGCCGGTGTATACCGGGCAGCCGCAGCTGATGTTGTCCGAAATCATGTACAACGATACGCTGACCACCACCGGAGAGTTTTTCGAACTTTTCAACCCGGGTTCGCAAACAATTGATTTACAGGGCTACACGTTCGCTAATGCCGTGGATTTTGTATTTCCGGCGGGGGCGTCCATCGCTGCCGGCGAGTACGTCGTTGTGGCCAGATCGGCCGCGAATTTTGCCGGAGCGCCGTTCCAGGTTTTCGAATGGACCGACGGCAAACTGGCCAATGAAGGCGAAGCCATTTACCTCTACGACGCCAGCGGGCTGCTGGTGGAAGCCGTGCGCTACGACAACCACGCGCCCTGGCCCGAGGGCAACGACCTGCTCGGCCGCTCGCTGGAACTGGTCGCTTCCAATCTCGACGACCATTTTGCGACGAGCTGGCAGGTGTCGGCCGCACCGGATGGCTCGCCGGGCGCGCCCGGAGGATCGAGCACGACCCAGGCGCCGGCTTCCTCACCTTACTTGTCGGTGTTTCCCAACCCGTTCACGGAGGACCTGAGCGTGGTGGTTCAGGGTGCGGAAAACGTCGCGGGCCCGCTGCAATTGACGATCACCGATGCTTTGGGAAGACAAGCCTTGCGTGTTCCCGTCGTTCAGGAGCGGGCGCTGCTGCATTTGAGTGGTTTGAATCCCGGGATATATTTTCTGACCGTCGGATCGGGGCGCAATGCCACGGCGGTGATGGTGCAGAAGAACTGAGCGTGGTTTTGGGCGGTTTTTTGTCAAAAAATAAAAGTCTACTAATTTAGTAGGATAATAAAAAAACTCCTTGCACCTTTGCCCCATCACAATCAAACGATGAGGTACAAGCACACATTCAGGATGTCCATGGGTTGTTGTCCGATGCCGGAAGGTAATCGGCAAGCCCTACCAGGGGACTGAATGGTGTTCGACAATATTCTGCATGCTCAAACAATTCCAGTTTCAGGCCCTTCGGTAGTGGTTACCGGGGGGCTTTTTTTATGACTTCGTCAACTCAATTTGAAATTTAAAATATAAACCTGCCAACCTGGAGGTTGGCGTTACGCACCATGAACATCGTCGCACCTTTTCTGAACACATCCAAGGGGGTCAGCCTCCGGCCGGGTTATCAGCGCCAGGCCATTCGCCACTTGAACCGACTGATCGCGCAGTTTCCGGGCCGCGCGCTGTTTGCCACGCGTTTCACCCTCGAAGACCAGGTGCTGACCCACTTGATTTTTTCGAATAATCTGCCGGTCCGGGTGTTTGCACGCCCGGATTTTGATCAATATCAAACTCTTGTCCGGACCATCGACCATTTTGGACAAACGATAGAAGTGACGTTCAGCCAGGCCGAACTGGCCGCCCGGGAACACCTGAGCCGGCATCCGGAGTTGGCGCAGGAGTATGACAAACACCCCGGCGCGGCACCTTTGGGCTACATTTTTCAAACGGGCTACTTGTTCATCACGGGTTTGCGCGCGCACGAGGCGGCAGCGGCTTTCCTGCCGGGTAGTGCGGGGCAAAGAACCGTGTTCCATCCACTGTTCGATTGGTCGGAAAAGCACTTGCTGGATTATGTCCGCCAGCACGAACTTCCGCTCGATCTGTTGCCCGCCGCGGATGCCCGGCGTATCCAAACGGCAACTGCCCCCGTGCGCCGACCCGGCAAATGGTGGCTGGTCGGCGGACATTTGTTCAACTTCGCCGGAAAAATAAACCGCCGCGCCGCCGCGCTTTAATTTACGTTCAAAAGCCCAACTTTGTAGATTACACGCTCGTGTCTGAGTCTTTTTTTTGATCGCAAATTCTGAAAAATGCCTTTTTACAAAGATATCCGGTTCAGCGAAGCCGAACTGGCGCGGTACAACCGGCACATCATCCTGCCGCAATTCGGGCTGGAAGCGCAGCAAAAACTCAAAGCCGCCAAAGTGCTGGTAGTCGGCTCGGGAGGGCTGGGCAGCCCGCTGCTCCTGTATCTCGCCGCCGCCGGCGTTGGCACGATCGGGATCGTCGATTTCGATGTGGTGGACGACAGCAACCTGCAACGCCAGATCCTGTTCAAAGTCGGCGACACCGGCAAACGCAAGGTCACCACGGCCAAACGCCGCCTGAAAGCACTCAACCCACACATCGAGATCCGGATTCACCATACCCGACTGACTGCCCAAAACGCCCTCGACATCCTGCGTGATTACGACGTGGTGGCCGACGGCACCGACAATTTTCCGACCCGTTACCTCGTGAATGATGCCTGCGTGTTGCTGGACAAAACCAATGTGTGCGCTTCCATTTTTCAATTTGAAGGGCAGGTCTCCGTGTTCAATTACCGCCACGAAAATGGCGAACTGGGCCCCAATTACCGCGATTTGTACCCGGCTCCGCCCCCGCCCGGCCAGGCGCCGAGCTGCGCGGAAGGGGGCGTTTTGGGTGTTTTGCCGGGCATCATTGGCAGCATGCAGGCCAGTGAGGTCATCAAGGTCATCACCGGCGTGGGCGAGCCGCTCAGCGGTCGGCTGTTCCTGTTCGATGCCCTGAATTTTGAAACGAAAACCATCAGGATCAGGCGCCGGGACGACAATCCGTTGAACGGGAGAAACCCTGATATCACACAACTCATTGACTATGAAGTGTTCTGCGGCTTAAAAAGCGGAGAAAGGCCTGTGAAGGAAATCACCGTCCGGGAGCTGCTTCAATGGCAGACTATGGGTGAACAATTCCAGTTCATCGACGTCCGCGAACCGCACGAATATGAAACGGCCAACCTTGGCGCCACTTTGATCCCGCTCGCCTCTGTCACGGAAAATGCCGCCCGCATTGCACGGGATCAAAAAGTCGTGATCCACTGCCGCTCGGGCGTCCGCAGCGCCAAAGCCATCCGCGAATTGGAAGAAAAATTCGGATTTGACAACCTGTACAATTTGAAAGGCGGAATCCTGGCTTACCTGGAAGACACCACGCCGGAATCAGTTCGTTAGCGGCAGTATTTCCAGATAAAAAACGAATGGCCCTGGTCGCTGTGGGCCATTCGTTACGTCATCCGATTTCAATCAATGATATCCGGCTGCGGCGTGTAGCGCAGGTAAGGCTTTACCACGTTCACACCTTTCGGGAATTTCTTGATGGCGTCTTCGGTCGATACCGCGGGTACCACGATCACGTCCTCGCCTTGTTTCCAGTCGGCCGGGGTGGCCACGCTGTAATTCGCCGTGAGTTGCAGGGAATCGAGCACGCGCAGCACTTCATGGAAGTTGCGGCCGGTGGAGGCGGGGTATGTGATGGTCAGTTTTACCTTTTTATCGGGTCCGATGATGAACAGCGAGCGCACGGTGAAATTTTCGGAAGCGTTGGGATGGATCATGCCGTAGAGGGTGGCCACGTTGCGGTCGGGGTCGGCGATAATTGGAAAATCGACGGTGACGTGCTGGGTTTCATTGATGTCTTTGACCCAGCCCTGGTGTTTGTCGAGCGGGTCTACGCTGACAGCGAGCACTTTCGTATTGCGGCGCCGGAATTCTTCCTGCAGGGCGGCCGTTTTGCCGAGCTCGGTGGTGCAAACCGGGGTGTAATCGGCCGGGTGGGAAAACAGGATACCCCAGCCGTCGCCGAGATATTCATAGAAATCCACCTCGCCGGCGGTGGTTTGGGCGGTAAAATTGGGCGCAATGTCCCCTAAACGCAGGCTCATGTGTTGATTGTTTTAATGGTTGAATATTGAAATGCAATCGGTCCGGTATCGTATTTAAGAGCGGGTGTCTGAAATACTGTTTACCTTGTCCTGGGCCTAAAAAGGCAAAGTTACCTTGAATTAAAAAGTCTACTGTCGTTATAGACTAATAAATTTTCTGCAGTTTCATGCTCTCCAAAAAAACACAATATGCCATCAAAGCCCTGGGGTATTTGACTGCCCGGTACAACGAAGGACCGGTTTTGATCAGTGATATTGCCGCACAAAAGCAAATCCCTTTAAAGTTCCTGGAAAACATCCTTTTGGAACTAAAAAAGGCGGACTTGCTCGATAGTAAAAAGGGCAAAGGAGGGGGGTATTTTCTCAAAATACCTCCTGGACAGATTACTTTGGCCAAAGTGATCCGGGTAGTGGAAGGTCCCATCGCGTTGCTGTCCTGCGTCAGTTTGAATTTTTACCGGAGGTGCGAAGACTGCGACGAGATCAACTGCAGGATCAATTCGGTTTTCGCGGAAGTTCGCGACGCGACCCTGGGTGTTTTGGAAACCAAGACGTTGGCCGATATCAAAGATTCCTGATTTACCACTGAGGTTTTTTATTAACCACATAAAGGGCACATAAGACCACATGAAGAAAGAAAAACCTTTATGTGGTCTTATGTGCCCTTTATGTGGTTAATAAAAAAACCTCAGTGGTAAATTACAAATTACCCAGTTTCCAGTCGTACGGACGGGCTTTCAACTCCTCCAGTTTTTCTTTCATTTTGTGGTCGATCAGCGCCTTTTCCGAAGCGATGCGCGCAGCAACGAGGTAAGCTCCCGTTTCGGTGTCGAATTTCAGCTTGTTCCGCACGGTGTTCGAGCGCAGCGTGACCTGTTCGAGGTTGTTCATTTCGAACACGTGCTCGTGTTCGTGCAGCAAATAGTCGTAGGGGCTGCGGTAGGAGATCAGTTTCACCATGATGGGCGCCGTCTCGATGGCCACGAACAGGAGCGTGATGAACAGGCTGGCGTAAAGAATCGCTAAACTATTGGCGGTCAGGCGACTGAGCGCTTCCATACGTGCGGCCAGGCCGTCGTAGCGGGTCCGGCTGAGGGCCGCGATTTCGCTTTGCACATTGGCTTCAAGCGTTCGGATGGCTTGTTCTTTTTCCTGAATGGCTGGCAGTGCGGTGGCCAAAAGTGCGCTCAGTTCGGCCTGGGCCTGGTCGGCGTCGGCTTTTTTGGCCATATAGATCGGTCCGAGGTTTTTGTGTCCCGAGCCGCCTGTACCGTCGGCTTCCTGCACGGCCATGCGAACAAGGGTGTCGCGTGCGGCCGTTTTAGCGGCGATATCGGCTTTCAAGGCAGCGATCTGGGAACGTTGTTCATCGATCTGGGCCTGGAAGCGGACTTGCACGCGGTCCTCCTGCTGCTTGAAAACCTCTTGTTCCATCTGGATCAGTTCGGCCTGGATTTCCTTGTCGAAAATCTTCATTTCCAGGGGTTTGGAAATCACCAGCGCCAGCAGGACGGCGAGTGCGAGACGGGGCAGGGCCACGAGCCAGTCGCGCCACCAGCGGCCGTAGCTCTTCATACTCATGACGATGTAGCGGTCGAGATTGAAGATCATCAAGCCCCACACCATACCGAAGAAAATAGCCGCCAGGTAGGAATCAAAAACGGTGTACAGCGCATAACCCGAAGAAATAAACGCCAGCACACCGGTAAAAAACACCGTGGCGCCGATGCCGGCGTATTTGTTGCGGTCGGAAGGACATTTTTCGAGAATGCTGTGTTCCACCCCCGAACAGAAGAGGAAGAATTCTTGTACTGTTTTCATAGCGGAAAGCTTCAAAAATGGCGGTGATAAACGCAAACCCTGCGCCGCGCCGCTTGTAACCGTAAAACAATACGGCTTATTGGCTTAGGCCAAGATTTTTCGATAGGAGAAGCCAAAATTAAGATAAACACTTGGCTTAACCAAGTACCTTCCATTCAAGAAGAGTCTTGCGCAATTCATCTGCTCCCTGAAAATGAATACCCTTGATACCCACCGCTTCGGCGCCCTGCATGTTGGCCAGACTGTCGTCGGTGAAAGCGGCCAATTCGGGCTTGACCTCGTAGCGTTGCAGCAGGGTCTGGTAAATTTCCGGAAAGGGTTTGCGGGTTTTTTCAGCGCCCGACACGACGATGCCTTCAAACCAGTGCAGAAAATCGTAACGGTCCAGCGCCACCGGGAAGGTTTCGGCGCTCCAGTTGGTCAAAGCCAGCAACCGAAGGCGGCCTTCATCGCGAATTTCGCGAAGCAGTTCAACCGTATCCGGAATGGGCCCCCCGAGCATATCTTCCCAGCGGTCGTAGTAGGCGCGGATTTCGGGCTCCCAATCGGGGTGTTGCTCCACGAGCAGTTCGGTCGCCACAGCGAGCGGCCGGCCGGCGTCCTGCTCCACGTTCCACTCGTGCGTGCAGATGTTTTCAAAAAAATATTGGCGGCGTTCGGCATCTGGGATCAGTTCGCGGAAAACGTACTCCGGATTCCAGTCGATCAGCACGCCGCCGAGATCGAAAATGAGGGTGTTGATGGCCATTTTCGGAATGCTTAAACGTTGAAACGGAAGTGCATGACGTCGCCATCCTGCACGACATATTCCTTGCCTTCGACGGCCATTTTACCGGCTTCCTTCACTTTGGCTTCGGAGCCCAGCGTCGTAAAGTCCTGATAACTAATGACCTCTGCGCGGATAAATCCTTTTTCAAAATCGGAGTGGATCACCCCGGCAGCCTCCGGCGCTTTGGCGCCACGGCGCACCGTCCAGGCGCGCACCTCTTTTACACCTGCGGTGAAATAGGTGATCAGGTTGAGGAGGGTATAGCAGGAGCGGATGAGTTTGTTCTTTCCCGGCTCGCTCAGGCCCATCATTTCGAGAAATTCTTCGCGTTCCTCGGCCGTTTCCATGTCGGCAATTTGCGCTTCGATGCCTGCGCTGATGGTGATCACTTCGGCGTGTTCGGCGGCGACTGCCTTCCGGAATGCCTCCGTATGGGCATTGCCCGATTCCATTGCACCTTCGTCCACATTGCAAACGTAGAGCGTGGGTTTGGCGGTCAGTAAGGCCAATTCCTTGGAAACCAGCGTTTTGCCATCCTCGTCGAGGTCGGCGAGAATTTCGCGGGCCGGCCGGCCGGTTTCGAGGTGCGCCTTGACGCGGTTCAGGGTTTCGAGCGCTTTTTGGTCGTCTTTGCTGCCCATTCGGGCGGCGCGGGACACTTTATCGAGGCGTTTTTCGATGGTTTCGAGGTCTTTCAGGCCGAGTTCGAGGTCGATGATCTCTTTGTCGCGTACGGGGTTGACGGAGCCGTCGACGTGTACCACGTTGTCGTCGTCGAAGCAGCGGACCACGTGTACGATGGCGTCCACTTCGCGGATATTGGCCAGGAACTGGTTGCCCAGGCCCTCGCCCTGACTGGCGCCCTTGATGAGCCCGGCGATATCGACAATTTCGACCGTTGTGGGTACAACACGTTGGGGATTAACGAGTTCGGCCAGCTTGTCCAGCCGCGCATCAGGCACGGTGATTACCCCGACGTTGGGGTCTTTGGTGGCGAAAGGGTAGTTTGCCGCCAGCGCTTTGCCGCTGGTGAGCGCATTGAAAAGGGTAGATTTTCCGACGTTGGGCAAGCCGACAATGCCGCACTGGAGAGCCATGGTGAAATAAAATGCAGGTGAAAAAAGCAAAGGTTTTGCGGAGCGCCTTGGTTTTTATTCTGTTTGAATCAAAAAAACGGTTTTGATCAAAAACAAAATTTGGAATACTCCCGAAAAACGGCCGCAAAGGTAGACGGAAAAGCCCAAAAAAACCGGCCTGTTCCAAAATTTCCGGGAATCCGTAGTTTCACCCCGACCAATCGTTTTATTGCATGAAAAATGCCGCCGCCTTGCCGTTTTTTTGCTTTTGGGCCGTTTTATCGCTGTTGCTGACGAGTTGTAGCGACCACAAAAAACCGGTTTTCCAGTCTGCCCCGGAGGCCAAACCTGCCGTGGCCGCCACCACCCGTTTCGAACGCCGCAGCCCGGAGGAAACAGGCATTTCTTTCGTTTTCACGGTAGGGGAGGAGTATCGATACAATTTCACCATGGACCCCTACATCTACAACGGCGGCGGGGTGGCGGTGCTGGATGTGAACCGCGACGGTTTGCAGGACCTGTTTTTTACCGCCCGCCTGCAAGGCTGCCGGTTGTACCTGAACAAAGGCGGGCTCAGATTCGAAGACATTTCGGACGCTTCGGGCGTCGCCCGACCCAGCGGCCTCAAAACCGGGGTCACGGTGGTCGACATCAACGCCGACGGCTGGCCCGACCTGTACGTATGCCGTACCTGGCTCACC
>JBGAJY010000185.1:0-10921 GCA_044224705.1 Saprospiraceae bacterium
CCCAGTCTCCCCTCCCCTTTTGGGGAGGGGTCGGGGGTGGGGTTGACACAGCGGTTGGACTAACTCAAACAGCTTCTCAT
The DNA here is from genome assembly GCA_044224705.1 of Saprospiraceae bacterium. Classification (GTDB taxonomy): domain Bacteria; phylum Bacteroidota; class Bacteroidia; order Chitinophagales; family Saprospiraceae; genus M3007. The sequence continues at coordinate 81 of JBGAJY010000185.1, forward strand.
GTACTCGTCAATCAAAAGGATTTTCCCGACTACCGGAATACCGTAACGTCTCCCTTGAACACGAGTTTTTCCTCGTCGATAAAGCGCACCACGGCGCAGTAGACGTACACGCCGGGCAGCACGTTTTCGCCGTTGAATTTGCCTTCCCAGCGCACCGTCTGGTCGTTGGCCGGGAAATGCTCTGCGGCAAACACCTTGTCGCCCCAGCGGTCGAAAATCTGGAAGGATTCGATCTCCGCCACGTCAGGACCGCCGTATACCATCAGGGCCGTGTTGAGTCCGCTTTGCGGGTCGATGATGTTGGGAATGTACACGTTGCGCAGTTTTTTCAAGTACAGGTTGACCCGGTCGTTCACCGTGCAACCGTTGCTGTCCACCACGACAATGCTGATTTTTTGTGGCGTCAGCGGCACGAATTGTTGCAGGTCTGTCCCGGCGTTCAGCGTATCGAGCAGCGGGGTCCAGATGATGGTATCCAGCGCCGTCAGCGGTACGGAGATATCGGCCTGTACAATCGCCTGTTCGCCCAATATGACCGTCAGGTCGTCGCCGAGTTCGACCGTGAGTTGCTGCGGCTGGGTGATGGTGATGGGCGCGGCCTCCCACTCGCAGCCGTTGGCGTCCAGCAGGGAAACGGTATAAGCCCCGGCTTCCAGCGGATAAAATTCGGTTTGCGCGCCGTAGGCCCCGTGGTTCAGCGCCACCATCACGGGCGGGTGCGAACTGACGATGGAATCCACCACGATCCGGCCGTTTTTTTCGCCGTAACAATGCACGTCCGTTTTTGAAATGGCGAAAGCCATGGGCACTTCGGCATCCTGGGTCACAGTGACCAGGTCCGTGTCTGTGCAGCCCGCGGCATTGGTCACCGACAAGGTGTAGGTGCCCGGTGCGGCGACATCCAGCGTATATGCCGTGCCCGCCGGCGCGCCGTTCAGCGACCACGCGTACTGAACGCCCTGGGTCGTACCCGGGCCACCCAAAGTGGCTGTGGATTGGTTGCAATCGAGGCTCTGATCGGCGCCCGCATCGGCGTTGGGCAGCGCATGGAGGATCACCGACACGGTATTCGTCGCATCCGGACAAGGTTCCTGTGCATCGAGCCGGTAGCGGAACACGTAGGCCCCTGCCGGTTGCGCAGCGGTTGAAAAAGTGCCTGCGGCGGCGTTGAATGCACCGGGAAGAGCGGGTACGGTCGATACGTCCGACCACTGGCCACCCGCATCAGCGCCCGTCAGCAGACCGCCCAGCGGAATGATTTGGGCCGTGCCCGCGCAAAATTCGAGCGGCGCATCGGCTGTGCCCGCCGTCACGGGTTGGCTGACGGTGATTGTCGCGCTTTGGCTCAGCACAGCGGAACAAGTGGGCAAGGTCGCATCGCTCACCGAGACCAGCGTATAAGTGGTCGTAGCCGTGGGCATCACCGGCACAGCGATCACTTGCGCGTTGCCGATGATGAGGTTGCCTGGCGCCGGGCTGCCGTCCGAATACGTCAGTTGCAGGGGATAAACGCCTGTTCCTGAGAAATTTAACACTGTTACTGTTCCATTGCAAATGGTTGCGTCACCACTGAGCGTCGCCGTGGGCAAAGGTTTCCATTGCACCGGGGCGCCGGGGCTGATGCTCAGGCAAGGATCGTTCAGGGCTACCTGTCCCCCCTGGTTGTTGCCGGCAATGGCGGAGATGTAGTAGATCGTGCCGGTTTGCAAGGCGCCGGTAAAGGGGAATGCCGGTTGGTTGCTGGTCGCGTAAACTGTACCGAGCGAGGTTCCCGACTGGTCGTGCAGGATAAATTGCACGATGTCGTCGCCGTCGAGTGCGGCGTTGTTGTTCCAGGTGGCCGAAGCCGGCACGTCGGCGCAAAAGACCGCCGGGGTCGCGAGCATGTTGCCCGCGTCGGTCAGGCAGTTGCAATTGTGGGCGCCGGCTACTGCGCCGCTGACGCAGCCGTTGGCGTCGGTGACGGTGAAGGAATAATTGCTGCCGTTGGCGAGCAGTGCGGAATTGAAAGTATTGCCGGTAAATGTGCCGCTCAGTCCGCTCACCGTGTATGGCGCAGCGCCGCCCTGCACGTCGAAACTGACGCTGTACTGCGTATTGGTGGGGTTGCAACTTTCCAGCAAGGCATTCGCGGCAGGCGATTCATGGAAACTAATCAGCACGGTATCTGCCGCCGAACAGATGCCGTTCGTTTCTGACCATTCAAATAAATAATCGCCGAAGGCGGAGGCCGTGACGGTAGCGTCGGGCGCTACGGATGCCGAAAAACTGCTTGTCCCCGTGCCGGACAATTGCGTCCAAACGCCGTTGAACCCGCTGCTTTGCGCCTGCAAATCAATGCTTTGCCCGCAAATGGCGTCATCGGCGCCTGCTGTCGGCGATGGTATTTGGAGGAAAACTACCGGCTGACCGGGCGCTACGGAGAAACAGGGATCGGCCGGGTCGGGCGCGCCGTTGAGCGGATTGCCGGCCACCAGGGAAATGTAGTACGTCTGTCCAAGCGACATGCCCGGCTGAAAGCCGAACACGCCCGTCGTGTTCTCGGCAAACACCTGACCGAGCGCAGGACCGGCGTTGTTGTGCAGCACGTAGGCGGTCACGTCGTTGGCGTCGAGGGTTTGGTTGTTGTTGCTTTGAGCGGTCACGGTGCTGCCTTCGCAGGCTTGCAGGATCTGGGTGGACAAGGTGCCCGCGTTGGTGGCGCAGTTGCAACTGTACGAACCGTTGATCTGCGGCATGGAGCAGCCGTTGGCGTCGGCGATTTCGAAGGTATAGAGGTCGCCGTTTGGAAAGGCCGGGGAGGTGAAGGTGGCGCCTGCGATCGGTGCGCCGTTCACGGTGTAGGGCGCCGTTCCGCCGGAAATGCTCAGAGTGACAGTGTAATTTTCATTGGCGGGGTCGCAGCTGCGTTGCAGATCGAGCAGCGACGGGCTGTCGTTGAACTGTATCGAAACCTGGTCGGTCGAGCTGCAGTTGTTGGCCGTTACCGTCCAGTTGAGGGTGTAAAGGCCGTATTGAGTGGCGGTTGCCTGCGTAGCGGGGTCCTGCGAATTGGCGATGGACAAATTGCCGCCAGCCGGGGCAGTCAGCAGCGACCAGACACCGGTTCCTGTGCCGTTCAAGTTCAGGGAAAGTCCGCACACGGCATCGTTCGCGCCCGCCATTGCGACCGGGTAGTCGTAAAACACCACGGGCTGTCCCTGCGCTACTGAAAAACAGGGGTCGGCAGGATCGGGCTGGCCGTTCAGTTTGTCGCCTGCCACGAGGGAAATGTAGTAAGTGTTCCCGTAAGTCATTCCCGGCTGAAATCCGAACACACCCGTGCCGTTTTGGGCCAGGACGGTGCCGAGGGTGGTACCTGCGCCGGTGTGCAGCACATAGGCGACCGTGTCATTTCCGTCGAGGTTTTCGCCACCCAGAAAATCCGCCGCAACGGTTCCGTCGGCGCAGGCGCTGAGGGTTTGCAAATTCATTTGCCCGGCATTGGTTGCACAATTGCAGTTGTAGGCGCCGTTGATCGTCGGCGCGGCGCATCCGTTGGCATCGGTGACGGTGAAGGAATAGGATAAGCCGCTCGGAATAGGCGCTGAAACATAGGAATTACCCGCCAGAGGGACGCCATTGACCGAATAAGGCGCCAGCCCGCCGCTGAGGGGGATGGTCACGGTGTAATTCTGATTGTTCGGATCGCACACATTGCTCAGAATGCCCGAAACGGGAGAGGCGTTGAAGTTCAACTGGACAGTATCGACGTCGCTGCATCCTGCGCTGCTCTCCGTCCATTGCAGAAGGTAGGTCCCGTTTTGACTGGCTGTGACGGTCGTCGTATCGCTGCCGGCATTGGCAAAGCCCAGGCTGCCCGGCCCGGAGAGGGTCGTCCAGACGCCTGTGCTGCCGGTATTGCCCGGTACGGCATTTACGGTAAAAACGGTGCCGCACACGGCGCCGTCGGCGCCGGCATTGGCCACTGGTGTCGGGTTGACGAGCACCGGAAAACACTGCTGCTGCCCCGTCCCGCAGGCACTGACCGCGGCTACGCAGACATTGCCGCCGGGTGCGGCGGGCCAGTTGACGCTGATCGCCGTGGTGTTCTGGCCCGTCAGCAAATTGGCGCCGTTGGGCAGGGTCCAGAGGTAGCCGGTCGCGCCGCTGATGGGTAAAATGGAGTAAGCGCCGGTGTCGCCGGGGCAAAGCGTGGCATCGCCGCTCACGACCGGAGCGGCCAGCGGAGGATTGACGGTCACGTTCAGGCAGACCTGCGCGCTGCCGGCGCAGGCATTGACGGCCGTGGCGCAGACGGTGCCGCTGGTCGCGTTGTTATCCCAAATCACCTGCACGCTGCTGCTGCCGTTGCCGGAAGCGACGACGCCACCGGTCGCCTGCCAGTTGTAGCTGGTGGCGCCGGGGACGGCTGCGACCGTGTAACTTTCCGTATTGCCGGCACAGACGGAAACATTTCCGCTGAGCGTTGGCGCGGCCGGTGCGGCCGTAATGGTCACAGGCAAACACATTGGGGCGCTGGTGCCGCATGGCCCCGTGGCGCTGACGCAGACATTTCCCGAAGGGGCGTTGCCCCAGTTGACCATCACCTGGCTGCTGCCCTGGCCGGATACCAGCGTGGCCGGCGCCGCGACGGTCCAGTTATAAGTTGTTCCCGCCGGTAAAGCCGGGATACTGTAGGCTAATGTGGCGCCCGCGCACACTGTGGCATTGCCTTGTGGCGTGGCTGGAATGGCCATGGTGTCCAGGGTCACAGGCAGGCAGATTTGCGGGCCCGCGCCGCAGGCATTGCTGGCCGCGACGCAGATATTGCCGCCGGTATTGCTGTTCCACGTGATGTTGATGGTCGTGGTATTTTGCCCGGAATTGATGGTCACGCCGGCAGGAACGGTCCAGGTGTAGCCGGTCGCGCCGGAAACGCCGGAAATGCTGTACGCACCCGATTGATTCAGGCAAATGGATGAGCTGCCGGTGATACCCGAAGGGGCCGGCGGTGTGCTGTTGTCAGCCACCACGGTGGTCATGGCGGAATCGCAGCAGGTGACGCCGGCAAATGTCCGGCACACACGCAGGCTGTAATCGCCGGCCGCGCCGCCTGTGGTCACCAGGGTATTGGTCGATCCCGTGATGATTCCGCCATTGGAGGCGGTCCACAGATAATTTACACCCGGTCCTGCGCTGGAGCCCAGGCCCGATAGTTGCACGGAGTTTTGTCCGCAGGCCAGCAAGGGTGGCGGTTGAATATTGGCGATGGGGTTGAGCACCGTCAGGTTCAGGGTGACCGTGCTGTCGCAGCCGAAGATATTGGACGTGGTGGCCTGGTAAGTTCCGGTGCTGCATGTGCCGGGGAATAGCGGGTTAGTGGAACAATTGCCTGCACAAACCGTTTCAAAAACCGTGGTAAAATTGGGCTGGTGCACCGTCAGGTAGAGCGTTCCGGTGTATGGGCAGCCGTTCTCTTCCAGGTCAACCGTGTAGGTGCCGCTGCTGCAAAAGTCCTGGTCGTAAAAGGAGTAGCAGCCCGGCGCGCATATTTCGACCGTCTCTTCCACGTCGGGCGGCAGGGGTTTGATGGTGACGCCGACGCAGTTGGGCGTGATGTCGCCACAGAAGGGAGGTTGAGAGGAATTGAGCTGGTTCATCAGTTGGGTCACGGTGAGCACCCCGTTGGGATTGGGAATGTCGCCCGCGTCGGCGCTGTAATACGACATGCCGCAGACGGTGTAGCTCCCTGCCGGGAGGGCCGTCAGGTCCGGTTCATCAAGGAAAGCGACGATGACGCCCGCGGCATTGGCCACCACGTAGGAATAGGAATATTCCGACGAAGGGGGCGCCGGTTGCTGAGGAATATAGGTCGGCGGGAGGTCGAGGGCCAATGCAGGGTCATTTTGGCATTCGGTCACGTCGGATTGGGGCAAGTTGCCCGCATTGGCTGCGCAGGTGAAGCAATCGATACCCGACGGGTCGCAAAAAATGATCTCGTAGTCGTAAAGGTTGCCCACGTCGTTGGCTTGTCCGTCGGTGACGGTGAGTGTCCAGATACCGTTTACCGATCCGGTGAAGTTCTGCAGGCAGCCGATGTACGGGTAGTAGCTGCCCGTGTAGCTGTTGTTGGCGCCCCAGTTCTGGTTGCTGTTCCATTGGGCCGCGAAGCCCGGATCGGGGCTGACCGCCGGGTCGCCGCAAGGCAGAAAGGTGACGTCCCAATCGGTACCCGTGTTGCCCATATTGGTGCAAAACTGCCCGATCGGGCCCACGAGAGTGACCGTTTGTCCGGAGGGAGAGGTGAGCGTAATGGAAATATCACAGATGGCGGTATGGTCCCAGTGCACGTGCACGCCGCAGACGCCCTGGCCGTTTTGGCCGAGTGTGGGGTTGCTGGCATTTTGCACGTTGAGGTAAAAACTGCCGACAAAGAGGTCGGGCATGAATTGCGGACAATTGGTGCATTCGCAGGGCGTTTGGGCGGTCAAAGCTCCGGTAAAAAATAGGAAGATGGTTGCGAGGGGGAGGACACGGACAAGTAGTTTTCTCACCATTGAACGGGTAGTTTTTGATTCGGGTGTAAAGATGGAAAAATCCGAAGCCTTTTTGTCTTTGCCGTGGATCGACCCAAGTTCCAGCCTTGTGTCGGAATCAGCCCTGTACAATGTCGTTTCAGCACCGCACAGTATTTAGACCTTGCCACGCACCTTTGCATTAGAATCTGTTTGAGTTAATTTCCGGTAGGCCCAAATAGCATGTCTTTGCTCTGCATGACACAACTTCTGGGCTGATGAAATGCCTCAAACTGCTGCATTGAAGCTTTGATCGTTTCCAATCACTCCACAACTGCATTCAAATTAAAGCCATGCGAAAATTAAAACTGCAAGTTCAAATGTCGGTCGACGGATTCATCGCCGGCCCCAACGGCGAAATGGACTGGATTACCTGGAACATGTCCGACAGCATTATTCAGCATATTTTGTCCATCACTGCCGACGTCGACACCATGTTGCTGGGCCGCAAACTCGCCCAGGGGTTTATCCCGCACTGGACCCAGGTGGCGGCCAATCCCGCCGCGCCCGAACACGACTTCGGCAAAATAATGGTGGACACCCCCAAAGTCGTTTTTACCAAAACCCTCGAACAATCGGAATGGGACAACACCGTGCTGGCCAAAGGCGAGCTGGCAGAAGAAGTTCTGCGCATCAAGAACCAGCCGGGCAAAGACATTATCGCCTATGGCGGCTCTGAATTCGTATCCTCTCTCATTCGCAGCGGCCTGATCGATGAGTTCAACCTGTTTGTCAATCCGGCCGCCGTGGGGCAGGGGATGCCGATTTTTCGGGCGCTGGATACCGTACAGCCGCTCGTGCTGGAGAAGGTAGTGCCCTCGGAGTGCGGGATTGTGGTGCTGGTGTACCGGCCGAAATGAGTTGCAGTGGCCACTGCAACTCCCTTCTTTACCAGAACGACCGGATCGGAAACCGTTTCACCATCAGGCTGCTGTCCGCTGCGGGGAGCTCCACGAAACGCCCGTCGCGCCAAAGGAGCCGCAGGGCCGATTCGTGCAGGACTTCCCGCGCATCGTCGCCGTCGGGGATCAGGCTGTGCTCGATATCGCGCCGGATCAGGTCTTTTTGTCCGTCGCCGTCGTAGTCGAGCAGGTAACTGCCGGTCAGAATCTGTCCGCCGTCGCCGCCGTACCACTCGGCCACGGTGACCCGGGCGGCGACGGCCTGCCGGCGTTTGTGGTACAGCAACAGCGACTGGTTCTGGAACCAGAACTGCCGGATATCGACCCAATAGGCTTCCAGGCTGTCGTTCCAGGGAAAATGCTGGCGGCCCAGCACCAGGGCCGAGCTGGAATCGGCCAGGTAATCGATCTCGCGCAGCAACTCCTGCGGGACAACCGTAAAAAACAAGGCATTGGGAATGGTGTCGCCGAGGAGGACCGTATCCGATTGTTCGGCCACTTCAAAGCGCAGGGTATCAGGTATCTGTCCGCCTGAAAAATAGCGATGGATGGCCGGCACGTCGTGGGGAACAGGCCGACTGCATGTGGCAGAGAGCAAGGCGAAGCCCGAGAGCAGGAAAAACAATTTGGCGTAAGGATGCATGTCGAATTGGGATTGGGAAGTTGTTTGAGTAATTCCTGTGTCTGGATTTTTCACCGCAATGCCGCCGAGACACAAAGACTTCGCGAATTTCTTTGCGTCCCGGCGCTTTTGCGGTGAAAAACCTCTGTCAAAACTCCACCTCAAACTTTAACCGTGTGATCTGGTGCGTATCCCTCGCCGAAAGCAGAACGGGTCGCCCATCGGCATCGAGTTGATCGTTCAGATAAACGCGCGGCGGCGATTTGTCGTACAACACGCGGTGTTCGAGCCCGATCGTGATCTTTTTATTTTGCTGGTCATCCGTCAGGGTAAACCTGATCTCCGAACGGACATCGAGGTGAAAATCGAAACGCGTATCCGACACGTCGGGGTTGTTGCTGCGCACCGTTTCGTTCCAGGCCCAGGGCATCGGGAACTTGAAATAGGGCTTCAACGTGATTTCCATTCGTTTGTGGGAGCGGATGACTATGGTCGGCCGCAGTTCCCAGCGGGTTTTGATCGTATTGAGCGGCTCTCTCGTGAAAAACATCCGACCGGCGGGCAGTTGAACGGAATCGGCAGCCGTGCCCTGTTCCGATTCCATATAAATCCCGATCAGCATGCCCATCCGGAACCTCGTGTACTGTGTGACGAGGGCGGCGTCGGTGCGCCGGTGGGCGGCTTGCAGTAAAAGGCTGTCGCCGGAGCCGGGGCCTTTGAGGTCGTGTTTTTTACAAACGCCGTGCATGGAAGACCACCACGGAGCGTCCAGAAAGGTTTTCCCGGAAGTATCCGGCATCATATCCTTCCGCTTTCCGACACCGTCGTCGGTCAGGTGTTTTTTGTCCCAAAATTCAAAAATAGCGCCGCCCCCGACCTCGTAGCGCTGTTCGATGCCGATAAATTCGTCCTTGAAGCGGTTCAGAAAGACAAAATTCTCCAGCCACATCTGGTTCTTTTGCAACGGAAAATAGTCGTAGGACAGAAAGATGTCGGACACGTTCTCCTGAAATTTGCCATTCCGCACGGTCAGGTCTACCTTGGTTGTGAAGGTAAATTCACCCGGATAAATCCCGCGCCCGACCTGAATGCCGGCATTGAGGTTGAACAATTTGTCCGTCCGGGTCTGGTTGTTTTCAAAGCCGAAACCCGCCTTTCCTGTCAGTTCTTTTTGCTTTTGCTCGTAGCCGCGCAGGTTTTTCATCGCATTCCAGAAGCCCACAACGGTCTTTTTCTCCGTTTTGTCGAGACGGCCGGTATCGAGCGCCATGTATTTGTCGGCGAGGTCCTGAACGCTTGGCGGTTTGTTTTGGGAAAAAAGGATGAAGGGGTAAAGGAAGACCGCGCTGAAAATGCCCGGGAGGAACAACCGGGTAGTTGGTGTTTTCGTCATCGTTTGGAATATTTGTGATGTGAATTTATTCGCGGGGCGGATATTGATTTCGGGTAAGACCCAGGCGATCGTCGTGCTTCGGTACGCGCTGCATCACACGCCCTTCTGGCTGATGCGGCTGCCTCCATGACTCCAACAACTCCCGAACCTCGAAACCGAACGAGTCTCTTTTCCAACAAACTTATTTAAAAAAACGCACCATGAAAATATCCCTTTCGTTGTATGCCGCCCTCCTCCTCGCCGCAGCCTGCCGGGTCGACAACGACGATCCGCAGGTCAGTTTCGACTACCCCAGAACCTTCGTCCTGACCGGGACCAACACCTCCCGCGCCATCCAGTACCTGTACCTGCACGGCGACCCCAACCCGCCGCTGTTCGATTCCATCACGCCGCCCAATTTCGCCGACTTCCCCGATTCGGTGGCGGCCCGGCTGGCGCCAGGGCAATTCCGACTGCCTTTCGAACAGATTGAACTGTTGAGCGACCAATCGGCGCGTATCCGGCGCGGCCCCGGCGGGCCCGATACGGTGGTGAGCGCCCGGCGCAAGGACAACGCCATCAGCACCGACTATACCGTCTATTTCCCGACCGACACGGGACAGGATTCGCTCTGGATGCAGATTACCCAGTTCACCGGAGCGCCGAAAATCACGGTGCCGGCGTACATTTTCCAGTACAGCTACCGGCCTTTTCAGCCGCCGTTCCAGTTTGTGCATTCGCCCGTGGGGAAGTTTTACCTGCCGTATTCGACGACGCCCTTGGGGTACCTGTCACTGTTCGAAGGCTTTGACAACAATACGGATACGGCGGGGGTGAAGCTGGTGGAGATGGAGTATCGGTGAGGAGGCACGAGGCGAAGCCTCGCGCCAGCGGCTATTTAAACTGTACGCAATCCACCTTTATGCCGTTGGCGACGACAATAAGAATGATAGTGGTTGTAGTGAGTGGCTGAATAGCGTATTTCGCCCGCAAGGCTTCAAGGAGCAGCTCCGATTCAAAAGGCTGGTGCGTAAACAAATCCAGATCGACAGACAGACGATGCCCTATTTGGAGTGCCAGTCCCGTGCCACCCACCAAAAAATGGTTGGCCAGCATGGGGTCGCCCATCAGCGACTTCAATAATCCCAATGTGTCGGGTTCGATTGCGCGTAAGTGTAGCATCTGAATCGCTTCAGGGGTTCATTAAAGTATGCGGCACAAAAATGCAAGGCGTATTTGTCCAGATGCCGAACGCTCAATGCGACGTCGCGAATAGTTTCCTTTCCGTAAAAGGCTTTTAGGGTGTACCAATCTGATAACATTCCGTGAGAGAGTACCCGTTCAATAACGTAAGCCTTGCTTTTGTCAAAGTCGATTTTGCTCCTGTC
>JBGAJY010000186.1:0-10901 GCA_044224705.1 Saprospiraceae bacterium
TCCGGGCCCAGGTCGATCACCCAGTCGGCCGACTTGATCACCTCCATGTTGTGTTCCACGACGAGCACCGAGTGGCCTTTCTCGACCAGCGCGTTCATGGCCGTGAGCAGTTTGAGGATGTCGTGGAAATGCAGGCCCGTGGTGGGCTCGTCGAAGATGAAAAAGATGTGGCCGCCGGAGTTTTCGCGGATCAGGAAGGAGGCCAGTTTCACCCGTTGCGCTTCGCCCCCTGAGAGCGTGCTGCTCGATTGGCCGAGCCGCACGTAGCCGAGGCCCACCTCGTTCAGCGGGCGGATGCGTTCGGTGATGTCTTTGTGGCCGGCGAAAAACTCGAGCGCCTCTTCGATGCTCATTTCCAGTACTTCGAAGATGTTTTTCCCTTTGAACTGCACGTCGAGCACTTCCTGTTTGAAGCGGCGGCCTTTGCATTCCTCGCATTCGAGGTGCACGTCGGCGAGGAACTGCATTTCGATCACCTGTTCGCCCTCGCCCTTGCAGGCTTCGCAGCGCCCGCCTTCCACGTTGAAACTGAAATGTTTGGGCTGAAAACCGCGGATGCGGCTCATTTGCTGACCCGCAAAGAGGTCGCGGATGTAGTCGTAGGCCTTGACGTAGGTGACCGGGTTGGAACGGCTGCTCTTGCCGATGGGGCTTTGGTTGATGAATTCCACCCGCGACACTTTTTTCACGGGGCCTTCCAGTCCGTCGAAGGAGCCGGGCTGCTTGCCGGGGTTGTCGGGCAGGTGCTGCATCAGCGCCGGGGCCAGAATGTCGCGCACCAGGGTCGTTTTGCCGGAGCCCGACACGCCGCTGACCACCGTCATGCAATGCAGCGGAATGCGCACGGTGACGTTTTTGAGGTTGTGCTGCCGCGCGCCCTTGAGGGTGAGGAAATCGGAGGTTTTGCGGCGCAGTTTGGGCAGCGGGATTTCCCGTTTGCCGTTCAGATACTGGGCGGTGAGGCTTTCCGGCGCGGCTTTTCCGATGTCGGAAAAGGGTCCGGCAAAGACGACGTTCCCGCCATGCACGCCCGCTTCGGGGCCCATGTCGACGAGGAAATCGGCGTTTTTGATCACTTCCTCCTCATGTTCCACCACGACCACGGTGTTGCCCAGGTCGCGCAGGTTTTTCAAAACGCTGACCAGCCGGCCGGTGTCGCGCGGGTGCAGGCCCACCGAGGGCTCGTCGAGCAGGTACATCGAGGCCGTGAGGTTGGAGCCGAGGGTGCGGGTGAGGTGAATGCGCTGCGTTTCGCCCCCGGAGAGGGTGTTGGAAATGCGGTCGAGCGTGAGGTAGCCGAGGCCCAGCTCGACGGTAAAATGCAGGCGGTTGTTGATTTCCAGCAGGAGGCGTTTGGCTACTGCGCGGTCGTGTTCCGTGATGTTGAGTTGCGTAAAAAACTGCTGTACCTGATCGAGCGGCAGCGTGGTGAGGTCGGAGATGTTGCGCCCGTCGATTTTGACGCAAAGGGCTTCGCTGCGCAGCCGTCCGCCGTCGCAGGTGGGGCAAACGGTACGGCCCCGGTAGCGGGCCAGGGTGACGCGGTTCTGGATCTTGTAGGTCTTGCTTTCCATTTCCTGGAAAAAGGCATTGACCCCGTTGAAATATTCATTGCCAGACCACAGCAGCTTTTGCTCCGCCCGGCTCAGGTCTTCGAAAGGCTTGTGCACCGGGAAGTCGAAATGGTGCGCCTGGGCCAGGAACATCGTCAGCCATTCGCCGTACTTCTCGCCTTTCCAGGGCGCGATGGCGCCGTCGTACACGGATTTGGTCTTGTCGGGCACCACCTTGTCCTGATCGATGCCGAGCACCCTGCCGTAGCCCTCGCAGGTCGGGCAGGCGCCGTAGGGGTTGTTGTAGTTGAACAACTGTGGCGAAGGCTCCGGAAATTCGATGCCGTCCAGTTCGAAACGGTTGTTGAACGTGACTCCCGACGACAAGCCATCCACAGGTTGCACGATGCATTCTCCTTCGCTTTCCTGAAAAGCGGTGTTCACCGAATCGGCCAGGCGCATCCAGAAGCTGTCGTCCTCGTCTTTTTTGACGACGAATCGGTCGATGAGCAGGGTGAGCCCTTTTTCGCGGAAGGTGTAGGCGGGCTGGGTGATGTCGATGGTATCCCTTCCGACGAAGGCCCCGACCCCTCCCCCTCCGGGGAGGGGGGATGATCCTGTCTGGAGCGTGCTCCCCTCCCCGGAGGGGGAGGGGTCGGTGGTGGGGCCTTCGTCGGAAGAAGCTTCGACGCTAGTACCCAACACATCCTCAATCCGCATCGTCTCCTCCTTCCATTGCACCCTCGTATACCCTTTTTGCAACAAAAGGTTTAATTCCTGCTCGAGTGTGCGTTCGCGGTATTTTTTTGGAAAAGGCATCAGGATCAGTCCGCGCGTGCCTTCCGGAAGATTTTTGATATGATCGATGACGTCGGCCACTTCGTGTTTTTTCACCAGGCCGCCGCTCACGGGCGAGTAGAATTTGCCGATCCGCGCAAACAGCAGGCGCAGGAAGTCGTAGATCTCGGTCATGCTGCCCACGGTGGAGCGGGCGTTGCCGGTGGTAACCCGCTGTTCGATGGCAATGGCCGGACAAATGCCGCGTATATAGTCGACATCCGGCTTTTTCATACGTCCGAGGAACTGGCGTGCGTAGCTCGACAAGCTCTCCACGTAGCGGCGCTGGCCCTCGGCGTAAAGCGTATCCATCGTAATGGACGACTTGCCCGAGCCCGACACGCCGGTGACGACGATCAGCTGGTTTTTGGGCAGGCGCAGGTCCACATTGCGCAGGTTGTTGGTGCGCGCGCCTTTGATCGAAATAACCTTGGGGTCCACTAGGTCGGCATCCAGCAAGGCTTCTGAACGCGGGATGGAAACAGCCACTTTTTCTTTTGTCATGGTGCGAAAACGGCAAGAGCGCAAAAATCCGGAAAACGGCCGTTTTAAAAAAATTGTTTTAAAAAAAGCGGCAGAGAATAATCCGGGTAACGAAACGCCCAGCGCTTTTTATCCTCCGCAACTGGCCCTGGAAAGGCCAAAGATCACGACCAGCCAAACCAGCCCTTTGATCAAAAAAAACATGAAGCCGGCAAATCCCAGCCGGCGAAACCAAGTGTTCCAGCTCTTTTTTTCCATGTTCAGCTCGTCTTTTTCCCGGTTGAGGGCTTAAAGTTCGGGTACTTCCGCACAAGGGCGGATTTTAGTGGACGTTTAGAAGGCAAATGTTTGGCTTTATCCGATAAAAGATTGCTCCCTCTTATGCGAATTATTTTCAGCGCCGCAGTCTGTTGGGTGGTTTTGATCGCGCTCGCCTGCAAACACGACCCCATCGTGGATACGACCCCGGATCCGCCCGTCGTCGACCCCGTCGATACCGTTCCGGACGGCACAGGAATGGGCGTGCCCTGCGACCCCGACAGCGTGTATTTCCGAAACACCATTTTGCCCATTCTGGTTGCCAATTGCACGCAATCGGGCTGTCATAATTCCGTGGACCAAACCGAAGGCATCGTATTGACTTCCTACGAACAACTCATGAGCACTGTGGAGGGCGTGACGCTCACCGACTGGCATGAAAACAAACTCGTCCGGGCCATCACCGAAACCGATCCCGAAAAACGTATGCCCCAGGTGCCTAATCCGACACTCACACCCGCTCAGATCGCCCAGATTCAAACCTGGGTGAGCCAGGGCGCGCAAAACAATGCCTGCAACGAGAGTTTCGGCGGCTGCGAAACGAGCGGTGTCACGTACGCCAATTTCTTCCAGCCGCTGGTGCAGGCCAAATGCCAGGGTTGCCACAGCGGCGCATCGGCGCAGGGCGGCGTCGTGCTGGCCCATTACAACGGCGCCAAAACCGTGGCCTTGAACGGAAAACTCTACGCCGCCATTACGCGTACCTCCAACTGGATGCCCAATGGCGGCGCAAAACTCGACGACTGCACCCAGGATAAAATAAAAGCCTGGATCGATGCGGGTGCGCCGGAGAATTGAGGGGATTATTCATTTGCCCGGAAATCTGCCTTTCTTTGTTTTAATTGATTCGCTTCTACGCAATCGCGTACAATCGAATCAATCGGCCAATCGAATCAATCGTTAAACTTCCAACGCATGACCAAATCGCTCACGATCCTGTCCTTGTCCGCTCTGCTGGCCCTGCTCCTCACGAGCGCCCCGGCCTGCTATTACGACAATGAAGAAGAACTGTACGGCAACAACTGCGACACGGCCGGGGTCTCTTATTCCGGCTTTATCCGGCCGCTCATGCTCAACCAGTGCACACCCACCTGTCACAGCGGCGCCCAACCGACCGGCAACCTCGATTTTACGCAATACGCCAACGCTAAAACGGCGGCGCTCGACGGCAGGCTGTACAACGCGCTGACCCGCACGACCGGCTGGATGCCTCAAAACGGCAACAAACTCGACGATTGCACCCTCGGTAAAATTGACGCATGGATCAAAGCCGGCGCGCCGAACAACTGAATCTCAATTCTGAACAATGCATTAATTACCAACACTTTAACCCATCCGTTATGATTAAGAAACTGCTTTTGTTCTTGCTGGTTGCCGGCATCGTTGGCGCAGGCGTCGGTTACTACCTCTGGAACAAACCACACGAAGACATCGCCGCGGCCAAAACCGACGTGGCCATCGATGCGACCCAGTTATTCCAGGAATTCAACGCAGACGAAACCGCCGCCACGGCCAAATACCTCGACAAAATGATCGCCGTCAACGGCAAAGTGCGCTCCGCAGAGACCGATGCCGAAGGCGCCACAAAAGTCATTTTCGAAACCGGCAATGATTTCACCGTCACCTGCGAGCTCGACAAATTTGCCCAACACCCCCGCACCACTTTTACGCCCGGCGAGTCGGTTACCCTCAAAGGCCTTTGTTCCGGCTTCAACTTCGACGTGCAAATGTCGAGGTGCGTCGAGGTGAAATAACCCGCTGATTGTTCACTCAAAACCTGTCTGATCATGAAAAACGCCCTGTCAGTTTTTGCTTCACTGTTTTTGCTCGCTACGGCCGTGCCAGCCAATGCGCAACAACGGTATTTTACCCGCGACGCAAACGTCAAATTCTTTTCCGACGGCAAACTGGAAAAGATCGAAGCCACGAATAAAAGCGGTACCGCGGTGATCGATTTTGGTACCGGGAAAATGGAGTGGAAGGTGCTGATCAAGAATTTTCTGTTCGAAAAGGCCCTGATGCAGGAGCATTTCAACGAAAACTACATGGAGTCGTCCAAGTACCCGAGCGCCTCCTTCAAAGGTCAGATCACCAACCTCAGCGAAGTGAATCTGAACGCCGACGGCGTGTACAAAACCAAGGTCAGCGGCAAAATGAACATTCACAACGTGGAACGCGACGTGAACCTCGACGGCACCATTACGGTCAGCGGGGGCAAAATCAAGGTGAGCTCGGCTTTTGTGGTCAAATGTTCGGATTACAACATCCGCATCGAAGCCCAGAAGGTCTCCAACATCGCCAATGAAATCAGCGTGACGGTGAACGCCGTTTTGGAGCCTTTGAAATAGGGCATTTCCTGTTCCTTTGTACACTAACGACCAAACCCCGTCTGACGCACAGCGACTGTACGGGGTTTGGCTTTCCTGGCCACTTCCCTCCCCTGATCAGACGCTGCGCGCGGGACGGGGTTTGGGGAAAATCAAACCGGATCATTGAACAACAGTCTTTTATGAAAAAGCCAATCCTATTGTTGATGCTTCTGATCGGCCTCTTGGCCCCGCTTCGGGCCCAGGACGACGCCGACGAATTGCTCTCCCTGCTCGGCGAGGAACCCACCACTGATTTCGTGCGCGCAAGCTTCAAAACGACCCGTGTCGTGAACGGTCATTCCATCGAAAATACCGCTCCGGGTGTGCTCGATTTCAAAATTTCGCACCGCTTTTCGCCCTTTCGGCAAGGGCTGTACGACTTGTTTGGCCTCGACGGCGCTTCCATCCGCATTGGCCTCGACTACGGCATCACCGATCGCCTCATGATCGGCTTGGGGCGCAATAGCCGGGAAAAACTGGTCGACGGTTTTTTCAAATACCGCATCTTCTGGCAATCCACCGGCAAACGCACCATGCCCGTTTCGGTGTCGTACCTAGCCGATATGGAGATCAGAACCCTCAAATTTGATGACCCGCAGCGCGACAACAAATTCTCCTCGCGGCTTTTTTATACCCACCAATTGCTCATCGCCCGCAAGTTCAATGACCGCCTCACGCTTCAGGTGATGCCCACCGTGGTGCACCTCAACCTCGTGCCCGGCACCCGTGACAAAAACGACGTGTTCGCCCTTGGCTTTGCCGGCCGCATCAAACTCACCCGCCGTATCGCCCTGAACGCGGAATATTACTACGTGCCCAGCGGCCAGATGACACGCTTCCACGCCAACCCGCTGGCCATCGGCTTCGATATCGAGACGGGCGGACATGTGTTCCAACTCCATTTCACCAATGCACAGGACCTGGCGTACAAAGGTCTGCTGACCCAAACGTCGGAGGACTGGTTCTTTAAAAACGACGAGGGGCGGACGCTGTCGGGTATCCGCTTCGGGTTCAATATTTCACGGGTGTTTACCATCGTGAAGCCAAAGGGGTTGTGATTTGACCACATGAGGTGTTTTTTTTGACCACATGAAGGGCACATTAGGAAAAGGGCAGGGGTGCTCCCTGATATTTGCCAAGTCCTAAAAAAGGGTGTATACCCGATGGAAAGTGGTTTGCGAAAATCCCCGACATTTCCGCTCACATTTTGTTCAAAAGATGGCGAGTATTGATGGCAACGCGGACGACACGGACGACACGGACTTACACGGACAATAAAGGAACAGTTGCTGTGCCAGTCCGCGAAAGTCCGTGTCGTCCGCGTCGTCCGCGTTGCCATCAATACATACAGATGCTAGGAAGCATCCTCAAACCAGCGTATGCAAGAATTGAACGAAAGTAAACTTTTCGCAAACCACTTTCCGCCGGGTATAATTGGTGTTCGTGAGAGCATCCCGACCCTATTCCTAATGTGCCCTTCATGTGCCCTTCATGTGGTCAAAAAAACACCTCATGTTGTCGCCGCATAAAACTGCAGGCTGCCGGCGACCGCTTCCCGCGAGGGCTCCAGCACTTGCATAGCGAATGCGTGTCCTGCCTGTGGTACGGCCACGCGCACCGCCCCGGAGGCATTTTTTTTGTCCTGCTGCATCAGTCGCCAGAGCTCCGGGAAATGCTCTTCCGGAATACGAACCGGCGGGAAAAACCGCCCGATCAGCCGCCTGATGTCCTGGGTGCGGGCGGTGTCGCCCCAGGCCAGCCAGCTTTCGCAGATCATTCCGATGGCCACGGCCTCTCCGTGGGTCAAGGGTGTTTCCGAACCGAGGAAAAAGCTTTCCACGGCATGGCCCACGGTGTGGCCGAAATTGAGCAGGGCGCGCAGGCCTTTTTCCAGGGGGTCTTCGGTCACGATGCGCACTTTAACCGCGATGGATGCCTGCAGCACGCGCGGCCAGTCGGCGTCTTTGAGATCGGTAAGTTGAAGGATGTTTTGCCACAAAACGGGGTCGCCGATGAGAGCGTGTTTGATCACTTCGGCGAAGCCGCTGCGCAGTTCGCGTCCGGGCAGGGTTTTTAAAAAAAACGGATCGGCAAACACGGCGGCAGGGTTTTGAAATACACCGACGGCATTTTTAATGCCTTGAAAATCAATGCCGAGTTTGCCACCGATGGCTGCGTCGGTCATGGAAAGGAGGGTAGTCGGGACCTGTACAAAATCCACGCCCCGTTTGTATGTCGCTGCGCAAAATCCGCCCAGGTCGCCTACGACGCCGCCGCCGAGATTGATCGCGAGGGCGCGCCGGTCGAGGCCCGCGGCGAACATGGCCTGCCACACTTGTTCGCAGGTGGCGAGGGTTTTGTGGGCCTCTCCGGCGGGGATTTCCATGACCGGCAAATCGGGTGACAGACCCGTTTTTTCAATAAAATACGGCAGGCAGACACGGCGGGTGTTGGTGTCGGCGAGCAGGAAAACCTGGGAATAGTGGCGTTGGTGAAGCCAGGAGGGGAAATGCGCGTGCAGGTCGCCGTGAAAAACCGGATAGCCTGGAAGATCGAATGTGGTCGCCATACCGCAAAAGTAGCCTCTCAGACCGTCGGAATGCTGATTTCGATCCGGGTGCCCTGGCCGGGTTCGCTGCTGAGGCTGATTTTCCAGCCGTGTTCCTTGCTCATTTTTTTGACGTAAAAGAGCCCGAGACCGAAGCCTTTGACGTTGTGCACGTTGCCGGTGGGCACGCGGTGAAATTTGTCGAACACCCTTTTCTGGTGTTCTTTCGGGATGCCGATGCCGTTGTCCTGAACGCTGAGGATGGCTTGTCCGCCTTCTGTCCGGAGTGCGATTCGAATATCGGGTGCACCGCGGGTGTATTTGACGGCATTGTCGACGAGGTTGTGCAGGATATTGGTCAGGTGGAGTTTGTCGGCGCTGATGTTCACGGGGTATTCGGGCAGGTCGAGGTGCAGTTGGCCGCCTTCGCGTTCGTGCACTTTGAGTTCGAGCGAGGGCATGGTATCGCGGATAAACTGACCCAGTTCCAGGTCTTCAAAATGCAGTTCGATGTTGTCGCGCTCCACTTTGGCCAGTTGCAGCACTTTTTCCACCTGGTTGTTGAGGCGCATGACCTGCTCTTTCAGGATGCCCGCGTAGCGGCTCAGGCGGGTGTCGGCCTGGATAATTTCATTTTTCAGAAAAACATCGGTGGAAATATTGATGGTCGAGATCGGTGTTTTGAACTCGTGGGTCATATTGTTGATAAAATCCCGCTGGAGTTCTGACAGTTGTTTTTGTCGCAAAATGACAAACATGGCGTAGATGAAAAACGCCACAGTGATGAGCATGAGCACCGTGAAAACGACCACGATCCACATATTGCTCAGCAGGTTGGCGTTTTTGCCCGGGAAGCGCACGCCGAAGTAGTATATAAATTCTTCGTGGTTGTGGTGGGCGGGGAGTTCTTCCTGCAGGGGCTCAACCTGACCGAATGCCGAAGGGGTGCGGTATTTCACCACCCGGCCGCTGACCATCTGGTTGCTCGAGCAGTCGAAGACCCCGTACTGGAAATCTTCGCGCATGCCCTGGCTTTCGAAGGCTTTCTGCAGGTAAAATTCCAGGTCGTCGTTTTTGAACGTTTGGTTAATGTTCACGACGTAGTAGTTCGAGTAAATCTGATCGATCAGGTCGGTCGATTTCAGTTCGAACTGACCTTTAACGGCCAGATCGTTGGCGGCATCGAGTAAGGCCTGGTATACCTTTCGGTTAAATTCGCGTTCCTGCAAATTCCACGTGCGGAGCACCCAATAGGTTTGCACCGTGAGCAGGCTGAGGATCGAAAACGCCCCCAGAAGGATTACCCGGCGAATAATGGTATTGGTCATAATGACAGGGTTGACATGATTTTGGCAGGATGAACATGATTTTGCCCACAGATAAAATCATGTTCATCCTGCCAAAATCATGTCAATCCTGGCCCAAAAATAAAAAAGCAAAACCTGCCGTGGGCGGGTTTTGCTTTTCGTTTGCGTTTATTTGCCGGCCTGTGATCAGGCTTCCTCGGCGACAACTTCGAAGTTGACCGGAGCAACCACATCGGCGTGGAACTTGATGTGGGCGGTATAGGAGCCGAGCTCTTTCACTTCCTCCGGCATTTCGACGATGCGTTTTTCCACGTCGATATCCACTTGTTCCTTGATCGCGTTGATCAGGTGCTGTGCGGTGACGGAGCCGAAGAGGCGGCCGCTTTCACCGGCTTTGGCAGCGATTTTGAGGCCTGCGGCGGCCAGTTTGGCAGCATAGCCCTGGTAGGTCGTCACCATGGCGGCTTCTTTTTTAGCCGCTTGTTTTTTCAGACCGTCCAGTTTGGCCATGTTGGACTTGTTGGCCACGATGGCCAGTCCCTGGGGTATGAGGTAGTTGCGGCCGTAACCGTCCTTTACTTTGACGACATCGTGTTTGGCGCCTACCTTTTCGATATGATCGAGCAAAATGATTTCCATCTCAATGAATGAATGAGTAGATGAACGAATGGGTGGTTATTTCATCAAGTCGGCCACGTAAGGCAGCATAGCCAGGTGGCGGGCGCGCTTAACGGCCGTAGACACGCGGCGCTGATATTTCAGGCTGTTGCCGGTGATGCGGCGCGGCAGCAGTTTGCCTTGCTCGTTGATGAACTGGAGGAGGAAATCAGCGTCTTTGTAATCGATGTATTTGATGCCGAACTTGCGGAAACGGCAGTATTTTTTGCGACGAAGCCCGATTTTCGGGTTGCTCAAAAATTTGACGTCTTCTCTTGAAGCTGCCATAAGTTATGGTAATTAATGGATGATTGTTGATGGTGAATTCCGGATTGCGAAGGGTAAAACCCACCAGCAATCAATTCGCGTCCAGGTCGACCACGGAAGGTGCGGGCACCTCTTCTTCGGTGACGGCAGCCACGGGGGCCGGTGCTTCGACTTTCTTCTTCGTACCGATGCGGCCGTTGCGTTTGTCGTCGTTGTACTTGACGCCGTACTTGTCGAGTTTGACGGTCAGGAAGCGCAGAATGCGTTCGTCGCGCTTCATGTTGAGTTCGAACTTGGCCAGCCAATTGGCGCCGTCGCAACCGAACTCGATGTTGAAATAAACGCCCGAAGAACGTTTGTTGATCGGGTAGGCCAGTTGTCGGAGGCCCAACTCGTCCACCGCCACGATAGTGACGCCAAAGCCTTTCAGCTCTTTTTGAACGTGTTCCGCTGTCGCTTTTACTTCATCGCCCGACAGTACAGGATCTACGATGAAGGTGACTTCATAATGTCTCATTTACAATACTTTGTAAAAATTTGAAAGAACTTTTTTGAAAAAGAG
>JBGAJY010000187.1:0-10888 GCA_044224705.1 Saprospiraceae bacterium
CAAGGTCTATGGACAGGGCAAACCTGGATAGTTTCAGCTACTAAGTTGGTTCACTACTAGTGGGCGCAATGCTGGTAGCAGATAAACAACAGTACATTTCACGAGCTCCTACGGGCTAAGGCTTTGGGCCAGGGTTTACGCACAACTTTACAAACCCTCCGGATGTCTCACTTCGTTCGACATCTGGAGAGTAGTAAATGGTAACTAAAATCGTGTGTAAAGCGTAGCCCTCCGAGGCTCGCTTAACCCATGATTCGCGTATTTAAGTGTTTGTCTACCAAAATTTGATTAGGGTCTCGTTCAAGACTTTTTTCAATTAAAAAAGCCCAGGCGCCCGTTTGAAAACGGCCATTTCGAGCCAAACACGGGCCAATTTTGGATCGAAGGCCTGATTTTCCCGAAATTCGTCTTACTTTTGCCGCGCTCATCCCAAGGGCGTAAAATTTTTTCCGTTAAATTTTTAATCCCCGGGCGCAATTGGCCCGCTTTTTGAATCTCTTGTCACAGACTCCGATTGCTTGTTGAAAAACAAGCGGATTCCCATCCTTCTTTGCTTTTAATCCCGCTTAAACTTTTGTGTTGATTTTTCCCATCGGCATAATCCAAAACCAGTTGTCCCATGAATCAACGGTTACTGATTCTCCCGGCCATATTATGGCTGCTCACTTCTTTTCCCCTTTCGGCGCAGGTTGGCTTCGCCCTGCCCTTCATCAACCAGGCCAATTCCGGCCAGGTGATGAACCTGCCTGTTACGGTTTCCAATTTCGACAGTATTCTTTCCGTGCAGTTTGTGATCCGCTGGGATCCCGAAGTGCTGCAATTTATCTCCGTCGGCACGTACAGCCTGCCCGATCTCGGCGACGAAGACTTTGGTCTGACGCACACACAGGACAGCGGCATTTTTCGCCTGGCCTGGTATGCGCCCGACACCTTCGGCGTCACGGAGCCTGACGGCTACACCATTTTCAAACTCAAATTCAAGGTGATCGGTCCTACGCTTTCCGGGACCGAAGTATATTTCACCGAGCTGCCTCCGATCACTTTTTTCGAAGTAACCCAGCGAGGGGGCAATACCTACGGATTTATTGATTCCACCGACATTGAACCGATCCTCGAACAGGGGTTTGTGGCAGTCGGCTACACCGTGGCTGCCGGCGAACCCGCCGTACGCCCCGCCTTGAACATCGACATCGCACCCAACCCTTTTTCAGAACGCACCCAGGTTGTTTTTGAGGTGGAAAATGCCGCTCCGGCGCGCGTTTCGATCACCGATGCGACGGGTCGCGTGTTGTTTGAAAAATCGATGGATCTACTGCCCGGCCGGAATGGCATGGAAATTGAACGGGCGCTTTTGCACGACCATGGGGTTTATTTTCTCGTGCTGCAATCAGAAGGATTTTCCTGGGTTCGACCCATCGTATTAGAATAAAATTCCTGCGCCGATCGGAAGGTTGGCGCTCATCAAGCGGCCAACCGGAAGGTTGGCGTTACAAGACATTATTTCATCATCATCCCATTTCCGCTGTTAAAGATGAAGCCGATTACACACTTCTTTATCGCAGGTCTGATGTTGCTCGCACTTTCCGCTGCCGCGCAACCCGTCGTGACCACCTTCACTCCGTCCACCGTAACCGCTTCGGTGGGTCAGTCTGTGGATCTCCAGTTGAAGGTTCAAAACTTCACCAACATTACCTCCATCCAGTTCTCGATCGCCTACAACAATGCGGCGCTCACGTACAACTCCACGGATGGATTCACCCTGCCGGGTTTTGCGGCGTCGAACATCAACTCGCAGCCTGCCCAGGGCAAGCTCACGGTGTCGTGGTTCCCTGATTTCGGGACCTACCCGAACGGCGTGACCTTGAACGACAACACGGCGCTCTTTACGCTCCACTTCACGGCGCTGGCCAACGGGACGGCGAACGTGAACCTCTCCACGATGCCGCTGGCTATCGAGGTGACGCGCAACTTCAGCACGATCACCGTCAATTACCAGAACGGCGGATCGGTGGTGACCGTGGGCTCGGGTGGCCCGCCGCCGCCTCAGGCAGGCTTCAAAATCATCGCCAATACCATCTACATCCCGAAAGACTCCACCCGCTGCATGCCGGTGACGGTGAACGATTTCGACGGTATCGTCTCGATGCAATACGCCATGCACTGGGATAAAAACGTGCTGCAGTACGTCAAAACCCAGGCGTACAACCTGCCGTTCCTGTCGGCTTCGAGTTTTGCAACGAACCAAACCGCCAACGGCACCCTGCTGCTCGGCTGGTACGATGAAAACGCCACCGGCGTGACACGCGCCGACGGCACCAAAATTTACGAAGTGTGCTTCAAAGGGATCGGCAATGCGGGCACACAGTCGCTGGTCACCATCGACGGCACCGGCTTTCCGCCCGGAGCCGGCAGCGCCGAAGCGTACAACAACGCCAACCCGCCCACCAACGTGTGGTCGAATGTGGCCGGCAACCTCTCGGGCGTGACGGATACGGTGTTTATCACCTCGCCGCCCCCGCCGGTGAACGCCCTCATCCTGACGGCCGATAAAGACACCGTTGCCGTAGGCGGACAAACCTGCGTCGACATCACGGCCAGCAATTTCCTCGACCTGCTTTCCGTACAGTTTGCCGTGAGCTACAACGCCACGCAACTGACCTACCAGTCCATCCAGCTGGGCTCCAACCCGCTGAACCTCAATGCCTCCAACTTCAACCCGTCCTCGGGTTTGGTGAAATTTATCTGGGACGACGCTACCCTGCAGGGCAAAACCCTGCCGGATAACACCGTCCTGTTCTCCGTTTGCTTCACGGCAGCCGGCCCGGCCGGTACGACCGTTCCGGTGACCATCGGCACCGCGCCCGGCTTCGACGTGGAAGTGATCAAGGACCCGAACATTCCGATTATTCCGACGCTGAACAGCGGGCATGTGTATATGAAAGCCGCCGCACAGGCTACGATGCAGTTTACCAACGTTGCGCAGCCTACTTGTAATGGTGGCTCCACTGGTACACTCTCGGTGACCGTTCAAAACGGAACGCCGAATAATTACAGCTGGACGGGCCCGAACGGCTTTACCTCCAACCAGGCCAACCTGACCAATATTAAATCCGGCGTGTATAGCGTCACCGTCACTCTCCAGGGCGGTTCAACGCTCAGCGGCAACTATGACCTTCCGCAACCGCCTGCCATCACTCTCCCGACTGTCAATGCCACGCCGGCAAACTGCAACGGCGGCTCCGACGGCGCCATCAGCATCACGGCAATGGGCGGTACGGGCGCTTTGACCTATCAATGGAGCGGCCCGAACGGCTTTGTTTCCTCACTGGAAGACCTGACCGGCCTTAAAGCAGGCAACTACACGGTCGTGGTGAAAGACGCGAACAACTGCTCGCTGACGTCAAGCCCTGCGCTCGTGTCGCAGCCCAACCCGATCACTGTACCGACTGCTACGTTAACGGTCACCGACGTGATCTGCTTCGGCGGCACGAACGGTTCGATCAACATCAGCCCGACCGGCGGCACGGCGCCTTACACATTCGCTTGGAGTGGCCCAAGTGGCCCTTCTTCGGTAGAAGACCCAGTTAACTTGTTGGCCGGTCTTTACACCGTCTCCATTACCGACTCGAAAAACTGCCCGACTTACGTCTCGCAATCCATCCAGGTGGCGGGCCCGCAATCGGCTCTGGCGGTTTCTTCCTCCAACGTACAGAACGTCAAATGTTTCGGCGACCTCAACGGCTCGGCCAACGCCAACGCTACCGGCGGCTGGGGCGGATACACCTACAACTGGAAAGACCAGAATAACGTGACCGTGAGCGGCACTGCTTCGCTTTCGGGCGTGGGCGCCGGCAATTACAACGTCACGGTGACCGACAACAAAGGCTGCTCGGCTTCGCTGGCACAATCCGTCACGATCCAGGGCCCCGCCAGCCCGATGGTATCCAACCCGCAAACCGACCCGGCCGACTGCGCCGGTACGGCCACGGGTTCCATCAACCTCAACGTGGCCGGCGGCTACGGCGGCTACACCACGACGTGGAGCCCCACCGTGACCGACCCCGCCAACGTGCCCGCCGGCACCTACAACGTAACCATCACCGACGCCGGTGGCTGCTCGCACACTGAAAGCATCACGGTGGGCGGCGCTGCCCCCATCACTTCCGGCTCGCCGATCATCAGCGACGTGAGCTGCGCCAGTGCCGGCAACGGCTGTATTACCCTGGTGCTGAACGGCGGTACGCCGAACTACACCGTGCTGTGGTCCAACAACCAAAGCGGACAGAGCATCTGCGGCCTCAGCGGCGGCACCTACACGCCGACCATTACCGACGCCGCCGGATGTTCGCTGGTGCTGTCGCCCATCGCGGTGTTCGAGCCTTCGGCTTTGTCCGACAACCCGGTGGTGACGGAACAAAACGGCGCAACGCCCAACGGCGCCATCGACCTGAACTTCAACAACGGCGGCGTGAGCCCCTGGACGTTCAACTGGACGGGCCCGAACGGATATACCAGCTTTGGCACTTCGGATGTGATCACGGGATTGTTTGCCGGTGATTACCATGTTACCGTTACCGATAATTCGGGTTGCCAATTGATCCAGACGATCAATGTGCCGAACCTCAACCCGCTGAGCAATCCGCTGATCTCCGGCGTCACGCCCTCCTGCGGTAATGATGGCTGTATTACAGTGGCCATCCCGGCCGGCGCCACCGCACCTTTCGTGATCAGCTGGAACGGCGGTTCGGAACAATTCAATACCTACGAGCCTTCGGTTTGCGGACTCGCGGCAGGACCGTACAACCTGACGATTACCGATGCTGTGAACAATGTTGGAACCGTTTCTGCCAATATCGTCGGCCTCCAGCCCGCCTTCGCTGCATCGCTGGTGACACAACCGAATGCCGCTTTGATGAACGGTTCCATTACCCTGCTGCAAGCCATTCCGGGGGTGACCATGACATTCGTATGGGGCAATGGCTCGACCGCTTCCTCGCTGATCAACCTCGATTCGGGCCTGTATCAGGTGACCATCACAAATCCGAACTCCGGTTGCACCACGGTGCAGGAATTCCATCTCGAGCGTCAGTATCAGCCGCTCCAGATTGCTGCTCCGACTACCACGAACCCGACATGCTTCTATTCGGCCAACGGCTCGATCAGCATCTCGGTGACTGGCGGCGCCGAACCGTACACTTACCTCTGGACCGGCACCAACGGGTACACTTCCTCCAACGAAGACATCAATACGCTCCCCGCAGGCACCTATAATTTGCTTGTAACAGACGCGATCGGTATTACCGCGACACAAGGTCCATTCACCTTGTCGGCCCAATCGGCCCTCAGCATCACCAACGTGAACGAACTCTCGCTCTATCCCGGCGGCTACCAGGTGAGCGGTCCGGACGATTGCGACGGTCAGGCCAGCGTGGCGTTCAGCGGCGGCATCGGCAACACTTCGGTTTCGTGGAGCAACGGCGCCAGCGGTATTTCCACCGTAACGCTTTGCGGCGGCGAATACTCCGTGACGGTCACCGACGGCCTCGGCTGCACTTCCGTCTGGACGGACGAACTCAGCGCCCCGGCGCCGATCACTTCCGCAGGCCAGCCGTTGACCAACTACAATACCTACAATGTGAAATGCCACGGCAGCTGCGACGGCGCCGGCCGCGTGTCGGTCAGCGGCGGCGGCGTGGGCCCGTACATTTTCCAATGGCCCGCTTCCGTGCCTTTCAACCTGATCACGACGGGCGCCGATTTCTCCCAAGCCAGCGGCCTCTGCGGCGGCGACTACAACGTGACCATCACCGATGCCAACGGCAACTCAAAAGTGCAGACCATTTCGCTGACGGAGCCCTCCGAACTCACCGTGGCTTTCACCCAACTGCTCCCGACGCCCGGCCTTTGTGATGGCCAGATCATCGTGGACGCCAACGGCGGCAACGGCACCGGCATTTCGGTGGAATGGACGGGCAACCAGGGCCACGAAGGCGCAACGACCATTGCCGACGGCCTCTGCGCCGGCGAGGTGGTGTACTTCCAGATCGTGGATGAATTCGGTTGCGAAACCAACGCCCAGGACACGGTCGAATACCCGCTCACGTCCTGCTTCAGCATCAGCAAAGTGCTCACGCCCAACGACGACGGCGACAACGATTTCCTCAAAATCCTCTGCATCGAGGACTCACCGGAAAGCGATATCCAGGTGTACAACCGCTGGGGCCAGCTGGTCTTCAAGGTGAAAGGCTACGTCAACAACGACCCCGCCCGCGCCTGGTACGGCACTTCGAACGGCGAACCCCTCCCGGAAGGCGAATACTTCTACATCCTCAATTATGTGGACCCCCTCAACGGACAAGCCGTTCAGAAAAAAGGATACGTGAATCTTTTAAGGTGAGGATTCGAGGATTCGAGGATTTGAATACGCGATTCTGCCAAGCCATATTACAGATCGCCTATTCAAATCCTCAAATCCTCAAATCCTCAAATCCTCAAATCCTCTCAACTCATCTCTCATTCCCAATTATCGGTTACGTCATGAAAAAGGCACTCTTTACTTTCATATTCGGGTTGTCCGTGGCAGCAGCTTTTGCACAGGAACCCGCCGTTTACTCCCAGTACCACATTTTCCCGGTTCTCACCAACCCCGGCTACACGGGCTTTCAGGACAAACACGAATTTATCCTCAACGCCCGCCGCACCTGGTCGGGGTTCCCCGGCGCACCTGCCACCTACACGTTTATGTACAATGGCCCGGTGGGCGACAAACTCGCCCTCGGCGGCGGGTTGTTCAGTGAAAAGGCCGGCAATGTGAACACCCTGCGCCTGCAACTCAACTACGCCTTCCGTTTCCGCATCGAAAAAGCGCGCATCGGCCTGGGCCTCTCCACCGAATTCCTGCGTCGCAACGCCAACGGCAGCCTGCTCGAACCCACGCCTGTGCTCGACCCGAACGACGAAGTGCTCGAAAGCGCCGTAGAAGGCCAGAAGTTCTTCGACGCCTCCATCGGCGCCTACGTGATGTACGACAACCGCTTCTTCGCAGGCCTCTCGCTGCCCAATACCATCCGCGCCCGGCTCGACGAAATCCCGACTTCGAACGGCGGCTCGACCAATACCGACAAAAACAGCCTCTTCCAGTTCTACATTTTCCAGATGGGTTACGTGATCGACGTGCCTGCCCAGAACTTCAAGATCATTCCCTCGCTCGCGCTGCGCAATGTCCGCGACGTGCCTTACCAGATCGACTTTAATGTGCAGGGCCGCTTCCTCGACGACAAACTCATCGCCGGCCTCACGTTCCGCCCGCAATCGAGCAACTCGATGGTGACCTGCCTGATCGGCACGAAGTACAAAGCAGCCCAGATTTATTACTCCTACGACGTCTCGTTTGGCGATTTCCAGCAGTATAACGGCGGCTCGCACGAGCTCAGCATTGCCTTCGCACTCGATCGCAAACAACCGAAAGCTGCTCCCGAAGCAACGGACATCTACAAGTAATCTTACTGCTCCGACATCACAAATCCGGCCCCGTTCCCTGCCGGACAACCCACTCGTTGGCATCCGCCAGACGGCCCGTCCGTCCATTGGCAAAAGAAATTGATGTCTTTAACAATTGGTTTTTGGGATGGCCTCTCCGCGAAAAGTCGTCGGGGGGGCTTTTTCTTTTTGAAGGAGTATGGCGCGTTTTGGCACTGTAAACCAATGTTTTGTGACAAATTGCGCCCGGCCGCACCCGAGAATCCTACTTTCAACCCGCCTTCCCGTTCACCACATTCATCCTGCATCATGCCTGATACCTTTTCCCGCCTCGCATTGGCAGGGCTGCTTTGTCTTTTGCGGCTCGCCGTTTTCAGTCAAAACCCTGGTTTTCAAAAAACCTTCGGCGGCATTGCCGAGGATCAGGGACGGAGCATCGTCGAATTGTCCGACGGCTACCTGATCGCCGGTATCACCCAGGCCCCCGACAGCAGCCTTTTCGATGCGCTGCTGATCCGTACCGATCTGACTGGCGCCATCCTATGGCAAAAAAGTTATGACGCCTTCGGCAACGAGGGATTCCAGGTCGCCCGCCCGGCCAACGACGGCGGGTTCATCGCATTCGGGTACACCACGGGTGCCGGCGACGGGCCGGTAAATGCCTGGCTCGTCAGATTGGACGACAACGGCAATGTGCTTTGGCAAAAAACGCTGGGGCAAGCCGGGCAACTCTCCTACGGCGTGAACGTGCTCCCGCTCTCCGACGGCTATATTCTTTCAGGCTTCCGTATCACGGGCATTGCTTCAAAAACACGCGGTTTCGTTACCAGAATCGACAATAACGGCGACGTGATCTGGAGTAAAATACCCTTTTCCGACCGGTTCAATACTTTTACCGCCCAATTTATCCAGGATGGTCTGTTGTATGCCTGCGGCAGCGGTTATGTCGAACCGTTTGGTGAAAAAGTGGAAGGGATTTGGCTGAGCATGGATATCGCGACAGGGCAGGTGGTGCAGTCGTTCCGGTATTTCGGGCAAGACCGGGAGGATCTGTACAGTATCCGCCCGACGGCCGACGGCAACCTGATCATGTGCGGCGTCTCTCACCCTTACTCCCTGCTGATCTCTCCGCCTTCACTGGCCTGGGTGCAAAAGGTGAGACCCGACGGATCGGTGATCTGGGCAAAAACCTACCGGATTCTGCCCTGGCTGCACCATTTGCCCCAACTCGAGACCGATTCGGACGGAGGCTACATGATGAGCCTGTGGCTGTATTTCAGAACGACCTCCAACAGTGTGGAGTACGATGAAAACGCCCTGCTCGTGAAACTCGACGCCGACGGCAACTTCGTTTGGGACAAATTCTACGGCGATGATGGGTTCAATCAATTCAGCCAGCTGCGGCCAGCCAGCGACGGCGGCTGGATGACTATCGGCTATACTAAAAACACCGGGTTCTCCCTTCCAGACCTGCTGGTGGCCAAAACCGATCCTGAGGGGCTTGTCGAAACCTGTTGTACCCCCCATTCGGCGCCCATGACGGTGACCGACTTCGTGGATACCGTGATGACCTATGACCTGGCGCCTGTCGATTTTGCGGTCACACACACGGAGACGGGATGGATCGTAAACGACAACCCCGTTGTTGCCGCCGATGTTTGCCCCAGCCAACCTACGGTGCAGGATTCCTTCCGGTTTTGTCCCGGAGAAAGCCTCACAATCGGCGGCATCCCGTACGATCAGCCGGGAACCGTCGAACTGACGCTGCCGGCCTTCGGCAACAGCTGCGATACCCTGGCGACTTATGTGCTGGAATGGCTTCCGCAACCCACGCTGCATGACACCCTGCGCTTCTGTCCGGGGCAAAGCGTGAGCCTGGGCGGCGTCTCGTACGATCAGCCCGGGACGGTCGTTCTGTATTTGCCCGTCTCGGACAACGGCTGCGATACGCTCGCCACGTACATCCTGGAATGGCTTCCGCAACCGGTGTTAAACGACACACTGCGCTTTTGCGCAGGCGACAACGTCACGCTGGGGGGGACGGTTTACGACCAGCCGGGAACGGTGAGCCTGGCTCTTCCGGCCTCCGGCGGCGGCTGCGATACCCTGGCGACTTACGTGCTCGAATACCTGAATGACCACCAGCCCAATACCCTCAGTTTGAGTTGCCCGGCCAATATCAGCAGCACGGCAGCCACCGGCGCTTCTTCCCTCGTCGTCAATTATAATCCGCCTTCGGCAAATTCCGGGTGCCCCTGTCCGGGTCTGACGACCACCCTCGTTTCGGGCGGTTCCAGCGGCTCGGCCTTCCCGGTCGGACTCAGCACCGTGTGCTACCGCGCCGACGATGCCTGCGGATATTCGACTACCTGTTGTTTTACCGTCAATGTTGAAGGCGACGACCCCTGCGATGTCAAAACGATCGGTTGCGTCAAATTTGAACTGCTCGATATTCAGCGCGATGCGGCGCTCAACTGGGCCTACCGCGTCCGCATTACCAACCACTGCGCGGCCGAACTGACCTACGCCTACATCCAGGTGCCCGACGGCCTGACGGCATTTTCGCCGGCCAACAACGCCGTTTACACTGCGCCCAGCGGGCGCGCCTACCTGGCCCGCAATCCGAATTATTCGCCGATGTACTCGGTCCGGTTCAAGCCGCAGGACACGGGTATTTCCGCCGGCCAATCCGACGTATTCCGCTACGTGCTGCCGCAACAGGCGGATGTCGATTACATCAATGTGGGCGCGCGCTTGTCGTCCGGCGCTTATCTGGAATCGCACCTCAACACCTTCAATTGCCCGGTGGGCACGGAAAATTTCCCCAAACCCGCGGAGGAAAGGAGGGAGACCGGCAACAGTTGGCGGGTATTCCCCAATCCGTTGAGCAACGGCTCGGTGCTGAACATCGAAGGAGCCGTTTTGGCGCAGGGGCGTTTTGTGCTGCGCGACCTGACCGGCCGGCTTGTACTGGATAGCTCCGTTTCGGAGAATCAGGTGATTGCGGCTGCCGGGCAAGTGCCCGCCGGCGTGTACATGTACCGGATTTTTGAAAATGGGGAAATGGTGGGGAGTGGGAAGCTGGTAGTGCTCCGGTAAGGTTTTCATCACGGAGGCAGGGAGAAAAATACCTCCGTGTCTCCCTGCCTCCGTGGTGAAAAACTCACCCCAATTTTTCCTTCAGAAACTGCCCGGTATAACTCTCCTTCACCTTCGCCAGCTCCTCCGGCCGGCCTTCAAAAACCAGCCTCCCGCCGCCGATACCGCCTTCCGGGCCCAGGTCGATCACCCAGTCGGCCGACTTGATCACCTCCATGTTGTGTTCCACGACGAGCACCGAGTGGCCTTTCTCGACCAGCGCGTTCATGGCCGTGAGCAGTTTGAGGATGTCGTGGAAATGCAGGCCCGT